>NZ_BAAARY010000019.1:0-42876 GCF_039532605.1 Pilimelia columellifera subsp. columellifera
TCGGCCAGATCGTCGCCGCCGCACTGGTGCTCCTACACATGGAAGCCGACCGCACCACGTGACACACAGTCACCGCACCGTTGCCCGGAAAGGCTCAATTCCTTGGTGAGATCACTTCGCTGCCTGTCGGATAGCCGACAGGCCCGCATGCGCTATCCGTGCTAGCCTTTCGTCGATTCGAGCAGGACTGGTGGTATTGCGATGGCGAGCCACCAAAGTTGGCTTATAGAATGGATTAGAACACATGCGCGGGAAGCTTCTGATCCGCTCGCTGTCGGCCATGTCGGCGGCGGTTTCTCTGGCGCTCGTCGGTAACGCAGGGGTTGCCCTCGCCAATGAGCCGCCGGGCGAGTCGTACTTTGTCGACGAAAACGGTGATGTAGTGGACGGCGAAGAGCTGGAGTTCACCTTCGTCGGTGAGCCCACCGAGGCCGAGGACGTCACGTCAGCGATGAAGTGCCCAGAGGTCGACGATCCGCCCGTCTACTCCGTGAAGTCTAAGCCGCACTTCATCAAGGACACCTCCGACCCTATGTCGACCTGGCTGGAGCCCGGACAGAGCGTGAGCTGGACCATGGAGAGTGAACACACTTTCAAACTCGGGGTCGAGGTCGGCGCCGAGGCCGAAGCCGGCGTGGTGCTGGCCAAGGCAAAAACGAGTCTCAAAATCAGCGCCGGCTACGAGTACAAATCCAAGACCGGCCGGAAAGTCACCGACAAGAACACCGGTAAAAAGGGTTACCGCGCAGTGCTCGGAAACAAGGGTTATCGAATCACCTACACAAAAACCGATATCGTTCCGCCGTGCAAAGTTAAGAAGACCACTGGTAGGATCGCCGCTCCGCAGGTCGGTGACCTCTCCATCGGCCGATTCAACAATTGACCAAAGGACCGGTGTAGCGTGACCGCATCACTCAGGCGGATCGGCGGCCTGATCGCCGTCGTGGTCGCCTTGACCGGCTGCACCACCGATGACCGCGATCCCGACGCGCCGTCGCCGACGAGTCCAACCTCGTCCGCGCCGGCGTCGACCTCCGCCGAGGCGGCGCTGGGCAAGGCAGCCGAGCAGCAACTCGCACGGGCGCTGGGCGACAGCGACGACGAAACCAGGTTCTCCAGCGGAAGTGGTCCACTGGCACCGGTTTTCGGCAATACCCTGCCCGACTCTCCCGGCATCGGCTCGATGACATTCGTGCTGGCCTGCACCGGCGGAGCCACGCTCGAGGTCTCATTCGCCGACAACGGCGCCGAGATCCCCGGCGCCCGCACCCGCCACTCCTGCGGCGACAAGATACTGCGGCGCAGCATCCCGACCACAGCCAGCAGCCATATCGGCTTCTCCGCCACCACGCAGACAACGGCGACCGGCGGCTACGCCTTCGCCTACCTGCCAGAAAAGTCCACATCCTAGGGCCGACCCGGACGGCCTGGCGCGGCTACTCGACGACGACGAACACGTCGACGTCGTCGACCTAGACGAGGAGTACGAACGCCTCTGAACATGACGCAGGGCCCCCCGATAGCTGGGGCGGCCCTGCGATGTTTCATGCCGACATGACCGAGCACCCCGCTGCCCGATATGGGAATCCGGTGGGTGCCGCGTGCGTCAAAGCTCACCGTCGATGACACGAGCGATCACCGTACGGCTCCGTAGCTGGCCTCGGCCGGTAGGTCGGGGCGGTCCAACGCGGCCAAGCCGACCGGTGAGCGCGGCACCGGCCAGCGTCAGCAACGTGCCTGCCTTGCTATCCACGCGAGCCAGCTCGCTGCGGATCTCGGTCACGGCGGTGTCCAACGGTCCGGGCCCGGCCTGGGCCTTGATTTGGGATTGACCCTGCTGCTTCACGGGAGTGGCGGGGCCCCCGTTGTGTGCGGGCCTCGCTCATGTCCGGGCCCGCTGATCGCGGACCGAGTGGTGCTCAGGTGTTGGGCACGTCGTACGGGTTGAACAGCTGGAACTGCATCGTCGGGAACTTGGCCCAGGCGGCGTCGAAGGTGACCGCCGGGGCGCCGAGCCGGTGCGCCACGGCCAAGACGAGGCCGTCGCCCAAGGCCAGCGTGCTGTTCTTCCGGTTCTTCGCCGGCGGCCAGACCACCGGGTTGCGGTGGGATTCAAGGATGCGGTCGCCGGCCCACGCCCCGTCCTCAGCGGTGACGGACTCCACGCGCAGATGCGCAGCCATGCTCACCAGCAGTTCCTCACGGGTGGCGGTGTTACCGCGCATCGGCGCCCCGTACAGCACCTCGGCGACCGCCGCCGACGGCAACACGGCCTCGACGTCCGGATGCTTGAGCAGGTTGTCGATCCGCTTCCACCGACCGGCCTCCTGCAACAGCCAGGCCAGGACCGCCGAGGTGTCGAAAACCAGGACGGTCTTACCCGCTGCGGCCGGGGCGCTCACACGCCGGGGAACAGCGCCGCGGCCAGCTTGGAGCTGCCGGTGTCGACGCCATCCCAGTCAGCCTCGTCGGTGTGCCGGACGCGCTGCTCCTCAGCCTCGCGCTGGGCACGCACGTACTCCCCGGAATCGCCGGCGTCGCCGCCGGTGTTCTTGGCCCACACCGCCTTGGCCAGCGCGCGGGCGGTGGTGACCCGCACGCCGGTGGCGTCGGTGATCCAGACCAGCCGGTCGCCGGGCTTCAGGTCCAGGGTGCGGCGCACCTCCAGGGGGATCTGCACCCGGTTGCCGGTGACCCGGCTCGGGATCGTCTCGGGCTCTGGACGGGCCAGCCCCACCTGCTGCATGAGTCAGCTCCCCTTCATCCGGCGGGGTTCAACAACCCCGCCCGCTTAGCCGTGCCCACCACACTACGCTGATCCTGGCTTGATCGGAATTCGCGCCATGTTCTTAGAACGCGCCGCACTTGTGGTCCGGTATGGTGCCTCTTGTCGGTAACGGTCATTACCGACAAGATTTTCAGCCGTCGCCGAGCCGGGTCAGGAGTCTGATGTCTGACGATTCCCCCGCCCTCACCGGCGACCTGCTGCCCGCCCCGAGACGACCCGGCCACGCCGTCGGCGGACCGTCCGGGCCGCTGCTGCCCGCCACGGCATCCGACCGCACCGACGCCGATGACCGGCTCGCCGAGCTGGCCACCCAGCGGCGGGACTGTCGGATTATCATCGGACACTCCCCTGGCCGGTTGATGCGAACCGATCAGCCGGCTAGGGCCACGGCGAGGTCGGCGGCGATGAGTTTGACCTGCCATTCCCGCGCGCCCAGCCCGCGCAGCTCCGCGGCGACCGTCTCCTTGCTGATCTCGTCCGGGGGCATCCAGGCCAGCCGGCGGACGGTGTCGGGTGTGATGAGGTTCTCCGGCGGCAGGGCCAGCGTGGACGCCGATCCGGTGACGACCTGGCGGCACCGGGCCAGCCGGGCGGCGGCTGCCGGGTCGCGTTCGTTCCAGCGGTGCGGCGGGGGAGGGCCGTCAGTGACTGGCTGGGTGGGCAGCTCGTTGTCGGGCAGCGCGCGGGCGTCGGCGAGCGCCCGCAGCCACACGCTGGCCAGGCGTCGGGTGGCCCGGCCGGCGTAGCCGGGGACGGCCATCAGGGAGCGTTCGTCGGCGGGGTCGGCTTCGGCGGCGGCGACGATGGCGGCGTCGGGCAGGATGCGCCCGGGGGCGGTGTCGCGGCGGCGGGCGAGGTCGTCGCGGGCCTGCCAGAGGGCGCGGACGCGGGCCTGGGCGCGCGGGCCGCGCAGTTTGTGCGCCCCGGAGGTGCGCCGCCAGGGGTCGACCCGTGGTTTGGGCGGTTGGCCGCCCCAGCGGACGAGCGCGGCGAACTCTTCGGCGGCCCATTCGTGTTTGCCCTGGGCGTGCAGCTCGGTGGCGAGGGCGTCGCGTAGTTCGACGAGCATCTCGACGTCGAGGGCGGCGTAGGTGAGCCAGGAGTCGGGCAGGGGGCGGGTGGACCAGTCGGCGGCGGAGTGGTGTTTCTCCAGCGTGTAGCCGAGCAGGGATTCGGTGAGGGCGGCCAGGCCGACGCGTTCGAAGCCGGCGATCCGGGCTGCCAGTTCGGTGTCGAACAGTCGTCGGGGTCGTAGGCCGACTTCGGCCAGGCACTGGAGGTCCTGGCTGGCGGCGTGCAGGACCCATTCGGTGTCGGCGATGGCGTCGTCGAGGACCCGCAGGTCGGCCAGGTCGATGGGGTCGATGAGGGCGGTGCCGGCGCCGGAGCGGCGCAGTTGGACGAGGTAGGCGCGCTGGCTGTAGCGGTAGCCGGAGGCGCGTTCGGCGTCGACGGCCACGGGGCCGGCGCCGGCGGCGAACCGGGCGGCGACCTCGGCGAGCCCGGGCGCGTCGATCACCGGTGTTGGCGTGCCCTCACGTGGAGCGACCAGCGGGGTGGAGGCGTCGGGGGCTCCGGTGCCCGAGGTGGCTGCGTCGCTCATCCGGACACCGTACGCGTCGGGTTAGTCGCTCCGACGCACCGGCGGCCTCGGCGCGTCGCCAGGCCGGGCGCGTCGCGGGCGGGCGGCGCTGGCCGGCCTGTGCGGCCGAGCGGTCAGACGCCCGAGTTGGCGCGACGGTCGCCGAGCGCGGTGACCCCTTCCGGCGGCAGGCCGGCGGTGGAGGCCAGGACGTCGCACCAGGCGGGCAGGTGCCCGGTGAGGTCGGGGTCGACGGGGCTCCACGAGGCCCTAAGTTCGTAGTCGCCGACGGCGGGCGGTCCTGCCAGCTCCCCGAAGCGGGTGGAGATGGTCTGGGTGACGGTGCCGCCGATGGCCCGGTGGGCGGCACGGTGTTGGGCGAGCGCGTCGATGAGCCAGCTCCAGCCGACGGCCGGGAGCATCGGATCGGCGGCCAGTTCGGGCTCCAGGTCGGCGGTGACGTACGTCACCAGCCGGATCGGGCCCTCCCACGCTTCGTGGCCTTCGGGGTCGTACAGCAGGATGAGTCGGCCGGTGGCCACCTCATCACTGTCCCGGCACACGGAGGCGCCAAGCGCGAAGGCGTACGGGGCCAGGCGCTGCGGGGCGGTGACCTCCGTCAACGTGATCTCGGCGCGTGGCTGGCACGTCCGCAATCCCGCCACCGCCCGGGCGAACGTGTCGGGAAGACCGGTCTGCGGCTGCATGACAGCAGAGCCTAGGGCTCGGTGGGTGCTCAACCGGCCCGGCACGCCGGCCGACGGCCCGCGCATGCGAGCATGGCGGTGATGTTAACGAGCCCCGCGACGAGCGAATCAGCGTTCCTGCGCGCCTGCCACGGCCTGCCCGTGCCGCACACCCCGGTGTGGTTCATGCGTCAGGCCGGTCGGTCGCTGCCTGAGTACCGGGCCATCCGCGCCGGTGTCGGCATGCTTGAGTCGTGCCGCCGGCCGGAGCTGGTCACCGAGATCACGTTGCAGCCGGTGCGTCGGCACGGGGTGGACGCGGCGATCCTGTTCAGCGACATCGTGGTGCCGGTGGCGGCCGCCGGGGTGGACCTGGACATCGTCGCGGGCACCGGGCCGGTGGTCACCGAGCCGGTCCGCACGGAGAAAGATCTTGAGCGGCTGCGTCCCCTGGTCGCCGGTGATGTCGACTTCGTGGCCGAGTCGGTGCGGCTGCTGACGGCCGAGCTGGGTGGCACGCCGCTGATCGGGTTCGCGGGGGCGCCGTTCACCCTGGCCAGCTATCTGGTCGAGGGCGGGCCGTCGCGCTCGCATGTGCTGACCAAGGCCCTTATGCATGGCGACCCGGAGCTGTGGCACGCGCTGTGCGAGCGGCTGGTCCAGATCACCGGCGAGTTCCTGCGGGTTCAGGTGGCCGCGGGCGTGTCGGCGGTGCAGCTGTTCGACTCGTGGGCCGGGGCGCTGTCGGAGGCGGACTACCGGACGTTCGTGCTGCCGCACTCGCAGGCAGTGTTGTCGTCGCTGGCCAGCGCGGGCGTCCCCCGGATCCACTTCGGCGTTGGCGCCGGGCACCTGCTGCCGGCGATGGCGTCGGCCGGGGTCGAGGTCGTCGGGGTGGACTGGCGGACGCCGTTGGACGTCGCCGCGCGTCTCGTCGGCCCGGACCAGGCGGTACAGGGGAACCTTGACCCGTGCCTGCTGTTCGCGCCGTGGCCGGTGATCGAGGCCGAGGTGCGCCGGGTGCTGGCCGAGGGCACGTCCGCGAGCGGGCATGTGTTCAATCTGGGACACGGCGTGATGCCCGACACCGACCCGGAGGTGCTGACCCGGGTCGTCGCCCTGGCGCACGAGCTGACCGCCTGACCGGCGGGTGAGTTCGTGGCGGGCCCGCGCCTAGGGCAGCGGACCCGCCACGAGTCCTTGAATGCCCCGGACCGGCTGCCGATCAGGTCAGGTGCGACGAGAGCGGCGTGGTTGCCCGTTTCGGGCGTGCCTGTACCTTCGGCGGGCGCAGCGCCAGCATAAGCCAACTGAAAAAATCAGCGGGAAGTCTAATGACTTTCTGTCGCGATCCGATCTCGATCTGTACATGGCCCCATGGACGGGGTCGCCTGATCAGAAGGAGATCCCCCTATGCTGGCCTACCTCTCCGCTCTCCTCGAACGGACTCGGGATGACCGCGGCGCGACCGCCGTCGAGTACGGCCTCATGGTCGCGTTGATCGCCGTAGCCATCATCGCCACTGTCACCCTGCTCGGCGGAAGCCTCGACGGCCTGTTCCAGGACGTCGACGACGCCGTCACCACCCCCTGATCCACGCGCCGTGAGGGCGCCGGGCGGTTCGCCGACGCCTCCACAGACTCCCGCCGGTTCCGGCGCCCAGGTTGTACCCCCGTGCGACCTGGGCCCGGGACCGGCGGGGCCGTCCCTCACACCAAGGAGCCGCCACGTGCGCGCGACGCTTCGGTTCCGCCAGGGCGACGACCGGGGCGCCGCCGCCGTCGAGATGGCCCTGGTCCTGCCGTTGCTGCTGCTCATGTTGTTCGGGATCATCGACTTCGGACGGATGTTCAACGCCCAGATCGCTCTCACCGAGGCCGCCCGTGAGGGGGCCCGGGCCGAGTCCCTGGGGGCCGCCGGCGCGGCCCGTATCGAGGCGGTCCTCGGCGTCGGCGTCGCCACCCCTGTCATCGAGACCTGCCCGGACGTCCCCGGCGCCGAGGACAACGCCACCGTCGAGCTGACCCAGGCGTTCGACCCGGTCACCCCGTTGGGACCGATGGTCGGCGGGATCATCCTGACCGCCACCGGAGTGATGCCATGCGCCGGCTGACCCGCGCCGTCCTGCGCCGCGCGCGTGCCGCCGTCGGACCCGGTCGCCGTGGGGGCTCCGAACACGGCGCGGCCGCCGCGATCGTCGCGATCGTCGCCGGCATGGGCGTCATGATGGGCATGGGCGCCGTCGTCATCGACGTCGGCCGCCTCTACGCCGAACGTGAGCAACTCCTCAGCGGCGCGGACGCCGCCGCACGGGCGCTGGCCGAGCAGTGTGTGCGGACCGCCGCCGACTGTGGACAGAACGCCACCGCGCAGGGTTTCGCCAACGCCAACGCCAACGACGGCACCGCCGGCGTCGCCGCGATCTGCGGCAACGGCCCGAACCTCAGCCCCGGCTGCCCGGCGCCCACCAACCTCACCGGCTGCCTCGGCGAGGCGCCCGCGGACATCAACTACGTCGAGGCGCACACCGAAACCCAGATCCAGGGCGGCGGCAGCATCCTGCCCGGCACCTTCATCAAGGCCCTCACCGGCGGCGCATACGCCGGCGCGACCGTCGCCGCGTGCGCCCGCGCGGCCTGGGGCCCGCCGGCGCGCGCCCGAGGACTCAGCCTCACCTTCTCGGTCTGCGAATGGAACGATCTGACCGGCGACGGGCTCAACCTGTGGCCGTCGGGCGGCGGCACGCCACCGGCGTCCAGCGAACGCGTCGTCACGTTCCACACCACCAAGAGCCTGTCGGGCTGCCCGGCCGGCCCGTCCGGGTGGGACGCCCCGGGCAGCTTCGGCTGGCTCGACGAGGACGGCACCGGCCTGTGCGAGGTGACCGTCGACGACGACGGCAGCTACGGCGGCGACCCGGGCGCCTCGGCGTCGCAGAACTGCCGCACCGCGCTCGACTCACTGCACGAGGACCGGGTCGAGATCCCGATCCCGATCTACGACGGGGTGCGGGGCGCCGGCTCGAACACCGAGTACCACCTGGCCGGCTTCGCCTCGTTCGTCCTCACCGGCTACCGCTTTCCGGGCGCCTCCGCCAACTCCTGGCTCCCCGGCGGGACCGTCTGCCCCAACACGCACGGCGGTTCGACCACATATGTCTGCGGATACTTCACCAGCGGGCGTCTGCTGCCGATAGGGCAGATAGCCACCTCCGGAGCGAACTTCGGCGTGGTCGTGGTCGACCTTGTCGGATAGCGCGGGGGATTGAGGTAACGGATGAAACGGCGGCTGCTCGCGGTGCTGGTCGCCCTGCTGCTGGCGGTCGTCGGCTGCCTGGCCGTCGTCGTCTACGTGCGCTCGGCCGACGAACGGGCGGTCGCCGGCAGGGACCCGGTGAAGGTGCTCGTGGCCGCCAAACGCATCCCGGCCGGCACCAGCGGGGCGAGCCTGCGCGCCGGCGGCTACGTCGAGCAGGTCATCATGCCCCGGGCCACCGTGCCCGCCACCGCGATCAGCGAACTGAGCATCACCCTGGACATCCTGGCCGTCACCGCCGACATCCAGCCCAGCCAGCTGCTGCTGCGCGGCATGTTCGGCGAGCCCACCAAGCTCACCGGCGGCCTGGCGCTGCCCGAAGGCAAACTCGCCGTCAGCGTCGAGGTCAGCGCCGCGGCCCGGGTCGCCGGGTTCGTCAAGCCGGGCGCCAACATCGCCATCTTCAACACCTTCACCGTCCGCGCCGGCAAGGGCCGCATCCCGTCCGGTGACACCTCCATCAACAGCAACGCCGCCAACAACCACGCCACCCGGGTGCTGCTGCCCCGGGTCGAGGTGATCGCCGTCGGCGAACAGGGCACGCCCGGATCGGTCGCCGGGGCCACCCCGTCCGCCTCGGACGCCCCCGCCAAGGCCAAGACCAACGCCACCATCGTCGTCACGGTCGGGGTGATCCAGTCCGACGCCGAGCGCCTCATCCACGCCGCCCAGACCGGCACCCTCTACCTGGCCCTGCTCGACGACACCGCCACGATCGCACCAGGGCTGGGCGTCGACAACAACACCCTGTTCCCGTGAGAGGCCACTGATGACGATCTACTGTGAGCCTCCCGGCGGCGCCCCGCGGCCGGAAGGTCTGCCGGGTCAGGTGACCCCCGTCGACGACTTCGCCGCCCTGGACCAGGCGCTCGCCGCGCAGCCCGACACCCAACTCGTGGTGCTGGGACCCGGCGTGGCGATGGCCGAGGCGCTGCGGTTCGCCTCCGGCCAGCGCATCGCCCACCCCAGCCTCGGCGTGGTGCTGCTCCGCGGCGTCGTCGAGCTGGCCGTGCTCGCCGAGGCGATCCGCGCGGGCGTCCGCGAGGTCGTGCCGGCGTCCGAGCCGGCCGCCCTGGCGCTGGCCTGCGAGCGGTCGTTGGACCTCTCCCGTCAGCTCGGCGCCACCGTGCGTCCGATCGCCGGCGGACCGGAGTCACGCGAGGCCAAGCTCATCACTGTCTTCGCCGGCAAGGGCGGCTGCGGGAAGTCCACCGTGTCGACGAACCTCGCGGCGATCCTGGCCGCCGGGGGCAGCCGTCGGGTCCTGCTCATCGACCTGGACCTGCAGTTCGGCGACGTGGCGATCATGCTTCAGCTGGAGCCCGAGCGCAGCATCGCCGACGCCATCCCGATGGCCGGGCGGCTCGACGAGGCGGCGGTGCGCTCGCTGCTGACCAAGTACCGTCCTGGCCTGGACGCCCTGCTCGCGCCGGCCGGCCCGGCCGAGGGCGACCACGTCACCCGGGAACTCATCGGCGAGATCATCGGGGTGGCCCGGCAGATGTTCGACTACATCGTCGTCGACACCCCGCCGTACTTCAGCGACCAGGTGCTGGCCACCCTGGACCTCACCGACTGGTTCGCCCTGGTCGTCACCCCGGACCTGCCGACGCTCAAGAGCGTGCGGTTGACCCAGGACATGTTCGAGCTGCTGGAGTACCCGAAGGAGCGCCGGCTGGCGATCCTCAACCGGGCCGACTCGCAGGTCGGGCTGACGATCTCGGACATCGAGAAGGCGGTCGGCATGTCGATGAACGTGCTCATGCCCTCGTCGCGGGACGTGCCGCTGTCGGTCAACCGGGGCGTCCCCATCGCGGTGGACAACCCCAACCACCCGGTGTCGCGCTCCATCAAGGAGCTGGCCGACCGCTGCACCGGCGAGTCCAGCCGGCCGGCCACCCACCGGCGCGGCTTCAAGGTGTTCGGACGGAGGGGCTAACGATGGGTCTGGCAGATCGACTCTCCGGCGGCCTCGGCAGCAACCGGGCGCCCGAAGCGGCCCCATCGGCCGACGGCGACAGCGCACCGACCGTCCAGGGCGCCGCCTCGGCGGCGGGCCTGGCGGAACCGGTAGAGGGCGACCGGGGCCGTGGCGGCGACCGGTACCGGGCCGCCGGCCGTCCGATCAGCGACAAGGTCGTCGAGGTCAAGGCCCGGCTCCAGCGCACCCTGGCCGACATTCTCGGGCCGAAGCTCTACGACGCGGAGAGCGGCGGGGACGACCTTGAGGGGCTGGTCCGGCAGACGTTGTCGGAGCTGCTGGCCCGGGAGGAGACCCCGCTCACCACAGCCGACCGGGCCCGGATCACCCAGGAGGTCCACGACGACATCCTGGGCCACGGCCCGATCGAGCCGCTGTTGCGTGACACCGACATCAGCGAGGTCATGGTCAACGGCCCGCACCAGATCTATGTGGAGCGCTCCGGCCGCCTGGTGCGCGCCGACGTCGAGTTCGCCGACGAGACGCACCTGCGCCGGGTCATCGACCGGATCGTCTCCCGGGTCGGCCGCCGCGTCGACGAGGCCAGCCCGATGGTCGACGCCCGCCTGCCCGACGGCTCGCGGGTCAACGCCATCGTCCCGCCGATCGCCCTGGACGGCTCGTCGCTGACGATCCGTAAGTTCTCCAAGGACCCGTTCAGCGTCGAGGACCTCATCACGTTCGGCACCCTCACCCGGCAGACCGCCGAGCTGCTGCGCGCCTGTATCCGCGGCCGGCTCAACGTGGTCGTCTCCGGCGGCACCGGCTCGGGCAAGACAACCACCCTCAACGTGCTGTCCAGCTTCATCCCCCACGACGAGCGGATCGTCACCGTCGAGGACGCCGCCGAGCTGCAACTACACCAGGACCATGTGGTGCGGCTGGAGTCCCGTCCGTCGAACGTGGAGGGCCGTGGCCAGATCAGCGCCCGGGACCTGGTGAAGAACTCGCTGCGGATGCGCCCGGACCGGATCGTCGTCGGCGAGGTCCGCGACGGCGCCGCCCTGGACATGCTCCAGGCCATGAACACCGGCCACGACGGCTCGCTCACCACCCTGCACGCCAACACGCCCCGGGACGCCCTGGCCCGCCTGGAGACCATGGTCCTCATGGCCGGGATGGACCTGCCGGTGCGCGCCATTCGCGAGCAGGTCGCCTCCGCTGTGGACCTGATTATCCAGGTCAGTCGGCTCAAGGACGGCAGCCGCAAGATCACTCACATCACCGAGGTGATCGGCATGGAGGCCGACATCGTCACCCTCCAGGACCTGTTCATCTTCGACTTCAAGGCCGGCCAGGACGCCCACGGCAAGTTCCGTGGCATCCTCGGCCCGACCGGCCTGCGGCCCCGCTTCCTGGAGAACCTCGCCGCCTACGGCGTCACCCTGCCGCCGGAGACCTTCATGGCGGGCGGCCTGAGATGACCGTCCGCCGGCTGCCAGCCCTGGCCGCCGCCGCGGCGGCCCTGTGCGCGCTCGCCACGCTCGCCTTGACGCCGGCAGCGGCGGGCGCCGACGGGCCTGCCGTCGCCGTGACCGGGGTGCAGGCCACCCCCGGGGCGGTCGAGTTCTTCCTGGCTGCCAGCGCCCTGCCGGCCGGCGTGTCGTTGGCCGACGCCACCGTCACCGTCCACGCTGGGCAGACCCCGCTGCACAGCACCGTGCGCGCCGTCGGCGGCGCCGCGGGTCCGGACGCGCCCCGTCGGGCCGTCGTGCTGGTGCTCGACACCAGCGGCTCGATGGCCAACGACGACCGGATCGGCGCCGCCCGCGCCGCCGCCCTCGACTACGCCGCCACCGCCCCCGAGGGCGTCTGGCTCGGCCTGGTCACCGTCTCCGACGTCGCCCGCGCCATGATCGCCCCAACGGCCAACCGGCCGGCCTTCACCGCCGCGGTGAACGGGCTGACCGCCACCGGCAAGACCGCGCTCTACGACGGGGTCGAGGCGGCCCGGGCGATGCTCGACCCGAGGCAGACCCCCGGCGCAGCGGCGTTCGTCGAACGACGCGTCGTCGTGCTCTCCGATGGCGAGGACACCGCCTCGACGACCCGCTACGACCGGCTCGCCGGCGACCTCTCCCGCGCCACCGCCATCGTCGACGCAGTCGCCTTCGGCGAAGCCGACCAGGCTGAGCTTGCGGGTCTGACCGGCCCGACCGGCGGCGAGGTCTTCCCAGCGGCGAACGCGGCTGGCCTGCGGGCGGTGTTCCGGACCATGGCCGCCGGTCTCACCCCGCCGCTCATCGTGCGGGCCACTGTCCCGCCGCAGCTCAGCGGCCAGAGCACCACGCTCCAGGTCAGCGTGGCGGTCGGCGGCACGACGTTGGCGGCCAGCGTCCCGACCCAACTGCGCGCCGACCCGGCGGCCGCCACCGGACCGGAGAGTTTCCAGGTCAGCGGCGCCACCGGGCTCAGCCCGACCGTTCTCGCCGCCGTCGTCGGCGTCGCCCTGTTCGCGCTGGTGCTGGTGACCCTGCTGCCGCTGGTGGGCCGCAGCGAGGTCCAGCAGCGGCTCAGTCGGCTCGACCGGTTCGTCCCGCAGCGCGGCGCGAAGACGTCCGCGGCCGGCAGCAACCAGATGCTCGCCGCCGCCCTGTCTTTCTCCGAGCGGGCCGTGCGCCGCCCCGACCGCCGCGAACGTATCGAACTGGCCCTGGACCGGGCCGGCAGCAACCTGCGGGCGGCCGAGTGGCAGCTCATCCGGGCTGGGGTCGCCGCCGGCGGCGCGATCGTCGGCGCGCTGATCCTGCCGGTCATCGTGGGCCTGCCCCTGGGCGCGATCGTCGGCTGGCTCGGCAGCGCCGGGTACCTGAGGTTCCGCGCCGGACGGCGCACCCGCAGATTCGCCGAGCAGCTGCCCGAGTCGCTGCAGCTGGTCGTCGGCTCGCTGCGCTCCGGGTTCTCGCTGCCACAGTCGATCGACGCGTTGGTGCGTGAGGGCGCCGAGCCGGTAGCCAGCGAACTGGGCCGCGCGCTGGCCGAGACCCGACTCGGCGGCGACCTTGAGGACGCTCTGGAGAAGGTCGGCGAGCGCAACGGCAGCCAGGACATGCGCTGGCTGGTGATGGCGATCCGGATCCAACGCGAGGTCGGCGGCAACCTGTCCGAGGTGCTGGAGACCGCTGTGGAGACGATGCGCGAGCGGGGTCGGCTGTTCCGGCACGTGCGTGCCCTGTCCGCCGAGGGCCGGCTGTCGGCGATGGTGCTGCTGGGTATGCCGATCGTGCTGGGCCTGTGGATGTTCTTCTTCCGCAACGAGTACGTCCGCCCGCTCTACACCGAGCCGCTGGGCATCGCGATGCTCGTCGCCTCCACTGTCATGATCGGGATCGGGGCGTTCTGGCTCAGTCGCATCGTCAAGGTGGAGGTCTAGATGCCGCCAGGTGGCGTGATCCTGCTCATCGGACTTGCCGGGGTAGCCGGCGCCCTCGTCATCGTCGTGCTCGCTCTGGTCGGCGTCAGTGGGGCTCAGGCCGACATCCAACGTTCGCTCGCGGCGCTGGACCGGGCCCGCCCGGTCGGCGGCTACGTCGCCCCCCGGGACCGGTCCCTGCGTGAGCGGGTCGGCGCCCCGCTGGGGGCCAGGCTCGGCGGGCTCGGTCGGGCGCTGACGCCCGGCGCCGCGGTGGTGCGGCTGCAACGGCACCTGGACTACGCCGGCAACCCGCCGGCGTGGCCGGTGGAACGGGTCATCCCCGCTAAGGGCGTGGCACTGGCGGTCGGGGCCGTCTTCGGCGGCCTGGTCGGCGCGGCTTTCGGCGGTGGGCGTGGCGCGGTGCTCGGCGTCATCGGAGGGGCGTTGCTCGGGCTGTTCGCCCCGGACCTCATGGTCTACAACCTGGGGCTCAAGCGGCAGCAGGAGATGGTCGGATCGCTTCCGGACATCCTGGACACCCTGGTCATCAGCGTCGAGGCTGGGCTCGGCTTCGACGCGGCCGTCGCGCAGGTCGCCCAGAACGCCCGCGGTCCGCTCGCCCGCGAGTTCGTCCGGGTGCTCCAGGAGATGCAGATCGGCAAGTCGCGCTCGCAGTCGCTACGGGCGCTTGCCGAGCGCACCACGGTGCCGGAGCTGCGGACCTTCGTCACCGCCGTCGTGCAGGCCGGAGACCTGGGCGTGCCGATCGGCGGGGTGCTGCGCGAGCAGTCCAAAGAGATGCGCCTGCGCCGCCGCCAGCGCGCCGAGGAACTGGCCCAGAAGGTCCCGATCAAGATCCTGTTCCCGGTGCTGTTCTTCATCTTCCCCTCCCTGTTCGTCGTCATCCTCGGCCCCGCCGTCCTCGAAATGATCGAAGTCTTCTCCAAGTAACCCCGCCCCTCCCGCCCCAGGCTGTTGACCATGACTCCTGCCGCGTGAATCACGGCCGATTCATCCGCAGCGGTCATGGTCAACGCCGCTTGGGGTTGGGGCCCGGGTGGGGTGATGGTTGGGGGTGGTGGTTGGGTGGGGGTATGGGGCTGGATCGGGTCGCGGTTGTCGGTGGGGGGATCACTGGTCTGGCCGCCGCGTTGCGGGTTCGGCAGCGTCTGCCGGGCGCCCGGATCACCGTGTACGAAGGCAGCCCGGCTCTCGGGGGCAAATTGCGCACCGGGACGCTCGACGGGCGCCAGGTCGAGCTGGGCGCCGAGGCGTTCCTGTGCCGTGACCCCGCCGGCGGCGACTCCGCCGTCCTCGCCCTGGCCCGCGAGCTGGGCCTGGGCGACGAACTCGTCCACCCGGCCACCGGGCGCGCCGCCATTGCCGTCAACGGGCTGCTGCTGCCCATCCCCGCCGGCACCCTCGTCGGCGTCCCCGGCGACCCGGGCGCGCTGCCGCCGCTGGCCCACCCCACCGCCGACGACCGGGACACCGGCGCCCCGCTGCTCGGCCCCGACGAGGACGTCGCCGTCGGCGCCCTGGTGCGGGCCCGGCTCGGCGACGAGGTCGCCGACCGGCTCGTCGACCCGATGCTCGGCGGCGTCTACGCCGGCCGCGCCGACCACCTCTCCCTGGCCGCTACCATGCCTGGCCTGGCCCGGGCCTGCCGCCAGGAACACACCCTCGCCGGCGCCGTCCGGCACGCCCTCGGCGCGCTGCCCCGCAGCCCCGGGCAGCCGGTCTTCGCCACCATCGCCGGCGGCCTCACCCGCCTCGTGGACGCCACCGCGGCTGCCACCGCCGCCCGGATCTCGCTGGGCGCCCCGGTGCGCGAGCTGAGCCGCGACGGCCACCAGTGGCGCCTGGTCCACGGCCCCACCCGCGCCCCGGTCGTCGAGAACGCCGACGCCGTCATCCTCGCCGTGCCCGCCCGACCCGCCGCCCGGCTGCTCGACCAGCTCGAACCCGGCGCCGCCGGCCTGGTCGGCGCGCTCGACTACGCCAGCCTGGCGCTGGTGACGTTCGTCCTACCGGCCGGCGCCACGCTGCCCGAGCTGTCCGGACTGCTCGCCCCCGCCTCGCCCGAGCTGCTCGTCAAAGCCGCCACGTTCTTCAGCGCCAAATGGGAGCACCTACGCCAGCACGACGGCGCCGTGCTGCTGCGGGCCTCGGTCGGCCGGCACGGCGACGAACGCGCCCTGCAACGCGACGACGACGCCCTCGCCGCCGCCGTCCTGGGCGACCTCAACCGGCTGCTGCCCGCGCCGCTGCCCGCGCCGCTGGCCAGCCACGTCCAACGGTGGGGCGGCGCGCTGCCGCAGTACCGCCCCGGCCACCTGGACCGGGTCGCCGCCGCCCGCGCCGCGCTCGCCGCCCACCCCACCCTGGCCCTGGCCGGCGCCGCCTACGACGGCGTCGGCATCCCCGTCTGCGTCAAGTCCGGCCAGGCGGCCGCCGACCACATCATGCAAGCACTCACCGAGGGGACACCATGAGCGAGCCCAACGCCGACCAGTCCAACGCCGCCCGCCTACGCGAGCTGAACGCCACCGTCCGGTACACCATGTGGTCGGTGTTCCGCGCCGACAGCCCGCTGCCGGCGCTGCGCGAGAACCTCGTGGACGAAGTGGACGGGCTGCTGGCGGCGCTCGCCGACAAGGGCGTCGAGGTGCGCGGCACGTATGACGTCTCCGGCCTGCGCGCCGACGCCGACGTCATGGTGTGGTGGCACGCCGAGTCCAGCGACACCCTCCAGGAGGCGTACGGGGCGCTGCGGCGCAGCGCGTTCGGCCGGCACCTGGCGCCGGTGTGGTCGCAGATGGCGCTGCACCGGCCGGCCGAGTTCAACCGCAGCCACATCCCGGCCTTTCTGGCCGGGGAGCCGGCGCGTTCTTACGTGTGCGTGTACCCGTTCGTCCGCTCCTACGAGTGGTACCTGCTGCCGGACGCCGAGCGCCGGGAGCTGTTGGCCGAGCACGGTCAGATGGCCCGCGGCTACCCCGACGTGCGCGCCAACACCGTCGCCTCGTTCGCCCTCGGCGACTACGAGTGGATGCTGGCGTTCGAGGCCGACGAGCTGCACCGCATCGTCGACCTCATGCGGGACCTACGCGCCTCCCGGGCCCGCCGGCACGTGCGCGAGGAGGTGCCGTTCTACACCGGGCGCCGCCGCTCCATGGCCGAGATCATCGCCGCCCTGCCCTGACCCCCGCCGGCGGCGCCAGCGCGAAAAGGCGTGGCCAGGGTGGCCGTCAGCCCGTACGCTGCCGCAGGCTGAACCAACAGAAAGCGGGCAGCGTAGGTGTTGATCAGACTGTTACGCCGACATCTGCGGCCGTACCGGGGACAGTTGGCGGTGCTGCTGGCCCTTCAGCTGGCCGGCACGATGGCCGCGCTCTACCTTCCACGGCTGAACGCCGACATCATCGACCTCGGCATCGCCAGGACCGACACCGGTTACATCGTGCGCACCGGCGGCTGGATGCTGCTGGTCTCCGCGCTACAGATCACCTGTTCGATCGCGGCGGTGTACGTCGGGGCGAAGACGGCGATGGGGTTCGGCCGGGACCTGCGGGCCGCGATCTTCAGCCGGGTCGGGGGTTTCTCCAGTAGGGAGATGGCCCGCTTCGGCGCCCCGTCGCTGATCACCCGGACGACCAACGACGTCCAGCAGGTGCAGATGCTGCTGGTCGTCACGTTGACGATGATGGTCACCACCCCGATCATGGCGGTCGGCGGCGTGACCATGGCGTTGCGTGAGGACGTCGGGCTTTCCTGGCTGATGCTGGTCGTGGTGCCGGCGATGGTGCTGTCCGTCGGGCTGATCATCTCCCGGATGGCGCCGGAGTTCCGTGCCATGCAGGTGCGCATCGACGAGGTGAACCGGGTCCTACGCGAGCAGCTCACCGGCATCCGGGTGGTCCGCGCCTTCGTCCGCGAGCCGCACGAGTCCCGTCGGTTCGCCGCGGCGAACGCCGACCTGACCGCGACCGCGCTGCGGGTCGGCCGGCTACAGGCCCGGATCTTCCCCACGGTGATGTTCGTCTTCAACGCCTCCAGCATCGCGGTGCTGTGGTTCGGCGCGTCCCGGGTGGACGCCGGCGCCCTGAACATCGGCGCCCTGACCGCGTTCCTGCAGTACCTGGTGCTGATCCTGATGTCGGTGATGATGGCGACGTTCATGGCGATGATGGTGCCGCGGGCGGTGGTCTGCGCCGAGCGGATCGCCGAGGTGCTGGCGACCGAGTCGACGCTGGTCACCGCCGCCGTGCCGGTGACGCGGACGCAGACGCGCGCCACGGTCGAGTTTCGATCGGTCAGTCTGCGGTATCCCGGCGCCGACGCGCCGGTGCTGCGTGATGTGTCGTTCGTGGCGCGGGCCGGTCAGACCACGGCGATCATCGGGAGCACCGGCGCCGGCAAGACGACCCTGCTGTCGTTGATTCCGCGGCTGTTCGACGTCACCTCCGGCGCGGTGCTGGTGGGCGGTGTCGACGTGCGTGAGCTGGACCCGGATACGTTGTGGCGCCTGATCGGACTGACCCCGCAGCGCCCCTACCTGTTCTCCGGCACCGTCGCCAGCAACCTGCGCTACGGGGACCCGGACGCCTCCGACGACAAGCTCTGGCGCTGCCTTGACATCGCGCAGGCGCGCGACTTCGTCGCAGCGATGCCAGCGGGGTTGGACGCCGAGATCGCCCAGGGCGGCACGAACGTCTCCGGCGGCCAGCGGCAGCGGCTCGCGATCGCCCGCGCGCTGGCGCGGGAGCCGGAGATCTACCTGTTTGACGACTCGTTCTCGGCCCTGGACCTGACCACCGACGCCCAGCTGCGCGCGGCGTTGCGGCAGGTCACCGCGGACGCGGCGCTGATCGTGGTGGCGCAGCGGGTCTCCACCATCATCGACGCCGACCAGATTCTGGTGCTGGAGGACGGGGAGGTGGTCGGGGTCGGCCGGCACGCGGAGCTGCTGAAGACCTGTCCCACCTACGCTGAGATCGCGCAGTCGCAGCGCGGCGTGGGAGCGAGCGCATGAGCCAGCAGCCCAAGTCCGTGCCGGGCCGGCTGCCGGCCGGGGCGCGCCCGGGCGGGCCCCCGCACGCGCACGTCGGCATGCCCGCCGAGAAGCCGATGACGTTCTGGCCGTCGGCGCTGCGGCTGATCCGGCGCCTTCGGCCCTACCGGGTCCGGCTGGCGCTGGTCGTCGCGTTCGGCGCGGCCAGCGTGGCGCTGTCGGTGTACGTGCCGCTGGTGTTGGGGCGGGCCACCGACATCGTCTTCACCGGCGTCTTCGGACAGCGTCTGCCCGCCGGCGCCAGCCGGGAACAGGTCGTCGCCGACGCCCGCGCGGCCGGCGACGGCGAGCTGGCGGCGATGCTCGAGCGGATGCAGGTGGTTCCCGGCGTGGGAATCGACTTCGACGAGCTGTCGCGGGTGTTGGCGTTCGCGGCCGTCCTGGCCGCGCTGGCCAGCGTCCTGCTGTGGGTGCAGGGTTACCTGCTGGCCGGCACGGTGCAGCCGGCGATGCTCCAGCTGCGTGCCGAGGTCGAGGCCAAGCTGCACCGGCTGCCGTTGCCGTACTTCGACCGCCAGGGCCGCGGCGAGCTGCTCAGCCGGGTCACCAACGACATCGACAACATCGCCCAGACGCTGCAGCAGACGCTCAGCCAGCTGCTGACCTCGCTGCTGACCGTCGTCGGCGTCATAGTCATGATGTTCGTCATCTCGCCCACGCTGGCGCTGATCGCATTGGTGGCGGTGCCGCTGTCAGTGCTGCTGACCCAACAGATCGCCCGGCGCTCGCAGCCCAAGTTCGTCGCCCAGTGGGCGCACACCGGCGCCCTCAACGCCCACATCGAGGAGGCGTTCACCGGACACGAGCTGGTGAAGGTCTTCGGCCGGCGCCAGCAGGTCGAGGCGAGCTTCGCCGAGCGCAACGACGCTCTGTTCACCGCCTCGTTCGGCGCCCAGTTCGTCTCCGGCATCATCATGCCGTCGATGATGTTCATCGGGAACCTCAGTTACGTGGCGGTGGCGGTCGTGGGCGGGCTGCGGGTGGCCTCCGGCGCGATCTCCCTCGGCGACGTGCAGGCGTTCATCCAGTACTCGCGCCAGTTCACCCAGCCGCTGACCCAGGTGGCCGCGATGGCGAACCTGATGCAGTCCGGGGTGGCCTCCGCGGAGCGGGTCTTCGACCTGCTGGACGCTGACGAGCAGAGCCCGGACCCCGCCGAGCCGGCGGTGATCGCCCAGGCCCAGGGCCGGGTGGCCTTCGAGGACGTGTCGTTCCGCTATCGCGCGGACGAGCCGCTGATCGAGGAGCTGTCGCTGGTGGTCGAGCCGGGACAGACCGTCGCGATCGTCGGCCCGACCGGCGCGGGCAAGACCACCCTGGTCAACCTGATCATGCGTTTCTACGAGGTGGGCACCGGCCGGATCACCCTCGACGGCGCCGACATCGCCCAGCTCCGTCGGGACGCCCTGCGCGGTCAGATCGGGATGGTGCTGCAGGACGCCTGGCTGTTCGGCGGAACTATTCGCGACAACATCCGCTACGGCCGGCCGGAAGCCACCGAGGAGCAGGTCCGCTCCGCCGCGACCGCCGCGTTCGTCGACCGGTTCGCGCACAGCCTGCCCGCCGGATACGACACGGTGATCGACGAGGAGGGCGGCAACATCTCCGCCGGGGAGAAGCAGCTGATCACGATCGCCCGCGCGTTCCTGGCCGACCCGCCGCTGCTGATCCTCGACGAGGCGACCAGCTCGGTGGACACCCGCACCGAGCTATTGGTGCAGCAGGCCATGGCGGCGCTGCGGTCGAACCGGACCAGCTTCGTGATCGCCCACCGGCTGTCCACCATCCGGGACGCCGACCGGATCCTGGTGATGGAGCACGGCCGGATCGTGGAGCAGGGCGCCCACGACGACCTGATCGCGGCGCGGGGCGCCTACTTCACCCTCTACAACGCCCAGTTCGCCAAGGCACTGGTAAATGACGACCAACCCCCGAGTTAACACGCCAGCAGGGCTTCGGTCGGGTTGCGTCGGACGGGCTCAGCGCCGAACGTGGAGTCCGGGACGGCGCATCGGCAGGTGGGGGATGCCGTCCTCCATGAACCCTGGGCCGTCGACCACGAACCCGAACCCGGCGTAGAAGCCCGCCAGGTGCGCCTGCGCCGACAGGACGACCGGCCGGTCGCCGGACAGCCGCAGCGCCTCGGTCATCAGCCGTTGCGCCAGGCCACTGCCGCGCGCCGCAGGCGCCACCACGACCCGGCCGATCCGGGCCACGCCGTCGGGATCGCCGAGGACACGCAGGCAGCCCAGCACGTTGCCCACGCGGTCGGCGGCCCAGACATGTCTGGCACCGGCCTCACGGTCCCGGCCGTCAAGGTCCTGGTAGGGGCAGTTCTGTTCAACGACGAAGACCTCCGCGCGCAGCCGCAGGATCTCGTACAGGTCGGCGGCATCCAGCTCGGCGAAGCTGGCGACGCGCAGCAGCGGTTCGGTCACGGCGGCGATCCTACGACGCCCGGCGGCGGCGCCCTTGGCAGGGCGGCGGGTGATGTCGCTGACTAGGCCGAGGCTGGGGCGGGACCATGGCCGACGTCGGTCGCCGCTCCCTCATACCACGAGAGTGTGTCCGACGTAGCCGATGGGCGGACGTCTGCCGGCCGGTGTTGTCGCGCGGCTGTCTAGCGGAACAGGCGGTGGAGCTGGGCGTCGATCAGCGCTAACGCTTGGGCGGTTGCGGTAAGAGCCCCGCCCCTTCCAGGCAGCCTGAGGACGGCAGCTCGCTCGATCGAGACTGGCAAACAGCTCCCTACCGATGTCGACCTTCACGCCTGGTGCGAGCGCTGCAACGCGCTGGTCGACTTGCCCGACTTGGTGGCGAAGGTTTCCACGACATCGAGGGCTTCTTCAAGTACCTAGCTCCGCTACTGGTACGACTTCCTCGACGCGCCCGACGACACCGAGGAAACCATTGCTAGTAAGCAGCAGCGCACCCAGCTTGTGATGGGAGTCCCTTCAAAGCGTGTGCACGTCATCCTCGAAGACCGGGCGCTGTGGACCTGGATGGGCACCGCCGACGTCCAAGCTGAGCAACTGACCCACCTGCTCGTCTGCCTCACCCTGCCGCACGTTCAGCTCGGCATCTTACCCGCGACAGGGAAACGGACCGCTATCCCGATGACCGGGTTCTGGATCTTCGACACGGCCGTGGTCGCCATTGAGACGCCCTCCGCGGCTATCACCATCACTCAGCCGCAGGAGGGACGAGCTTGGACGGTGGCGCCCTGACCAGCCAGGGGCCGTGGGCGTGGCGGTCCTGATCGGCTCCACGCGCTCAGCGTGGCGTGTATCTGCCGGCGCTGGCCGTCTTCGCGGTGATGTCGACCCGTCGCGGGGTGAGGCCGGAGGTGGTCGCGAACCGGTCCAGGGCGGCGGTGACGCGTTCGCCGAGTTCGGGCACGTCGGCGCTGCCGGCGATGTCGAGGCGGACCCACACGTCAGGGTCCGGGGCGTGTCCGGTGAGGCTCACCGCCGCGTGTCGGATGTGCCGGTCCCGCGCCAGGTCGTGTTCCAGCGACCGGGCGAGAACCCGGGCGGCGACGGTGACCTCGCCCCGGACCACCGGGCGGGCGCTGTCGGGGCTGTCGGCGGGTAGGTCGGTCGCGGCGGGGCCGCCGGCCCGCAGGCGCAGGTCCGGGAGCGCGGGTTGGGAGCGCCGCCGCGTCTGAGCCAGGAACAAGCGCACGCCCAGCAGCGCGACCACCAGTCCGGCGATGACAACAGTCGTGGGTCCCCACGGGCCGAGGTCGTGCCAGCGTTGGATTGCCGAAACCGGCAGCAGGACGGCGGAGGTCTCCACCCCCGGCAGAGCGCCACGGTTGGCGAGGATGATGGCGCCGCCTGCGATGGCCAGCAGCGCGCCGATGACCGTCCACATGATGCGGTTGGCTCTGTTGGTCATGTGACTCTCCGGGCCCGGTTCAGCCGGACCGCGACACGCTCGTCCGGCATGGTGACGGCGAGGCGGCCGAGTTCGGCGCGGGTCGCGGCCAGGACGGCCGGACGGCTGGCCCGGTCCCCGGACGCCCGTACTTTCAGCCTGCTGCGGCGTTCGGGGCCGCGGACCCGAACCCGGCACTGACTGACCCCGGGGACACGGTCGACGGCTGCGGCGACCCGACGCTGGACGCCGGAGCGTCGTAGGCGCCAGTCCGCCATGGCGGTGTCTACGTTCTCGGGCGGCCACGGCCTTACCTGGGCCACCAGGATCAGCAGACCTGCCAGCCCGACGGTCACCGCGACTCCCAACACGATGCCGTCGCCTATACGGGTGCTGGTGAGCGCGGCGTGCCAGTCGTCGCGCGGCACCAGCAACGTTGGCCCCCCCGACGCCACGAGCAGCGCCTCGACGGCCGCGACCAGCCCGGCGACGGCGAGAGCCAAACCCAACACCATGGCGGCCAACCTGTTCGTCACCCGCATCGCTGACCTCTCCTGCCGTTCACGGCGTCCCCATCCGCCCAGCGGGCTCCGGCGTGCCCGGGGCGCCCGCCGACGCCGGCTCGCCAACCTCCGCGGCAGCCGTGGCGACGCCGGTGAGGTACGCGCGGTCCTCAATGTCGGCGACAACGACGTGCAGCGGTCGCTGGTCCTGGTGGGCGCGCAGGATGCGGGTGGCGGTGGCGGCCACGGTGTCGGCGACTGGTTGCGCGGGAAGGCGGTCCACGCTCACGTACAGCTCCACCCGGTCGGCGCCGAGCCGTACGCCGTCGATGCGGCCGCCCGGGTACTGCGTCGAGACGTAGGTGGCGCCGTCACCGGGAACGAGCCGACCTACCCCCGGCACAGCTTCGGCCGCCGCCGACAACGCAGCGGCCAGGGCCACTGTGTCGTGCGTGTTCACTGGACCCGCTGCTCCCGGGCGCCGCCGTCGTCCTCGTTCAGGCCCTCGACGTGGATGTCATCGACGCTGATGTTGACCTCTACCACCGTCAGGCCCGTCATTCCCTCGACCCGGTCGATGACGTTTCGGCGAACGGCGTCGGAGACGTCGGCGATGCTCTGCCCGTACCACGTCACGATGTCCAGATCGACGGCTGCTTCCCGCTCGCCGACCTCGACCGCCACTCCCTGGGCGGGGGTCGGGTCGGTGCCGGGCATCACCGATCGGAGTTTTCCGACGCCACGTGCCATGCCGCTGCCCATGGAATGCACGCCAGGAATCTCGCGGGCGGCCAGCCCGGCGACCTTCTGGACGACCATGTCAGCGATGGTGGTCTTGCCGTGCTCGCTGACCAGCTGTGCGTGCGCCGTGTTGGCGCCGGGCCGGGTGGACACACCGCTTCCCGGCCGGCTGGGGCCGCTGCCCGACGGCGACTGCTGCATCTTCTTCGAGTTTGGCTCGCGGCTTTCGCCGCGGGAAGCCTCGGACTGCGCGGCGCTCTGACGCGCCTCGGTGGCACTGGTCATGACGACTCCCTTGTCGATATACCGGATCCCGAGATGTCAACGCCCGTGTGGGCTCAGGAAATGGAACCGCTCCACCAGGTCGGGCACGCTCAGCCGGCCAGTGACCAGCGCGGCGACAAACCATCCGGCGGCCCCCAGCAGCAGGGCAGCGAACGTTGCTGCCAAACCCGCCACCGCCCACAGCGCGGCGGAGAGGAAACCCACCAAGAATGCGAACTGCTGAGTAGACATGCCAACCTCTGTCCCTTGCGGCGTCGCCGGGCGTGCGCCTCAGCGCCGGATGGGCGGTAGTTCGGCGTCGCGGCCGCCAGTTGCGCTCACTGACGCCTGTGGCCAGGTCGGATTGTTCACTTGGGTGCGGAACGCCTCGACCTCAACGTACGCCCTTGGCCGGTTGGTTTCAGCGAATCGGGCGATGCCTGGGAGGCGCCCATCAGACGATGGCCGGCCTCCGCGAACGGAGACCGGCCATCGTCACACGCCGTATGCCACGGCGCACGCCGTCACCTGCCAGGCTTGACTTTCAGGTGTCTGAAGGCGCGGGCCAGGAAGTCCGCCCGCTGCGCCGGCGCCAGGCCTTCCAGACCGAAGCCGGTGAGCACCGTGTCGGCGGTGCTCACCACCGCGCCCTCGTCGAAGGCGAGCTGGCTGCGGGTGTAGTCGCCGGCGTCGGCGGGGGAGCCGGTTGGGGCGCCGGGGGTAGTCCAGCCGCCCAGGTCGGTCTCGAACGAGGTGCCCGCCAGCGGCGCGCCGTCGGCGGTGACCCGCGCCTGGTCCAGGAACACACCCAGGCCCTGGGTACCCCAGTCGGTCATCGACGTGATCGACAGCTCGACCTTCTTCCCCGCGTACGGGCTCAGATCCACCGACCACTCCTTCCAGCCGTTGGACTTGCCGGTGGCCGCGTTCCACACCCCGGTCGTGCCCTTGGCCGAGCAGTCGGCGCCCATGTAGTGCTTGAGCTGGGGGTGCAGCCGGTCGGCGATGTCGGCCTTGCAGGATTCGCCGGTGGCGTCGGTGGTGGCGCCGTTGCGGTCCGGCAGCGTCGTCCACGCCCCGGTGCCTGCCTCGCGGGCCTCGACGAACAGGAAGTCCCAGCTGGCCTCGGTGTCGTAGGAGGCCCAGAACTTCAGGTCGGCGGCGCTGGCGCCGGTGAGGTCGACGGTGCGGCTGAGCCGTTGGTAACTCTGGGACGCGTCGGCGCTGCGGACGTACCAGGCGCCGTCGTACGGGTCGAACGGAGCGGGGCCGGGCCGCTTCCAGTCGACGACGGCCTGGCCGCCGAAGTGCGGGAACTGCTGGGGCGGCAAGAAACTCGACGTCGGCAGGAACGAGGCCGAGTGGGTCTGGTTCTTGGCCGAGCCCTCGGCGTTGAGGACGCCGGCGAACCCGGCGAACGCGCCGGCGTTGCCGGCCACCGGGTGCAGCTTGTCGCCGTCGGCGCCGGCGTTGTCCACGTAGGTGTGGGCGCCGAGGTAGTACTGGACGAAGTCGTTGCCCAGGGTCAGGCACGGGGCCTTGCCGGCGGTGACGCACTCGGTCGTCCCGCTCGGGTCGTACGAGTACTGGCCGTCGGATGCCTGGGCGAGCAGCGCGTTCTGGCCGCTGACCAGGAGCTTGCCGCCTTCGTTGAGGTAGTCGCGGACGGCCAGCTCGGTGTCGAGCGCCGCCTTGGCGGCGGTGCCGGCGGGCTGGCCGGGCGCGCGCAGGATCGCGTCGTCGCCGGTCTCCCAGACGACGGCCTTGTAGTGCGACAGCACGCCCAGCGGGTGCGGGGCGCGCCGGCCCTGGGTGTCGAAGTCGTAGACGTCGGGACGGTGCCCGGCGGCCTTGGCCGCGGCGACGTACGCCGCCGCGTGCTTGGCGCTCGTGCCCTCCTGGGTCGGGCTGGCGCCGGTGACGTCCTCGACGGCCAGGACGAGCACGTCCCCGCCGATCCCGGTGTGCACCTGGTAGGTGAAACTGGCGCTGGCGACCTTCTTGGCGTTCCTGCCCTTGCCCTTGACGCCGGTGAACCACGCTTCGACGCGGTCGCCGGCCCTGGCGCCGGTGACGACGCCGCGGCGCTCGTCGTAGTAGCGGTTGTTGTCGCCGCCGTAGCGCTCGCCGCCCTTCCACGCCCTGGTCGCGACGGCGCGGGCCTTGCCGCCGTTGATCCGGAAGTTGAGTTTGACGCTGGCCAGCGAGCGTTTCACGGTCGCGGCCACCGGCTGCTTGACGCCGTAGGAGACGGCGAAGGTGTCGGGGACGAAGTCCGGGGCGACCCGGTTGATCGACGAGAACGGGTTGCCGGGGTCCTTGGCGGACTTCGCCAACGACAGCGCGAACGGGATGTTCTTGCGGAACTCCATCTCGATGAGCTTCTCGTCATCGGGGAACACGAATCCGCTGACGCAGTCCTCAGGCTTCCACTGGTCGTCGGGGAACCAGTTGGCGGCGGTCTCGCAGGTGGACATCTCGGGGGTGACGCCGAGGGTCCGGTGCTTGACGCTCATGTGTTCGGTGGTCTCGCCGTTGGTGGTGTACAGCTCGGCGGAGATGTCCGGGTCGTAGCCCGGGACGGCCGGGTTCTTGTCGTCGCCGGCGAGGGTCTCCCAGACGACGTCGTCGGGGGTGGGGGTGCTGACCTGCCAACCGGTGCCGTAGAGCAGCAGCTCGGCGGCGGAGTGGTAGTTGACGAAGAACCGGAAAGGGATCCTGCCGAAGAGCTTGTCCAGCGCCCGGGTCTCCGGCTCGGACGCCGGCTTGGGGCCGCGGTATGTGTCGCTGGAGGGGTTGGGGGAGGAGCCTTCGTTGTCGTATCCCCACCTGGTGGGGAAGTTGCGGTTCGGGTCGACCCCGTCCCCGGTGGTGATCTTTCCGTCGCCGTTGTTGTCGCGCAGGTTCTTGCGCCACAACCGGTTGCCGGGGGTGAAGGTGTAGTCGTAGCCGTCAGGGTTGACGACCGGGATGAACCACAGCTCGGTGGTGTCCACCACCGCGGTGATCTCGTCGTCGGTCCCGTAGCTGCTCAGGATGTGGTGCAGCAGCCGACGATTCATCTCCGGCGTGATCCACTCGCGGGCGTGCTGCGTGCTGGCGTACATGACCGCCGGCCGCTTGCCGTCGGGGATCTTCCTGGCGTCCTTGGTGACCTTGATGGCGATGATCGGCTTGCCGTTGACCGAGGTGCCAATGGTCTGCGTCTTGGTGAGACCGGGGTACCGGGCGGCGAGCGCGGCGATCTCGTCCCGCAGGCCGCCGGGCTCGCTGAACGAGCGGAACGCCTTCCAACCGGCCAGCCCCTGCTGCCGCAACTCCTCGGAGGCGGCCTTGCCGCGCACCTTCTTGACCTGGAGGGTGATGCCCTGGCCGGCGAGCTGGCGTAGCTGCTCGCCACTGAGGACGGCCTCGACGGCGTAGTTCCCGTCGCCGCGACGGGTGGTGCGGGCGCTCCCGTGGTCGAGTCCGACGTCACGCAGGCCGTCGACCTGCTTCGCCGAGAGCGTTCCGGTGTACACCTCCAGCCCGTCGTGTTGGGTCTGCGGGGCCGCGGGCGCTGCCGTGGGCAGTCCCAACGTGGCGCCGGACAGAGCGAGCGCAGTGGCCGAAGCCAGCAGGACGCGCCTCATCGTGCCTCCGATGGTGAGTGTGGTGATCCTGCGTGAGCCTCGCCGCTGGACTCGCGTGTGTCAATGTTCACACCAGATCGACCGTGTCGTTGGTCAATCGCGTATAAAGCTCGTTGAGCACCCTGGCCTGGGCGCTCCAACCCCATCCGTCCAACAGGCCCGCCCGGGCGTACGCGGCGCGGTAGCGCGCCGGGTCGCCGAGGACGGCGCGGACGGCGCGCACGTAGTCGTCGAGGTCGTCGGCCCGGAACACCTCGCCCTGCCCGGTGTCCCGCACCGTCGCCGCCATCACCCGCACGTCGCTGACCACGATGGGCAGCCGGGCGTGGGCGTACTCGAAGAACTTGGTGATGAGCGCGATCTCGTGGTTGGGCCATCGCTGGATCGGGATGATGCCGGCGTCGGCGTCGGCGAGGGCCGCCGCCACCCGGTCCGCGGGGACGTAGTCCAGCAGGCGTAGCCGGTCGGCGACGCCGAGCTGGCGGGCGAGCGCGACCAGTTCCCGGGCGTGCGGCCCGTCGGGCTGGTTGACCACCAGCGCCAGGTGCGCGCCGGGCAGCCGGGGCAGCGCCCGGACCGCGAGCGCCAGCCCACGGGCTGGCGCGCAGGCGCCGCTGTACACCAGCAACGGCACGCCGGGCCCGAGGCCACAGCGGACGCGTAGCGTGTCCGGCCCGCCGTCCAGGGTGATGGGGACGCCTGGCGCGATGTCCGGGGCGTTGAGCACCACACTGGGCAGGCGCGGCAGGTGGTGTTCGCGTTGCAGCAGCCGGGCCAGCTCGGGCGAGACGGTGACGACGGCGTCGGCGTGCCGGGCGTACTCGCGCTCGTGTCCGCGGTGGGCCGGCAGCCATCGGGCGTGGTCCCGCCAGGGTTGGATCCCGGGGAGGAACTCGTGGGCGTCCCAGACCAGCTTGGCGGCGCGGCCCGACGCTCGGGCCCGCAGGACCGCGCGGGCGCCGACGCCCAGCATCCGGAAGTCGTGCGCGTGGATGATGTCCGGCGCCAGCGCGTCGATGGCCGGCCCGTACGCGGCCTCGAACTCCCACAGCGACGGCTCCAGCCGCCGCCACGCGCCGTCGCCGAGCCGCCACCGCCAGAAGCGGACCAATGCCAGGTCCACCGGGCGTCGCAGCAGTCCGACGAGCCGCGAGCGCCTCAGGCGCTCGCGCCCCCGGCGTCCAACGGACGCGCCCCCGGCGCCGCCCATCGGCAGCAGCCGCACCTTCGCCTCGCCGACGCGCCAGGATCGCGCCACGCTGTCAGCACGGCCGAGGAGAGTCACCGCCCAACCGGCCGCCGCCGCCGAGCGGGCGGTCTTCTGCACCCGGGAATCGCCCTCGACGGCGTTGTCGACGAGCATGACGATCCGGCCCCGCACCACAGATCTGCCTCCTTGTCACGGCCGGGAGCTGACCGGCGCGGCGAGCGAAATCGTCGCACTGTAGGCGTCGGCGGCGAACTTCTCACACTGGCGCGATGACGAGCGGACAACGCGAAGATGGCCGTTGCCGACGCCCCTTCATCGACATCTGTCGTGGCTATACTCCGCGTTGCTTCAGCGCCGGACGCTGCCGATGACGAGGACCGGATGGCACACACCCGCGACATGCCGGACGTCACCGTAGTGGCGCCGGTGTACAACACCATGCCGTACCTGCGTCGTTGCCTGGCGTCGCTGGTCGGGCAGAGCATCGGCCACGACCGCATGGAGATCGTCGCCGTCGACGACGGCTCCACCGACGGCAGCGGCCGGGAGCTGGACCGGTACGCCGCCCGCTACCCGGGCCTGGTACGGGTGATCAGGCAACCGAACTCTGGCGGTCCCGCCGGCCCGTGCAACCGGGCGCTGGACGTCGCCGCGGGCCGCTACGTCTACTTCGTCGGCGCCGACGACTATCTCGGCGGGCAGGCCCTGGAACGGCTGGTCGCCGCCGCCGACCGGCTGGACGCCGATGTGGTGCTCGGCAAAGTCGTCGGCGTCAACAGCCGGTTCGTCTACCAGGACGTCTTCGCCCGCAACGCGGACCGGATCGGGTTGGCGGACTCGGCGCTGCCGTGGTCGTTGATGAACGTCAAGCTCTTCCGGCGGGACCTGCTGGAACAGCACGCCATCCGCTACCCCGAGGACATGCCGTTGGGCAGCGACCTGCCCTTCACCCTGGAAGCCTGCTACCGGGCCAGGAAAATCTCAGTGGTCGCCGACTACACCTGCTACCACGCGGTGCGCCGGCTCAACGCCCGCAACATCACCCAGCTCAGCGATGTCGACGCCCGCCTGGCCTGCCTGCGTCGCCTCGTCCAGTTCACTGTGGGCCTCATCCCGGAAGGCCCGGAACGCCGGGCCGTCCTGGCCCGGCTGTTCGCCCTTGAGGTCGCGGTGCTGCTGCGCGACGACCTGGCGCTCGCCGACGACGACACCCGACGCCGTGTCGGCGACACGATCCGCGAACTGGCGGACCAGCACCTGGACGACGCCATCGCCGGGGGACTGGACATCGAGACCTGGCTGCGGCTGCGCGTCCTGCGCGCCGGCCGGCACGCGGCCCTGCTGCCGGTGCTGCGCCACGACGCCCAGGCCGGTGTCCCGGCGACGGTGATCGAGGGTGACCGCTGGTTCGCCGGGTACCCGGGGTTCCGGGCCAGTCCGCCGCAGGCGCCGGACGCCGCCTTCGAGGTCACCGACCGGGCCGCCGACTGGGCGGCCAGGCTCGATGCCACCGACACCGCATGGCGCCGCGACAGCTCCGGCGCCCGGGTGCTGTCGCTCACCCTGCGCAGCCCACTGCCTGATCTGCGGCAGCGGGTGAGCGGACCGGTGCGGGTGGTCGCCGAGGACATCGGCGCCGACGCCGTCGTCGTCGGCGCCGGCGAGGAGACCACCCTGCGCGCCGACCTGCGCCTGCGGGACCTCGTGGCGGCCAGCGCCGAGAGCGGCCAGCGTCGGTCGATCCGGGCGACCATGCGCCTGGGCGACGTGTTCGGCTCAGCCCAGGTGCGGGCTACCGGCCTGCGATCACCGCGCCCGGCGCTCGTCCGGCGTGGTGTGCGTTGCTTCGCGGTCGCGCCCACCCGGGACCAGTCGGGCCAGCTGATGATCTCGGTCGTTCCGGTCACTCCGGGACGCGTTGTGGCGCAGCTCGTTGCTCTGGCGCGGCGCCGGCACTGACGGCGTCGGCACGGAGGGCGTCGCCGCCGGCATCGCCCGCGCGGCCGCATGACGCCCCGGGCCGGCCGGACGCCGTCGCGTCAGCGCCCCGACAGCCTGGTGCGCGTGCCGCAGCGTCGCGTACGCGGGCCAGGCGCCCCAGCGCGTCAGCCGGTGCTTGAGCCCGGTGACGCCCGCGGGGACCGGGTAGCCGTCGGCGGGCAGCCAGCGCCGGTAGTCGGCGACGACGCGATCGAAGAACGCCCGCCGGCTGCTGACCGGGAGCCGCTGCTCGTTGCCGGCGATCACCAGATAGTGGTTGACCATGACCCGGAACAGCTCGCCACGGAACTGGTCGTAGGCGCCTCCGCTGGCGTCCACGGCGGCGAAGACCGCGGCGTACTGGTCGAAGACCTCGAAATGCCGGGTGCTGACGGTGGCGGTGATCCGATCGGTGGGACGCTGCCGGTAGTAGTAGCAGACCTGGTGCAGGACCTCGATGGACTCGGCGGCCATGAGCAACGGGTGACTGTAGGAGCAGTCCTCGTACCAGCCGCGGCGGAAGGACAACCCGGCGCGGTCGAGCAGCTCCCGGCGGACAATCTTGGACCAGGCCGCCTGGGCGAGCCGCAGCAGCTGCGGACGCTCGGCCAGCCGCACCGGCGAGGTCAGGCCGCCGACGACGTCGGCCGAGCGTTGGGCGACTACGCGGCCATCGGGGTGCGCCTCCGCATGATCGACGATGAGCACGTCCGGCCGGTAGTGACCCAGCTGCTGCGCCACCTGCGCGACGGCGCCCGGGGCGAGCCAATCGTCGGAGTCGACGAACCACACGTACTCGCCGCGCGCCTGCGCCAGGCCGGCGTTGCGGGCCGGTCCGAGGCCGCTGTTGACCGGCAGGTGCAGCACCCGCACGCGTGGGTCACAGCGCGCGCGATCGTCGAGGATCGCCCCGCATCCGTCCGGCGAGGCGTCGTCGACGGCGATGACCTCAAGGTCGGCCGGCGCGTGGGTGAGGATGGAGTCGAGGCATTCGTCGAGGTACGCCGCGACGCGGAACACGGGAACCACCACCGACAGCGTCGGCGCCTGTTGGGAACTCACAGGCGTCGACGCTTCCCCATCAGCGGGGTACACCACCAGCATCGATACGTGAACCGCGGTCGAACACTCGCGGTCGCTTCGACGTTGTATGCTTCTGCGCGCCAGCGGTTCGCCTGCTCCCGATGCTCGGGGGTGGGCGTCGTAAGAGGGAACCCGGTGTGAGTCCGGGACTGCCCCGCAGCGGTGAGTGGGAACGACCGCCGTCATAGGCACTGGACGCGACCGCGTCTGGGAAGCGACGGCCAGTAGGCGCGCCAGGTGAAACCGGCTGGCGCTCGCCCGCAAGTCCGAAGACCTGCCGTCGGCGGCACGCGCGCCGTGCGCGTGCCGGTTTCGGGCCTCGTGGGAGGGCCTCGCACCGACGCTCGGCTTCCTGTGCCGCGCCCGTCTGTCGCGCCCTCCACGCCTGGCCCGGATCGTCGGGTCTCGCGAGGGAGAGCGGCAATGACAGTTCTCGAGTTGTCCAGTCAGGACGCCAGCCCGCCGGCTGCCAGGTCAGGTGACTCCGCCAGGGCGAACGGGGACGGCTGCGTCCGGGTGGTCCTGTGCCGGGGCTGCTGCTGCGGCAGCGCCGCGAAGATTCCTGGCACAGATCATGATGGTCAGTTGGCGAGGCTACGGCGCCTGGCGCAGGAACGCCCTGGCCAGGTTCAGGTCCGTACGGCGGAGTGCCTGGGCCCGTGCGAGCAGGCCAACGTGGTGGTGGTGCGCCCATCAGTGGCCGGGCGCCGTCGCGGCGGAAGGCCGGTGTGGCTGGGACTGGTGCGTGATGAGGCTGCCATCGACTTGCTGGAGAGCTGGCTGGCCGCCGGCGGGCCGGGTCTGGCGTCGCTTCCCGCCGCGCTGAGCCTTCAGGTGTTCCCGGCGCCGAAGTCCGTGGGGAGCGACCGTGTCCGTTGAGCGGTTGACGCGCCGGGTCCGCCTGGTGGTGGTGTTGAGCGCGTTGACGTTACTCGGCGCCGGGTGTGCGGGGGTGTCGACAGACAAGCCTGCCGACGCCACGCCGGTCACACAGCTGAGGATCGCGACGAGCTTCGCGATCAGCGACCTGGACCCGTTGAAGAACGGATTCTGGGCGCCGGAGTTCGGGTTCGGCGCGTTGCTGCTCCAGCCGGTGCGCGGCGGCAAACTTCAGCCGTGGCTGTTGGAATCGGCGACGCAGGCCAGCCCGACGACGTGGACCCTTCAGCTCAAGCCCGAACTGGCGTTCCAGAACGGCCGACCCATCGACGCCGCCGCGCTGGTCGAGGTCATGACGTTCCACTTACGGGAGAACACCTCGGTCACGCCGTTGCTGCCCGGGGCGACCGTTGCCGCGACCGGCCCGCTGACGGTCACGCTGACGACGGCGCGGCCGACGTCCTATGTGCCGAGCCTGCTCGCCCACGAGTCGATGTTCCCGATCTTCGACCACGCCGCCTACCAGAAGGCGAAGGGCCGGCCGGCGGAGCTGATCGCGGCGAAGATCTGGTCCGGCCCGTACACGGTGACCGCGTTGACGCCCGAGGCGATGACGTTGGCGCCGACGCCGGGTTACCGGGTGTCGCCGCCGAAGCTGGAGAAGCTGACCGTCCGGTTCATCCCCGAGGCCCAGGCCCGGATCCTGGCGGTGCAGAACGGGGAGGCCGACCTGGCGCTGTACCCGCCGTCGTCGGCCGCCCGGGAGCTGAAGGGACGCACGGACGCGGTGTACCTGAACCAGGACGCCGGCACCGCCGCGGAGGGATTCCAGCTCGTCCTCAACCCACGCACCGGGCCGCTGGCGGACGTGCGGGTACGGCAGGCGCTCCGGTTCGGCATCGACTATGGGCAACTCGCGACGCAGGTCCTCGGTGGCCAGTACGACACCGCGGTCGGCTTCTACCCGGCTTTTCTGCCCTACGCCAAGCGCAACCAGACGTTCGACGCGGTCAAGGCCAGCCAGTTCCTCGACGGCGCCGGGTGGGTTCGCGGCGGCGACGGGACGCGCAGCAAGGGCGGCAAGCCGTTGACGGTGACGTTGCTGAGCTACCCCCAGCAGCCCGACTCCAAGACCGTCGCCGTGGCGCTACAGGCGCAGCTCCGCACGATCGGCGTCGACGTGCAGGTGCGCCAGGTCGATGACATCGCCGCCGCGGCGAAGAACCCCGCAGGTTGGGACGCCGCCGTGTGGGGCAACGGGGCGATCGACTGGACCCAGACCGACCCGGTGACGCCGCTCGTGGCGAACTTCACCCCGTCCGGCGACAACAACTACGGCGGCATCAGGGACCCGCAGCTCAACCGGCTCATCGGCCAGCTCACCGAGACGTTCGACCCGGCCACCCGGGACACGCTGATGGGCGAGGCGCAGCGGATCATCGTCGAGGAGAAGGTCCATAGCCTGTACCTGACCCTCAAACGGGTGCCCGTGGTCGCCGCTCCGAGGTTGCGCGACTATCAGGTGCCACCGGTGGCGCTGCTCTGGGTCGCCGCGTACTGAACCCTGATGATCATAGTGATCGCGCGGCGGGTCGGGCAGGCCGTCGCCACCCTCGCTGTCGGCAGCGTGCTGGTGTGGTCGCTGCTGGCGTTGGCGCCGGGCGACCCGGCCCGGCGGGTGCTGGCCACGAACAACGTCACCAGCCCGACCGCCGCCCAGGTGACGGCCAAACGCGTCGAGCTGGGCCTTTCCGGCCAGCCGGTGGCCCGGTACGGGCGCTGGCTGGCCGGCGCCGCACGCGGTGACCTGGGCACGTCCTGGGTCACCGGCCGGCCGGTCCGCCACGAGCTGGGCAGCCGGTTGCCGGCCACGCTGCGGCTCACCGCCGCCGCGGTCGCGTTGGCGCTGGGCGTGGCGCTGCTGTTGGGCTGCGTCGCGGCTTCGGCGCCGGGCCGGTGGCCCGACCTGGCGATCCGGCTGGCGGCGCTGCCCGCGCTCGTGCTCCCCAGCTTCGTCGTGGGGCTGGTGCTGCTTCAGGTGGTCGTGTTGCGGCTGGCGCAGTTCCGGGTCATCTCCGACGGTAGCTGGAGCACCGTGTTCCTGCCCGCGCTCACCCTCGCGTTGGCCACCGCCGCGACCTGGTCCCGCATCCTGCGGGCCGGGCTGCTCCAGGCCCGTGGGGCGCCACACGTGGAAGTCGCCCGGGCCCGCGGCGCCGGCCGCGCGCGGCTGCTCCTGGTCCACGACCTGCCCAACGCCTTGGTCCCGTTCCTCACCGTCGTCGGCGCCGGGGTCGCCGCGCTGCTGGGCGGCGCTCCGATCGTGGAGACCGTCTTCACCTGGCCCGGTGTCGGTCGCTTCGCCGTACAGGGCATCACCTCCCGCGACCTGCCGGTCGTGCAGGGTTACGCCCTGCTCGGGATCACCGCATACGTCGCCGTCAGCCTGGTGGTCGACCTGATCGCGATGGCCGTCGATCCGCGCACCGCGCCGGCATCGACCCGCCGCGTCCGGTTGTCGCGGAGCGGGCGATGACCGGACTGCTGCGTCACCGCGGAGGCCGGGCCGGAACCGCGCTGGCGCTGGCCCTGGTGGCCTTCGCGGTGTTCGGCCCCGCGCTGGCGACCGCCGACCCTGACCTGCCCGACTACGCCAACCAGCTCGCCGCGCCGGGCGCCGCGCACTGGCTCGGCACTGACGACGCCGGCCGTGATCTGCTGGCCCGGACCATCGCGGGCGCCCGCACCTCGCTCCAGGCGGTGCTGGTCGTCTTCGCCCTGACGACGACGCTCGGGCTGCTTGTCGGTGGCGCGGCCGGTTACCTCGGCGGGATCGTCGACGCCGTCATCAGCCGGGTCATCGACGTCATGCTCGGCCTGCCGTCGCAGATCATCGCCCTGGCGATCGTCGGGGCGCTCGGTGTCGGCGCGGACAACCTGATTCTGGCCATCGTCGCCGCCGGCTGGGCCTACCCCGCCCGCATCGCCCGGAGCGCCACCCTCGGCAGCCATACCCGCCTCGACGTGATCGCCGCCAGAATGGCCGGTATCGGGCCGGCCCGCGTGCTGCGCACCCACATCCTGCCCGGAGCGTTGGCGACGGTCGTGGTTGCCGCCACTGCGACGGTCGGTGAGACGGTGCTGGTGCTGGCCGGGTTGTCGTTCCTCGGCCTCGGCGCCCAACCCCCGACCGCCGAGCTCGGCCAGATGCTGGCCGACAGCCAAGGCTCCCTCGTCAGCTCACCATGGCTGCTCATCGGGCCGACCGTGATCATCGCGCTCACCGTCACGGCGGCCATGTTGCTCAGCGACGCCCTGCGCGACGTGCTCGACCCACAGCCCACCGAGGTCCGTGCCCGGACCGCGCCGCCAGTCGCGGTCCGGGCGCCCGCCACCGTGACGGACGCCGTCGCCCTGCGGGTCACCGACCTGGCCGTCACCTACTCTGACGGCGCCCGTGCTGTCCGCGGCGTGAGCCTGACGCTGCGCTCCGGGCAGTGTCTCGCCGTCGTCGGCGAGTCCGGATGCGGCAAGACCACGCTCGCCCGAGCCGTCTTGCGACTGCTGCCCCCGGCCGCGACCATCACCGGACACGTGCAGGTCGACGACCAGGACATCCTCAACCTCGACGCCCCCGCGATGCGCCGGGCCCGCGGCCGCGCCATCGGCTACGTCGCCCAGGACCCGTATGCCGCCTGCGACCCTCTCCACCCGGTGCGCCACCACGTCACCGAGGCATGGCTGGCGCACCGCCGACGCCCCGACAGGTCGACCGTGACCGGACGGGTCGCCGATCTCGGTGTCCAACACGCGCGAGAGCGGCTCGCCGAACGCCCGCACCGCTGGTCCGGCGGCATGCTGCAACGCGCCACCATCGCCGCCGCCACCGTCCACCAACCGGCGCTCACCGTCGCCGACGAGCCGACCAGCGCCCTCGACGCGGACCTCTCCGACGACGTACTGATCACGCTGCGCCAAGCGAGCCAGGCGGTGCTGCTCATCAGCCACGACCTGCGCCTGGTCGCCCGACACAGTGATCACATCGCCGTCATGTACGCCGGCAGGATCGTCGAGACGGGAACGACCGGCGACATCCTGGACAACCCCCGCCACCCGTACACCAGGGCACTGCTCGCCGCGACGCCCCCTGTAGAAGGGCCACCCGCACGATCCCTGCCCGGCGCCCCGCCGAGCCTGGCTCACCACATCGACCCAGGCTGCGCATTCGCCCCGCGATGTGTGGAAGCCCGCAGCATCTGCCACGACCGTGAGCCCGTACTCGTCGGCGGTGTGGCCTGCTTCAACGGCGACCAGCGATGAACGCCACCGCGGAGCCGGCCGTCGTCTCGGCTGACTCGATCACCCGCAGGTATCGCACCACCCACGGCGACATCACACCCGTCCACGAGGTCAGCCTGGCGGTGCGCCGCGGCGAGATCCTCGGGATCCGGGGGCCCTCCGGGTCCGGGAAGTCGACGCTGCTGCGGTTGCTCGCCGGAATGGAGCGACCGGACAGCGGGCAGCTGCGCTACCGCGACCGGGCCGCCTGGCCGGCGCGCTCCCGGACGGCACGCTACCCGCGGGCCGGCTACGTCATGCCGATCTTTCAGGACCCTTCCGCCAGCCTCGACCCGCGTTGGCCGATCTGGCGTACCCTCACCGAGCCGCTCACCGCCTCTGGCAACCCCGGCCGCGCCGCGCTGCGGGCCACCGCGCGGCAGTGGCTCGACCGGGCCCGACTCGGCCACCTCGACCCCACCGCCCGGCCTGGACAGATCTCCGGCGGGCAACGCCAGCGCGTCGCCCTGCTCCGCGCCCTCATCGCCGAACCCGCGCTCATCGTCGCCGACGAACCGACCGCCCGCCAGGACGTCATCACGGCCGCCGCCATGAGTGAGCTGCTCACCAACGCCAGCCAGTCCGGGACGGCCATCATCGTCGTCAGCCACGACACGACCTGGCTGCGCGGCATCGCTCACCACGTCCTGCCTCTTTGGATCGGCTCGCCGAACTCGGCGGGATGACTGCCCAGGCGGCTGCGGGTCAGCTGTCGGACACGCTGAGCCAGCTCAGAAGACCGCCGACCGCGAATCCCACCAGCGCCGCTGCCGCCACCACCCGCACCTGCCGTTTCGTGGACACCATGCGTACGGGCGCGCCAGTTCTCGGGTCGATCGGCCTTGCGGCCGCGCGCTGCCTGAAGGCAAGTGTCCAGCCGACTACCACGCAGATCAGTCCGAGCGCCGTAGCCAACCATCCGGGCAGTGCGAACAGTCTGATGGGTAGCCAACGGGGCACGCCCAGGAAGACCAGGCCACCGCCGACGACATACAGCAGGAGGGCGCCGCCGAGCCACCAACCGCGTTCGTCGGGGGCGCGGCGATCAGGCGAGGTGGTCGAACGCCGCTGGGCCCGCAGCAGCCAGGGAAACAACGCGACCAGCCCGAGGAGCGGCAGCACCGACAGCATGTGGCCCAGCGTCACCACCACGAACGGGGTGGTCGCCCAACCGATCCCGTACGGGACCGTGAGCATTCCCAACCCTACGAGCAGGGTGCTGATCCAGATTGTCGCCAGGCGCCGCCCGGGTTTCCGTGGCCGCGCAACGGCCAGGCGGGCGGCGTAGGCTGCGGGATCGCCGAACGCCTCGGCGGGAGTGGCGCCGCTGTCCGCGCAGTGGGCCCGCGCCTCCGCCAGCGCCTCACCGATCGCCTTGCCCGGCACATCGTGCAGCGCCAGCTGGGCTGTCAGTCTCTGGTACCACTGGTCCGTCACGACTGCTCCTCGTCGCTGGTGAGTGAGGCGACGATCGCGGCGAGGCGTTGCCACCGGTTCCGCCGCGCAGCGAGCGTCGACCGCCCGGTGCTGGTGAGGGAGAAGTACTTTCGGCCGGGGCCGGATTCGCTGAGCTGCCACTGGGCGGTGACCAGTCCGTCGGCTTCCAGCCGGGCCAGCAGGGGGTACAGGGTCCCACCCTTGATCACGCCGAGCCCGGCCTTTTCCAGGCGCTGGCTCAACGCGTAGCCGTATGTCGGGCCGTCCCTCAGCGCCCCGAGCACGCTCAGCCCGAGAGCGCCCCGCAGCCACTCCGCTGGAAACCCCTCATCATCCACAAGCTACATAGTATGGCAATCTAGCTAGCATCACCATCCACAGTAAGCGCTGCCAAGCGCCCAGTTACAGGTCCGTGCCATCAGGAACTGCGCCTAGCTCTCTCAGCTGCTGTTGTACGCCTTCTCGCTCGGGGCTGCGCAGTTCGGTGAAGATTTCCAGCGCGTCCTGCCACGATTGTCGCGCCAGGTCAGGGGAGCCTGCGGCCCGGTGGGTCTCGCCGAGATGGGTCAAGGTGAGCGCCAGGTAGTACCGGTGGCCGAGGACGCGGTAGAGCCGGAGCGCCTGGTGGTAGCACCGGACCGCCTCGGTCAGATCACCGAGATGGTGGAGTGCGAAGCCGATGCTGTCCCAGGCGTCGGCTGCGCCGTCGTCATCGCCGATCTCGGTCATCAGACGCAGCGCCCGCCGGCAGTGGGTCTGCGCCTCGGCGTGATCTCCGAGCAGGGCGTGTAGCCAGCCGAGCCCGTTCATGATGCGTCCTTGCAAGTAGCTGTTGCCGGCCGAGGTCGCCAGGCGCAGCGCGAGGCGGGCGTGTGGCAGGGAACGCGCCGGGTCGTCGCGCTCGTAGGTGATGCCGATGGCCTGTTGGGAACGGGCCGCCGCTGCGGTATCGCCCAGGCTGTGGAACAGCGCGTACGCGGATTCCAGATGCTGCCGCGCTTCCAGCACGTCCAGATGGATCAGAACCCGGCCGAGGAGCTGGTTGGTGTGTGCCTGCCCCACGTCGCTGCCGAGCCGCCGCGCTGCCCGCAGCGCGCCGTGGAGGATTTCTGTCGCCTCATGCCATCGGCCCTGGCGGTGCAGGTAGGGGTGCATGGTGTAAGCGAGCTGCCACGCGTGGGCGTCGAATCCGAACTCGGCGGCGAGGCGGCTCGCCGCCAGCAGCGTCCCGATTTCGGCCGTGAACCAGGCGAGCGCGTCGTGTTGATCCTTGACCGCGAGCTGCGCTGTGCCCTCGGCGGCCGGGTCGAGGCTGATCGTCTCGTTGTGCGGAGCGAGCAGCGTGGCCGCGGCCTGGCCGGTGTGCAGATAGAAGTCGAGCATCCGCCGAACGGCGGACCGTCGTTGGGACGCGCTGTCGATCCGCCCGGCGAGTTCGCCGGCGTAGCTTCGCATGAGGTCGTGCAGGACGAACCGTCCCGGCGTGGCCTCGGTGATCAGGTTGCCTTCGGCGAGTTGGGCGCAGCGCTGCCGGACCTCGGCCACGGATTGACCGGCCAGGCTGGCCGCCGCCGCCGTGCCGATGTCCGGTCCCGGGTGCAGGCCGAGGAGCCGGAACAGCGCGGCGCCCCCCGACAGTTGCCGGTACGACCAGGAGAAGACGGTCCGTACGTCGCTGACGGCGTCACCGCCGTGCAGGCGGCTGAGTTGGTCGTCGGCGTCGTCGAGTTCGGCGACGATGCTACTGAGCGGGAAGGTCGGTCGCAGCGCAGCGCGGGCGGCCACAACCGCCAACGCCAGCGGCAGTCGTGCGCAGCGGTCGATCAGGGCGTCGGCCGCGTCGGTCTCGGCCATCATGCGCCGTGTTCCCAACCGGCTGATCAGGAGCGCCCGCGCCTCCTCGATGCTGGGCAGGCCCAGCGGCACGGGCGCCGCGCCCTCCGTCACGACCAGGCTGGCGAGTTCTCGTCTGCTCGTGACCAACACCAGACAGTCTGGGTTGCCTGGAATCAGGGGCCGAATCTGGTCGCTATCGCGGGCGTTGTCCACCACCACCAGAACCCGCCGACCAGCCAGCACGCTGCGGTAGCACGCGACCTGGCCAGCCAGGTCCGCCGGAATCCGCCGTTCCGGCACATCCAGCGCCTGAAGGAACCCCCGGATCGCCTCACCGGCGCTGACGACAGCCTGCCCCGGTCCGAAGCCGTGCAGGTTGACGAAGAGCTGACCGTCCGGAAATCGATCCGCGACCTGGTGCGCCCAGTGGATCGCCAGGGTGCTCTTGCCGACACCGGCGGTTCCCGAGACCACGATCGCGCCGGGACGGCCGTCGTCCAGGTAGGCGGTCAGCTGCCGCAGATACCCGCGGCGCCCGGCGAAGACCGGCACGGCGAGAGGCAGCCCACGCGGCACCCGCTCCGCCACCGCGTCCCTGGCCGGTGGAGTAGCGGTGGCCGTCCCGGCCGTGTCCCGGCCAGTCGCCAGCGCGGTGTACCTGCGGCGCTCCTGATCAGACAATTCGAGCGCCTCGGCCAGCAGGCGCACGGTGCTCGGTCGTGGCGCTGCGCTGCGGCCGGTCTCGATCGCCCGGATGGCACGGGAGCTGAGCCCGGTGCGTTCTGCCAGCTCCTCCTGGGAGAGCGCGAGCCTCTTGCGGTAGTCCCGGGTCGACTCCCCGAACAAGGCTCCCCCTTCAAACTGCCACTGGCCCATCGGGACCGGAAACTGCCGCGAGTCGACCCCTGCGGCGAACCTGACTTCCGGTGAACGTCCGGTGGACAGCCTGTCGCCGTGACTGACCGTCTCGAAGGATAGGGCGCAGCACCAGCTGGTGAGGTGCGACCCACAGACCACATTCCACGGTATGGAGATCCTAATGCGTATCAGCCTCAAGGCCGCCGCGGCGGCCGTCGTCACCCTCGTCGTCGCCGCGGCCATGCAGGTCGTCACGACCGGAGCCGCTCAGGCAGAGTGGAAGGACTGCCCTGACCGCTACGTCTGCCTCTGGGGAGACGGCAACTACGCGGGCCGGTACCGGTTCCAGCCGGAGCACGACCTCTTCGTCTCGAACATCGGCTCAGCCATGAACGACCTCACCACGTCAATTTGGAACCGGACCGGGCGCAAGGTCTGCTTCTACAACGACACCAACTACCAGCGCCAGCTGCTCTGCCTCGACGGCGGAGGTTCAACCGCCAACGTCGGCTCGGGCGCCAACGACCGGATCAGCTCCTTCCAGCCGTTCTGACCGTCCGGGTAGGGATCCGCGACCTGCTGCGCCACCGAGCGGTCCTGCCGGGGAGCTCCAGTCTCCCCGGCAGGACCGTCCAACGCGCGGCAACTACGTGACGGCCAGCACGCATCTCATCCGCGAAGCCCGGCCGGGCCGGTGTCGGGTTTGTGGGCGGTCAGTCGCCGGTTGCCCCGTCGATCTGTTCGCGCAGGATGTCGGCGTGACCGGCATGCCGGGCCATCTCCTCGATCATGTGCACGTAGATCCAGCGCAGTGACACTCGGCCGAGTCGGTGATGCGGCACGGTGTCGTCGAGCGCGAAGCGGGCCGCGATCTCCCTCGACTCGGTGCAAGCCTCGGCGTATTCGGCGACTACGTCGGTGATCGCTTCGTCCGCGGTAACGTCCCAGCTGGCATCATCGCCGAGCGAGTTTGCGCCGATTTGCTCGCGCGGCCGTTGAGCAAGACGGTGGTGGAACCAGCCCCGCTCCACAGCAGCGGCGTGCTTGACCAGGCCGATCAGCGTGGTCCGTGAAGGGACCAGGCGGCGGCGGACGTCGTCGTCGGAGAGCCCGGCGAGCTTGCTGACGATTACCTGCCGGAAGTAGTCGATGAACGCTTCGAGAACCTCCCGTTCTCCGGCGGTGCTGACACGTTCTTCTGCGGCGAGGGGCGCGTTGGCGGTCATCCGGGCACCGTACCGCTCATCAGGGAACGCGTGGGGGACCCGAACGTGGAGGGTGCCCTTCCGCCGCATGGTGGGATGCGTCCGCGTCAGGGAAGCGCGACTGCGGCTCTTCACTGTCCGAGCGCGGCTCGACCCTAGTGTCGCGTGTCTGAAGTGATTTGACGAGTTGGGTGCGAGACAATGCGGCATGTCTGTTGCTGCGGCGGCGTTGGTCCTGTGTCCCGGTGAT
>NZ_BAAARY010000020.1:0-49659 GCF_039532605.1 Pilimelia columellifera subsp. columellifera
AACCATGCAGTACCGGCCCGGACTGATCAACGGATTCCTCAACGCCACCGGACTAGCGCCACCCTGACCAAGCCGGACCCTGACCCAAGAACCTCAGTAGGCGATCTTCCACCTGTCCGTCGATGACCCGGCGCCGGTACTTCGGGCACCAGACCACGTGGAAGGCGCACTGGAACACGATGTTGCTGTTCGAGCGCAGCGTCACGGACATGCGTTATTCAAATCACGATGACCAGCATCGGCCGCGAAGGCAACGACGTTCACCACCGTCGTGGGACTACCGTGAACGCCGCGAAGGTTTCGGCCGTTCGGGACCCTGTCGCGGAACTCTCCGCCCTTGCCATCATGGGCCCACAGACGCTAAGTATTGTGAATATTCACAATTGTGGAGGACCTCGTGGAACCTGGCCTGGCAGCGGCGCTTCGCACGGGCCCCTTCCACGTCGCCCTTCGCGAGGCGATCAAGGCGCGTGGGCTGCCGTTGCAGCGGCTCCAGCACCGGCTCAACGAGTCCGGCGTGCATGTTGGACTGGGCACGTTGAGCTACTGGCAGTCGGGCCAGCGTCGCCCGGAACGCAGCGAGTCGCTCCGGGCGGTCACCGCGCTTGAGCAGATCCTCGGTCTGCCGCCGCAGTCGTTGCTGGTGCTGCTGGGACCGCGCCGCCCGCGGGGGCAGGGCGCGGGCCTTCCGCGCGGAGCGAAGCGGTACGCCGACATCTTCCAGACCCCGGACGCGTTGGTGAGCCTGCTCTCCTCGCTCGGCGCGCACGACGGCCGGCTGCATCTGCTCAGCTCTCACGACGTGGTGACGGTGGCGGACGACGGCGGAGTCGGATCCGTGGAGTCGACCCATGTGGTCGAGGCCCATCAGCCCACCGACAGGTATGTGGCGATCTACTGGGGCGACCCGGGCTGCGACACGGAGCTGATGAGCATCAGCGCCATGGACGGCTGCCGGGTGGGCCGGTTGCGCCGGGACCAGGAGTCGGGGTTGATCATCGCCGAGTTGGTCTTCGACTTCCTGCTGCAGGTCGGCCAGAGCCACATCATCCGGTACTGCGTCAACGACGCCCGACCGGCGCCCGCCAAGGAGTACTTCCGGTCTGTGCGGTTTCCGGCGCAGCACATGGTGGTGCAGATCAGGTTCCCGGCGACGCGGCTGCCGGTGTTGGTCTGGCGGTTCGAGCGACCGCAGGAGGGTGGCCCGGACCGGTTTCGCGAGGAGATGCCGATCGGTCCGCACCGGAGCGTGCACATCGCCGCGTCGCGGGTCGAGCCGGGCCTCGTCGGGGTGGCCTGGGACTGGGGTGACCAGTCAGGGCGGGCGCACGAGTGATCGCTGTCACAGCCACGGCGTGGCCTGCCGGCGCCCCGGAGACGGCAGGCAATAATCTGGAACGAATCCAGAATACAACCCGCCGAGGAGGCCCCCGTGCTCACTGTTGGTGACCACTTCCCCGAGTACGAACTGACCGCCTGCGTCGCGCTCGACGCGGACAAGGCGTTCGAGACGCTGACGCACAAGTCCCACCAGGGTCAGTGGCGGGTCGTGTTCTTCTGGCCCAAGGACTTCACGTTCATCTGCCCCACCGAGATCGCCGAGTTCGGCCGGCTCAACGGCGAGTTCGCCGACCGCGACGCCCAGGTCCTCGGCGTCTCCGTCGACAACGAGTTCGTCCACCACGCCTGGCGTAAGGCCCACCCCGACCTGCGCGACCTGCCGTTCCCGATGCTCAGCGACATCAAGCGGGAGCTGTCGGAGACCTGCGGCGTCCTCGGCGAGGACGGCGTCTCACAGCGGGCCACGTTCATCGTGGACCCCAACAACGAGATCCAGTTCGCCATGGTCACCGCCGGGTCGGTGGGCCGCAACGTCGCCGAGGTGCTGCGGGTCCTCGACGCCCTCCAGACCGACGAGCTGTGCCCGTGCAACTGGAACAAGGGCGGCGAGACGCTCGACTCAGCCAAGTTGCTGGCCGGCTGAGATGGCCCTGGACGCTCTCAAGGCGGCGCTGCCGGCGTACGCCAGGGACATCAGGCTCAATCTCGGCTCGGTGCTGGACGCCACCACGCTGACCCCCGTCCAGGCGTGGGGGGCGGCGGTGGCGTGCGCGTTCGCGTCCCGCAACGCCGAGGTGCTGCGGCGCCTCTGCGCCGAGGCCGCGACCAAGGTCCCGGCCGAGGTCATCGAGGCCGCGAAGGCGGCCGGCACGATGATGGCGATGAACAACATCTACTACCGGGCCAAGCACCTCATCGGCGACGACGAGTACCTGGCGCTGCCGGCCCGGCTGCGGATGCAGGCCATCGCGACGGCGCCGCGCGAGTCCGGAGTCGACAAGGCCGACTTCGAGCTGTGGTGCGTGGCGGTCTCGGCGGTCACCGGCTGCGGCGCCTGTCTGGAGTCGCACGACAAGACGGTCCGGGCCGCGGGTTTCTCCCGCGACCAGGTGCACGAGTCGCTGCGCATCGCCGCGGTCGTACACGCCGCGGCGGTGACACTGGACGCCGAGGCGGCGCTCAGTCCCGGCTGACACCCGTCCGCAGGGGGTCGAGGCCGTCCCTGCGGACGGGTGAAACCGCTGATCACCGGCGATTTGATCACCAATGTCATGGTTTGACGCCGTTATCATCCCCCGGACGCCGGCTGCCTAGCGCCGGCGGGTCGGGGGTGCGGCGTGTGGCAGTCGATCGTGACAGGCGTGAGTGTCGTCGCTGCCGCGACGCTGCCGGCGACCTCGGCCCCGGGCGCCGAGCCGCCACGCCCCGTCGCCGCCCCAACCCGTACGGCCGCGCCCACCGCGGACGCGCCGGCAGCCGGCGCGGGCCAGCAGCTCATCACCAGCTACCGCCGCAACGGGTACCGGCCCCGGGCCGTCGCGTTCGCGGCGCTGCCGTACCACGACGAGGGCGTGAGCCCCCGACGGCCGTTCGGGCTGGTCGACAGCGCCGGCGTCCGCGTATACCGGGCCCGGGACGGCCGGATCTTCCAACACCCGGTGGCGCAGGCCCAGTACGGGCTGAAGCTGCTCTACACATATCAGGTCACCAACGACCCCTGGTTCCTCGACCGGGCGAAGCGGCAGGCGCGGCGGCTGGTCGCCATCCACCGCAGCTCGCGCGGGGCGTGGTGGCTGCCGTACCGGTATGTGTTCCCGCTCGCGGGCAACCGCGCCGACCTCATGCGGCCGCCGTGGTACTCGGCGATGGCCCAGGGCCAGGCGTTGTCGTTGTTCATCCGGCTGGCCGCCGTCACCGGGGACGCGTCGTGGCGGGCCGCCGCCGATGTCACCTTCCTGTCATTGACCAGGCCGCCGGCGCCGACGACCGCGTGGGTGACCTGGCAGGACGCGAACCGCTACCTGTGGCTGGAGGAGTTCCCCCGGTACCCGGTGGCACAGCGCGAACGCGTCCTCAACGGACACCTGTTCGCCCTCTACGGCCTCTACGACTACTGGCGCCTCACCGCCAACGCCGTCGCGGCGGCGCTGTTCGACGGCGCCGCGACCACCGCCGCCGTCTACGTTCCCCGCTGGTTCCGGGTCCCGGGTGGAGTGTCGGCGTACTCGCTGCGAACCCGCACCCGCAGCGAGCGCTACCACCACATTCACGTCAACCAGCTGAGACACCTGCACGCGTTGACCGGGGTGCGGACCTTCGCCGGCCTCGGGGAGGCGCTACACAGCGACTTCCCGCGCCCTGACGTGCGGCGCGCGGTAACGTTCCGGGCCGGCCGGCAGGTGCCGTTCACCCGGTACGGCGAGACGATGCGACCGACGCGGCCGGTGCGGTTCACCCGCGCCTCGGCCGCCATGGCGGACCAGCGACGCAGGGTCGGCAGCGTCGTCTACTACCGGATGGCGACAGGCGCGTTCCGGGGTCGCTGGGTGCGGGAGCTGACCGGGCACAGCATCATGGTCGGGGTGGTGGGCCGGTTCGACCACCTGGGTTCCCGTCAGGCGCGGCTACGGCCGGGCGTCCACGTCGGCTACCGGTTCGATGGCGCCCACCGGCGGGCCGGCTCGCGCAGCACCCGGCCGGGCGCCACGGTGACGTACCCGGTGTCGGCGCTGGGTTGGTGGCGGGGGCTGCGCTGCGTGCTGGTGTCGTCCGGTCCGCTGGCTGGGCACTGGGTTCCGCTGTCGGCCCGGGCGACGTTGGCGTGAGAGCCAGCACGACGGGCCGCGTCGGCTGGTTGGTGGGCGCCGCCGCCACGGCGCTCGTGGTTGGGGCGGCGGGTCAGGTGAGCTGGGTGCGGCTGCCGGCGGTCACGGCGACGCCGGCGCCGCAGACCGGCCCGCAGCCCACCGGGGCGGGTTCGGCGTCGCCCGGCCCCCGGCAGCTGTTGCTGTTCCGGCGCGCCGGTCACCTGCCGGTGGCGGCGCCGGCGGCGGCGCTGCCGTACCCGCAGACGGTCCCCAGCCGCCGGGACGTCGGCCTGGTCGACGAGGCCGGGGTGCGGGTGTTCCGGGGCGCCGACGGCCGGACCTATGACCACCCGGTCTTCCAGGGCCAGTACGGCATCCAGCTGCTACAGACCTACCTGACGACCGGGGACCGGTGGTTCCTGGACCGGGCGCTGCTCCAGGCCAGGCGGGTCCGGGACACCGGCGTGCCGGACCGGGGGACCCGGTGGCTGCCGTACCGCTTCGGGTTCGACCTGTACGGCGTCCCCGGGGACGCGCTGGCGCCGCCGTGGCACTCGGGCATGGCGCAGGGCCGGGCGCTGTCGTTGTTCGCCCGGTTGGCGCTGGTCACCGGCGATCCCACCTGGCGGCGGTCTGCTGACGACATCTTCGGCTCGTTGACGCTGGGCCCGACCGACGATGGGCCGTGGGCGACCTGGGTGGACGGGTCCGGGCACCTGTGGCTGGAGGAGTACCCGCGCACGCCGCCCGAGCGTAGCGAGCAGGTGCTCAACGGCCACATCGCCGCCGCGTTCGGCCTGTACGACTACTGGAGGCTGACCGGCGATCGGGACGCCGCGGCGCTGTTCGACGGCGCGGCCACCACTGTCGAGCACTGGCTGCCCCGTGGATTCCGGGCTCCCGGGTCGGCGTCGCGGTACTCGCTGCGCGGCCGGCGACCGCACGAGGGCTACCACGCGATCCACGTCCAGCAGTTGCTGCGCCTACATGCGCTGACCGGTCAGCCGACGTTCGCCCGCTGGGCGGACCTGCTCGCGCAGGACTTCCCCACCCCGCAGGTGACGGCGCCGGTGCGGTTCGCTCCCGGCCGCCACCAGCTCTACCACTTGACCGCCGACGGCGTCCAGCCGGCCGGCAGAACCCACATCTTCGACGCGACGACGGCCACCGCGGACCGTCGTCGGCGCAGCGGCGACGGCGTCTACTACCGGATCGCCAAGGGCCCGCTGACGGGCCGGTGGGCCCGGGAGATCACGGGACGGTCCACGATGACGACCGTGGTGGCGATCACCACGTACAGCCTGCCGCGCCGGCTGACCGGGGCCGGCCCGTCGGCGGCCTACTGGATCGCCGACGGGCGGGCCGACCTGGTGGGCGACCCGGGCCGGCTGGCGCTCGTCCGCGCCACGGGCTGGTGGGACGGACGGCGCTTCGGGCAGCTGGCCGCCGGTTCGCTCGCCGGCGCGTGGGTCCGGCTCTCCGGCCCGGACGCGCTGGCCTGAGCCGACCGCTAACGGTCGGCGTCAGCTCAGCCCATGGCGGCCGGGGCTGCGGGCGTCTCGCTGGCGATGACGGGCACGCGGTGGTTGGCCCACCGGTACACCTGCTCGTACCCACGGGCCATGAGGTCCGGCGAGAAGCGTTCCCGGACGTGCGTCACGCAGTCCGCCGGGTCCAGGTCGCCGACCCGGCGCAGCGCGCCCGGCAGGTCCTCGGGACGGTCGCAGATGAAGCCGGTGACCCCGTGGGTGAGGACCTCCGGGACTGCGCCCCGGTTGAGGGCGACCACCGGGGTGCCCTGGGCCATTGCCTCGATGAGCACCATCCCGAACGGCTCCTCCCAGCGGATCGGCATGATGAGAGCCCGGGCCCGCCCGATCAGCTCCTGGGTGACCTGCCGTTCGGCGTTGACAACCAGCTCGACGTCGTCGTCGAGCAACGGCCGGACGACCTCGTCGAGGTGCCGCTTCTCGCCGTCCTCCAGGCATTTGCCCGCGAGCACCAGCGGCACGCCCGCCTCGCGGCAGGCGGTGATCGCCAGCTCGGGCGCCTTGTCGGGGCAGAACCGGGCCAGCCACAGCACCGGCCCGTCGCCGGGGGTGAGTCGGGCTGAGCCCTGGGCCGGGATTCCGTGGTGGACCACCGCCGACCAGGGCAGGTACGGCGCGAGCCGGCGCTGCGCGTACGAGATGGCCACCAGCCCGACCCGGCGGTCCAGCCGGGACAGGTAGGAGCCCAGCTGTCCACGCGGGTTGTTGTGCACGGTGACGACGGTCGGGACGCTGCGCTGCGGCGCGGTGACCGGGCCGACGTTGGTGTGGTCGTGGACGATGTCGAAGCGTCCACGGTCGATCATCTCGTTGACACGCACCACATGGTCCAGTTCCGGCAGCGCCCAGTTCATCGCGTCGTACTGGATCGGCCCGGTGCTCACAAAGGTGGCCCGGGTGCTGGAGCGTTCGCCGGCCCCGAAGAGGGTGACGTGGTGGCCGCGCTCGACGAGCGCGTCGGTGAGGGAGGCGACGACTTGTTCGAGGCCCCCGTATCCGGTCGGCGGAACCTCACACCAGGGTGGGGCGACCATCGCGATTCTCAGCGGGCGTTCGTTTGCGGATTCGATCTCCATCGTTTGACGCACCTCCTGCGCCGCGACCATCCCCCGAGGCGCGGCGATACCACCAAAATATGATGGATTCGAGGCTCGGCTGTATCGCTTCCCCGAATTGGGCACTTGGCCCGGAACCCTTGGCACGGCAAGGTATGAAGTAACCACAGATGGCGCGTACCGCCGGAAACACCCCGCCGGAGGAGGATCCCGTGCCCGACGAGACCATCAGCATTCTGCAGGGAAGCGCGTTCGTGGTCTGCGACCGCCGTGGCGACTTCCGTGCCGGCCGCGACGCCGCGGTGGGTCTGTTCTACCGGGACGTGCGCCACCTCTCCCGGTGGGAGCTGCGCCTCAACGGCCGCGAGTTGGACGTGCTGTCCGCAAAGACGATCGAGTACGACGAAGCCGCGTTCTTCCTCGTCGAGCCGACCGGCACCATCTACCGCAACCCGTCACTTTCAGTGATCAGGCGACGGGAGGTCGCCCGGGGGATGCGGGAGGAGATCGAGCTTCAGAACCATGGCGTGAAGACCCTGCATCTGGAGCTTAGTTTCCTGTTCGGGGCGGACTTCGCCGACATCTTCGAGGTCAAGGACGGACTCAGCAAGAAGGGCAGCCACTACCGGAGCCAACAGGGCGATATCCTTACTCTCGGTTATCGTCGTGACGACTATTGCCGGGAGACCTACCTGCGCGCGCCGGGCGCCTTCTTCACCGAGGAGTCGCTCACCTTCCGGCTCGCCCTGGAGCCCCGGGAGAGCTGGCACGGGCTTATCGAGGTCGATGTCGCGATCGCGGCGGGCGGCCCGTTGCCGAAACGGGCGCACAGCCCGGACATGCCGGCCAGTCTGCCCCAGTGGCTGGCCGCCGCGCCGCGACTGGAGACCGACTGGCACGACCTCAAGGCCACCTACCGGCGCAGCATCGTCGACCTGGCCGCGTTGCGGTTCTACCCGTACCCGACCAGCCCGGCGTCGTTGCCGGCGGCCGGCCTGCCCTGGTTCATGGCGGTCTTCGGCCGCGACAGCCTCATCGCCAGCTACCAGGCGCTGCCGTTCGTCCCAGAGATGGCCCGCACCACGCTGCGGGCGCTGGCGGCGCAGCAGGCCACCGAGATGGACGACATGCGGGACGCCGAACCGGGGAAGATCCTGCATGAGCTGCGGCTCGGCGAGATGGCGCACTTCCGCGAGCGCCCGCAGTCGCCGTACTACGGGGCCGCCGACTCGACGCCACTGTTCCTCATCGTGCTCGACGAGTACGAGCGGTGGACCGGTGACGTCGAGACGGTGCGTGAGCTGGAGCAGTCGGCCCGCGCCGCGGTGACCTGGATGCGCGAGCACGGCGACGCCGACGGTGACAGCTTCATCGAGTACCAGACCCGCAACCCCGGCGTCGGGCTGGAGAACCAGTGTTGGAAGGACTCCTGGAACTCGATCGTGCTGCCCGACGCCACCATGGCGCAGCCGCCGATCGCGACCTGCGAGATCCAGGGCTACGCCTACGACGCGTTGCGGCGTACGGCCAGGCTGGCGCGGGCGGTGTGGGACGACCCGGCCTACGCCGACCAGCTCGACTCCGACGCGGACGAGCTGCAACGCCGGTTCGATGCCGCGTTCTGGCTGGACGATCTGGGCTTCTACGCGCTGGCCCTGGACCGGGACAAGAATCCGGTCCGGACCCTCACCTCGAACATCGGGCACCTGTTGTGGAGCGGCATCGTGCCGGAGGAGCGGGTGGGGGCGCTGGTCACCCACCTGTGCGGGGAGCAGTTGTTCACCGGCTGGGGCGTGCGCACCCTCGCCGACGGGCAGCAGGCGTACAACCCGATCGAGTACCACAACGGCACTGTCTGGCCGCACGACACCGCGCTCATCGCCGCCGGCTTGTACCGGTACAACCGTCGGGTGGAGGCGAACCGACTGGCGGTGGGGCTGCTGGATGCCGCCAGGCACGTCGGCTTCCGGCTGCCGGAGGCGTTCGCCGGATACCCCCGGCGCACCACCGAGGTGCCGGTGGTCTACCCGACGGCGTGCTCGCCGCAGGCGTGGGCGACCGGGGCGCCGCTGCTGTTGCTGCGGGTGCTGTTGGGGTTGGAGCCGACGGCCGAGGGCTTGTCGGTAGACCCTTTCCTGCCGGACCGGATCGGCTATCTGGCGCTGCGTGGGGTGCCGGGGCGGTGGGGCGCCGCCGACGCTGTCGGGGAGCACACCTCCCGCTGAGGGTCAGTCGTGCCGCAGCCGGTGCGGGTCGACTTCGCGGGCCGGGTGCCGGGCACGGTACTCGGTCTCCAGCTCGGCGGTGCGGCGCAGGTGGGTGTCCCAGGCCGGTTCGGAGCCGTGGCGGAGCGTGTCGAGACGGGTACGGTGGAGGCTGCGGATCTCCCGGAGCAGGTCGTCGTGGCTGAGCGCCGCCGGGTCGATGCCGAGCTCGGCCTCGAAGGTCATCGGGTCCTCCGTCGTGTGTTGTGCCGCGTCGTCGGTGTGCCGCGTCCGTTGCTGCGCGTTCAGCGGTTGCCCGTGCCTGGCGGCGCCGAAACCCGCCTGGGTGGCCGCTTCGGCGGCGCCGCTACTCTCGTGCCATGCGTCGGCTGCTGTCCCCAGCCTGGCTGGCCCGGCACGGGCTGGTCCTGCTCGTGGTGCCGGGGTTCCTCGGGCTCGGCTGGTGGCAGTACCAGCGGGCCTCATCCGGTAACGCCCTGAGCTGGGGTTACACCATCCAGTGGCCGGTGTTCGCGGCGTTCGTCGGGTATCTGTGGTGGCGTGAGGTCCGGCAGGAGCTGCGCGGCACGGACCGCGCCGCGGCGCCGACGCCCACGCTCGCCGACGGCTTCCGCGCCCCGGTGGTGACCAGACGCCGGCCCGCGCGTGACCCGGTCGCCCTGCTGGCGCCTGCTGTGACCGCGACCGACGTGACCGCGGCCGGGGCGTCGGAGCCCGACCGCGAGGTCGACGAGTACAACCGCTACCTGGCCTGGTTGGCCGCCAACCCCGGCGCCCGCGCGGCCGACTATCCCGGCTGACCCGCTGCCGGACGAGAGGACGGACCCCGTGGCCGCTGCCCTTACCCGTTACCGGGCGATCGCCTATGTCGTCGGTGTGGTGCTCATTGTGCTCATGGTGGTCGGTATGCCGATGAAGTACCTCGACGTGTTGGGCCGGGACGAGACGGTCGTGACGATCGTCAGCCCGGTGCACGGGTTCCTGTACATGGCCTATCTGGTCGCCACGTTCGACCTGGCCCGGCGTGGGGGCTGGGGTTTGCGGCGGATGGCGTTGGCGATGCTCGCGGGCACCGTTCCGTTCTTCTCCTTCTACGGCGAGCGGGTTGTCACCGGGTGGGTGCGGGAATCAACTCCCGAGCCGGTGCCGGCGGCGTAGGTCAGCGCTCTTCGAACGCACTGTGCAACGGGCCGATAACGCGCTGCCCAGCACATCTGGAAAACTGGTCCCTGGATAACGAATGGAATACGTTCAGCCCCTGTCACCGGGCTTGTGGCGCGGCTAGCTTTGCGGCACCGGCCCGGTTGTCAGTCGCTCCCCGGGGGTGACGCCGGTCCATCGGATGACATTTGTCAAAGGACCTCTGGCGTGACCATGAAGCCCCCGAGACAGCAGCACCTCCATCTCCGCCGCTCGGCCGCTACGGTCCTGCTGGCCAGCCTGGCCCTGGGCGTTGATTCCAGCGTCGCGGTCGCCGAGCCGACCCGTGCCGAGTTGCAGCAACAGATCGCCAGCCAGTCGGCATCCTTGAAGAAGGTCACCGAGGACTTCAACGAGGTCCGCGAGGAGATCAAGGTTTCCGAGGCGAAGATCGATGCGATCAACAAGCAGCTGCCAGCCCTCTCAGCCGAGGTGACGGTCGCCCGCGGCGAGGTCGCCGAGGTCGCGGCCAAGGCGTACAGGGGTGGTGGCCTTCAGGGCCTGAACATGATGCTCGACGACAGCGAGCGTCACACCATGATCGAAAAGCTGAGCGCGATGGACCAGATGGCCCGCAAGCAGCAGACGGCTGTCTCCACCCTCGGCGCCGCCGAACAGCGGCACGCGACCCGGAAACAGGAGCTTGAGGCGACCCTGGCCCGCCAGAACGCCCAGCTCACGGAGGTAACCTCCCGCCGGACGAAGATCAAGAAGGATCTTGACAAGTTCTATGCCCTGCGGCGCAAGGTTTTCGGCAAGGACAACGAGTCCGGCGGCGGCTACCAGGGCAAGATCCCGGCCGTCTCCGGCCAGGCGGGCAAGGTTGTCACCTTCGCCTACAACGCCATCGGCAAGCCGTACAAGTTCGCCGACGACGGCCCCAGCGGCTACGACTGCTCCGGGCTCACGCTGGCGGCCTGGCGTCAGGCTGGCAAGAGCCTGCCGCACAACGCGCGGATGCAGTTCAACAAGGTCGCCAAGATCAAGCGTTCCGAGCTGAAGCCGGGCGACCTGGTCTTCTACTCCGACCTGGGTCACGTCGGTCTCTACGTGGGCAGCAACAAGGTCATCCACGCGCCCACGTTCGGCGAGACGGTGAAGCTGTCCAGCGTTGACATGATGTCGCCCTACGGCTTCGGCCGGGTGCGCTGACCGGTCACCAAGAAGAGGATGGTCGACACCGTGGGAACCGGTGTCGACCATCCTTTTTGTTCGATCAGGCGGCTTGCAACCCCTCGGCCCGGGCCAGCTCCCGGAGCCGACCGAGCGCCTGGATCTCCAGTTGACGGATCCGCTCCCGGGACAACGAGAACCGCGAGGCGACCTCGGTGAGCGAGTGCTCCCGGCCGTCGTCGAGTCCGTACCGGGCCCGCATGATGCCGGCGGAACGGTCGTCGAGATGGTTGAGCAACCCCTCGATACGTTGACGCTCCAGCGCCGACAGGACCAGGTCCTCCGGCGACGGCGCGTTGCTGTCGGCGACCAGGTCGCCGAGGTTGGTGTCGCCGTCGTCGCCTACCGGCGTGTCCAGGGACACAGTGTCCTGGGACCAGCGCTTCAGCTCGGTAATCCGCTCGACGGTGACACCGAGAGCCTTGGCCAGCTGCTCCGGCTCCGGGTCGCCGCCCAGCTCACGGGTGAGCTGCCGGGCGACGCTGCGCATCCGGTTGACGTCCTCGACCAGATGCACCGGAAGCCGGACGGTGCGCTCCTGCTGGGCGATCGCCCGGGAGATCGCCTGCCGGACCCACCACGTCGCGTAGGTGGAGAACTTGAAGCCGCGCTCGTAGTCGAACTTCTCGACGGCACGCACCAGACCGGTGTTGCCCTCCTGGATGAGGTCGAGCATCGGCATGCCGCTGCGCACGTACCGGCGGGCGATCGAAACGACCAGTCGCAGGTTGGCCCGGATGAACAGGTCTTTGGCCCGGTCGCCGGCCTCGGCCAGCTCCTCCAGCTCCTGCTCGGTGGCGCCATGCCGGCTGACGCCACGGTCGAGCAGGTGCTCCGCGTACAGTCCGGCCTCGATGGCCTTGGCCAGGTCGACCTCCTGCACGGCGTCCAGCAGGGCTGTGCGGGAGATCTCGTGCAGGTAGACGCCGACCAGGTCGCGCTCCTCGGCAACCTCGTCGGTACGCAAGGTGGTTTTCACTCGGGTCTCCACGATGTCCTCGCTCACGTTCTTGCTGTTGCGCCTCGCGTTCGCCACGACCATCAGTCCTCCCCCGGTGCCTCGCGGCGCCGTGGCCGCTGACTTACTCAACGGTCACCTCGACGCGGTGATTCCGGTGCTCCTGCATGAAGGTGTCACGCAGACCTGGATGCTCCCTGAGAGCGAGCTGGCTGTTTGCTGCCGCCGACGCTGGACGAAAATACTCAAATCGGATAGCTGATACCTGACTTACCTGACAAATGGCCTTCAGCGTGATGGGCACATCAACTCCCCAGACTGCGGCAATGCGACACGCGTCACTTCCGTTGGTACGGGGGCATCCGGCTAAAAGTTCACTCCGGAGAGGTGTCATACCCACCGGCCCAGCTCGGCGACCATGAATCGGTGACCGAACTGCCGACCACCGGCGGGCGGACGCCTCGTTCGCACTAATGATCGGCGGCCGACCCGGACAGCTGCGGAGTTCCAGAAGCCGCCTGTCGTCGGCCGCCCCCGGACCGCAACGACGGCGCTCCAGGTCGATCACCAGCCAGGCGGCAGTCTGGCCCGCTCCGTCGATCAGTCGTCGCACACCAGGTGCGGCGAAGGGCCTCACAACGCGGCGGGCCGGCGACGGATCATTCTCCGCTGCCGGCCCGCCGTAACCCGTCGCTAGCTGAACATGCTGACCCCGCCCGGCCCGACCAGGAGACCGACCACGATAAGGACGATGCCCCACAGCACCTGACTACGGAACAGGGCGAAGATGCCCGAGACCACCAGAATCACCGCGAGAAGCCAAAGAATCGTATCCATGAATGCCTAATCCCCCAGGCCCCCGGACGCTAAACCGAACATCGAGGGCGACGCGGGCCCGAAACCAGACTCGCGTCGCCCTCGACGTGCCCTCCGATGGCGATCCGCCGGAGGGAGGCTCTAGAACTCGTCCAGCTGGCCGCGAAGCTTGGCGAGGGATCGGGCGAGCAGCCGGGAGACGTGCATCTGGGAGACGCCGATCTCGGCGGCGATCTCGGACTGGGTCATGCCGCTGAAGAAGCGGAGCATGAGGATGCGCTGCTCGCGCTTCTCCAAGGTGCCCAGCGCCGGGCCGAGGGCGACCCGCAGTTCGGTGACCTCGAACTCGGCGTCCTCGCCGCCGAGCATGTCGCCCAGCTCGGTGGCGCGGTCGCCGTCGCTGGTGGGCGTCGACAGGGAGACGGCGTTGTAGGCCCGGGCGCCTTCCAGCCCCTCAAGGATCTCCTCCTCGCTGACCTGGAGGTGGGCCGCCAGATCGGCGACAGTCGGCGAGCGTCCGAGGGTCTGCTGAAGGGCCCCGGTCGCCTCGGTGAGGCGAAGTCGCAGCTCCTGAAGGCGACGGGGCACCCGGATGTCCCAGGTGCGGTCACGGAAGTGCCGTTTGACCTCGCCGAGGATGGTCGGGATCGCGTAGCCGGCGAACTCGACGCCGCGACTCGGGTCGAACTTGTCGACCGCCTTGATGAGGCCGATGTTCGCCGTCTGGATGAGGTCGTCGATCGGCTCTCCCCGTCCGGCGAACCGGTTCGCGAGGTGCTGCGCCAGGGGCAGGTAGGCCTCGATGACCTGATCGCGAAGCGCGGACCGGGAAGGGTGCTGCGGGGGCAGCGAGGCCAGCAGCGCGAGATTCTCGGTGGCGCGGTCCTGGGCGGCCTGCCGGAGGCTGTCCTGGGTCTTGTGCAACGTCTCGGTCGCGGTCACGGTGTTTTCCTCCCATGTCGCGTGCCAGCGCCCCCGCAGTGGCTCGCCTCTCCAACCGCCAGACCGGACCGATGACGCCTGGCCCGCCCGGCAGTAACCGTTTGGCCCCCGAACCATAAACCAATCGGCCCCCAAAAATCTAGCCGAAAGTACGATGCATAAACCTTGCAATATACGAGAAAAGCTGGACGAAAGCCGCAGGAACGCAGCCGAAACAGGCACACGTTTGCTCGTGCGTCATGGAAATTTCACCCCTCGGTCCATCCGGAAGGCCGATGCCGCACCAGATGTGCGACGCCCACATCCACCGCTATGGGTGAATGACTTACTGTCCTATCTGCACGCTGCGCCGGCGGCGCCACGCCCGCCAACGCAGTGCGCCGGCTCCCAGGTCCGCACCGCGCGCGCCCAACCCCCGAGGTGTCCCATGGCTGAGATCCACCACTTCACGTACGGCTGGTTCAACCCTGTCGTCGCCTTCCTGATGGCGTTCCTGGGGTCGTTGCTCGGGCTCGTGTGCACGGCCCGGGCCCGCGACTCCCACAGCCCCGGCCGGCGGGCCCGGTGGCTCGGCATCGCCGCCGTCTCCATCGGCGGCACCGGAATCTGGCTCATGCACTTCATGGCCATGCTCGGCTTCGAGGTCCCCGACGCCGCCATGCGCTTCGACCTCACCATGACCCTCGTCAGCATGGCGCTCGGCGTCATCCCGGTGGCCGTGGGACTGTTCCTGGTCGGCTGGCGCAACGACACCCCACCGTCCCGGATCATCGGCGGCGGCGTCTTCACCGGCCTCGGCGTGCTCGGCATGCACTACACCGGCATGTGGGGGGTACGGCTCGGCGGCGAGATCAGCTTCGACCCCGCCCTCGTGATCGCCTCGGCCATCGTGGCGGTCGTCGCCGCCACCGCCGCGCTGTGGTTCGCCACCACCGTCCGAGGCTGGGGGCCGATCATCGGCGCCGCCACCACGATGGGCGTCGCCGTATGCGGCATGCACTACACCGGCATGGCGGCGATCGAGGTGAAACTCTCGCCGATGGCCGGCCCGGTCGAAGGCATCAACCCGTTCACCATGATCGTGCCGATCACGCTGCTGGCCGCGGCCGCTCTCATTGGCATCTTCTTCAGCGCGCTCCAGGCCATGACCGAGGAGGAGTTCGACCGCGCCCGTCCCGAACAGAAGGACAACCCTGACGCCGCATGGACGCTACGGCAGGTCACGCTCGCCGCCGCCATGGCTGCGCCCACCGCCGAGCACACCCGGGTCCGGTGACGCCGCGGGCGGCATCGCCCGTCGGGCGCGGTCCCGCAACATCGTCCGCACCGACCACGCGTCCGCCCGACACGATCGCGCCGCCCGCAGATACATCCACCCCGTAGGAACGAACAGCAACTGGCAGACCGCCAACGCCGCGGCGATACCCAACGGCCCCGGCGCCACCCCGGCCAGACCTCGGGTCAACGCGGCGACCACGGCGGCGCCCGCCGACCGGCCGACGCCGTTGACCAGATTGCCGAGACTGTAGACCGTGCCTCGGTGCTCAGGCGGGTTCACCTCGACGATCGAGGCGAACCAGTTCGGCGAGTTCGCCGAGGTCAGGCCGACAGCCAACACCGCCAGGCCCCACGTGAGCGCCGCCGTAGGCTCGGTGACCAGGCTCGCCAGGACCTGCCCGGCGACCGCGGTGGCCGACCCCGGGACCACCGTCACCCTCATCGGGAGGAACAGCACGAACAAATAGAGCGGGACCGCGCCGAGCACGCCGATCGCGGCCACCCGCAGCCGCGCCGCCGGGTCCCGCCGCCCCAGCCGGTCCCCGATCGCTCCCCCGACCAGCGACAACGCGCCGCCGAGCTGGAAAGCGGTGGCGAACACGCTGCCGATGACGATCGCGGTCGGCTCGTCGTACCCCTGCTCCTGTGCCCTGGCCTGAAACAGCCGGGGCAGCCACACCATCGAACCCAGCGCCGCCTGCGCCGTCAGACCCTGGGCGATCAGCCAGACGTTCGTCCGTCGGCCGAGGATCGACGGCAGATCCCTGGGCCCGATCCGCTGTTCGTAACTGCCGCCGGCGGCGAACAACGCCGCAAGCTCAGGCTCGGACCCGCCGCGGGGGACCGGCGCGCTAAGGCCATACGCCGCAGCGGCGACCACCCCAGCGACGGCCAGCGCCAGGAACGGCCGGCTCCAGTCGCGAGCGCCGAGCAGGCCGCTCAACAAGGTGCCGGTCAGGGTACCGACTCCCTGGCCCAGGCCCCAGAACGCCAACGCCAGCCCACGCCGGCGGGGCGGCACCAGATCGCTCACGACCGAGAAACCCACCGAGCCGACAGCTCCGAGTCCCACCGCGGTGAGCAGTTGCGCGACGACGAACCACGGCAACGAGTCCGCGCTCGCGGTCGCCGCGGCGCCGCCGGACCACACCAGCGTGCCCACAACCAGCAACCGCCGCCGGTCGAGCCGGTCGCCGGCGTACGCCCAGCCGACCGACGCGACCGCCGTGACCAGGAACGACACCGCGGCCACCACGCCGACGGCGGCCTCGGAGACGCCCAGGCCCACGCTGATCGGCGACAGCAACGGCGGAACCAGCCCGATGGCGACGTTGTCCAGACAGGACAGAGCGACGAAGGCGGCAACCGTGTATGCCCGCCAGGCACGCGGTAGCCAACCAGGCGACGACATGTCGTCAACTGTGACCGCTGGGCAGCGCCGCTGCCAGCGACCCGCCGACACCGGCCGGTCAGCCAGCCGGGCGGGCGCTCGCCCGCTGGGCCATCGCCCGCAGGAAGATCTCCCCGATCTTGGCCGGGTCGTCCGTGACGAAGGTCGAGCCGCCGGTGGCGTCGCTGATACGTCGCAGCGCGCTCTGATCGGCGTCGCGTCCAATGCCGATCATGGTGATCAGCACCGGACGGTCCGGGTCGGCCAGCCGACGCAGCTGCCGCAGCAGCTCCGACAACTCAAGTCCGTTCGCGTCCTCGTCCCGGCCGTCGGTGAACACGACGACGGAGTTGATCCGGCCCGGCTGCCAGTCCTCGATCATCGTTCGGTAGGCCGCCAAGGTCGTGTCATAGAGGCCGGTGCCGCCGCCGTCGTTCGGGCGTAGGCCGTCGATGGCCTTCGCCGCCGCGGCCCGGTGCGCGTCGTCGAGCTGCCGGACGGGCAGCACCGACAGGTAGTCGCGCGAGCCGTCCAGGTTGGTCGAGAACATCCAGGTGCCGATCGACGAGGAGTCGTCGAACAGCGCCAGCCCCCGCCGCGCGGCCTCGGCGGTGACCTCGGACCGGGTCGCCCCGCCCGCGGAGGGAACGGCTTGCAGCATGGAGCCGGACATGTCGAAGACCGTCAACATCCGGGCCGGCTGGGTCACCGCCGTCCAGGTTGCCAAAACACGATCGATCGCCGCAGCCTGCCCGGCCCCGCCGGCAGCCAGGGCCGGTTTGGTGGGCGCTGCGGTCGGGGTGATGAAACCGACCGGGGTGGCCCCGTCGGCCGACCGCAGACCCACCCGACCCAACGCCTTGCTGAAGGTGGCGCCGGCCAGGGCCCGACGCAGGCCCTGGGCCGCGCCGGCCCGGATCGGATCGATGCCCTGCGGCACGACGTACGGGTAGTCGAGCGCGCCGGCAGCCGGCTGCGGGTACACCGCGGCCAGGGGCGTCGAGGGGTTGGCAGCGTTGTAGCCGATCACCTGATGCTCGGCCAACGGCGCTGCCCCGATGCCGGGGCGGGGGTCGCCGGCCGCGGCGGTGAGTCGCTTCAGCAACGTGGCCGGGTCCGACGCCCGGCCCTGCGCCAGCGCGCGCATCGCCCGCGCCATGGCGGGACCGGCGGAGGCGGCGTCACCGCCCGCGCGCGCCAGCGCCAACAGGCCACTGAGACTGGCGGCGTCGCGGCTCGGCTCGACCACGCCGAGGCTCAGCGGGTCGTCGACGGCAAGCTGGCCGACCACCGTCTGCCAATTGATCTGGTTGCCCGGCCAACCGAGCCGGCGGGCTACCGGCTCCGGCATGGCCAGCACGACGGGGCTCTGCGCGACCGGGTCGGCCGTGGGCGGGAAGCCGTCGATCGCGGCGGCGAGACGTGCCGGCCAGGTCGACGAATCGGGAATCCAGACATCGGGGACGGACGCGACGCCGCTCGGCGCCCCGAGGCTGTCGAGGATGACACCGTGCCGGGCGGCGATGGCGCCGGCGACCTCGGCCGGGTCGGCCTGGACGACCTGAACCGCGACACACAGCCCGTTCACCTCGGCCCCGTCGACCGTCCAGCGGTCGGCGGCGGCTTGAACGGCGGGGGCGATCTGCGCGGCGGCGCCGACCCGCAGCCGGGCCTGGCCGCGACAGTCGGGGCCCGGATTGGCCGCCACCACAGCCCAGGTGCCGCCGACCACGACAGCGACCCCCACGACCGCGGCGACAACCGCGGGCGAGTAGGAACGGAGCTGGTGACGGCCTGGCACGAGCCTGATGGTCCGGCCGCCGCCAGCCGGTAGCCAGAGGTGGGCCGCAACAGTTATCGAATAGAGATCTATCTATCTGTTAGTTCGTGATAACACGCCGAAACGGCTGGTCATCAGGGCTGTCGAGCCATTGACGTCACATCCGAGCGGGCCACCTGGTCCATCACATGCTCGACCAGGGTGATGAGCACATCCTTACTCGAACGACGGTCCCGGGCGTCACACAACACCACCGGGACCTCCGGGTCCAGATCCAGCGCGTTGCGGACGGCCTGCGCGGCGAACCGCTGCTCGCCGTCGAAACAGTTCACCGCCACCAGGAACGGCGTCCCGCGACGCTCGAAGTAGTCGACCGACGGGAAGCAGTCCGCCAACCGTCGGGTGTCCGCCAACACCACCGCGCCCAACGCGCCATGCGCCAGCTCGTCCCACAGGAACCAGAACCGGTCCTGCCCCGGGGTGCCGAACAGGTACAGGACGATGTCCGAGCCGACACTGATCCGGCCGAAGTCCATCGCCACCGTGGTCGTCGTCTTCTGCTCGATGCCCGACGTGTCGTCGGTGTCGACCCCCACGCTGGTCAACACCTCCTCGGTGTGCAGCGGACGGATCTCGCTGACCGCGCCGACCAGGGTCGTCTTGCCAACGCCGAAGCCACCCGCGACGAGGATCTTCAACGCCAGCGGAACCCCGTGCTCAGAGCGCCCGAAGCCCATTGACCACCGCCTTGAGAACGTGTTCGTCGGGCAACCGCCCCAACCGGGGAGCCTCGTGCAGCGCGATGAGGCGCTCCGCCGCCAGATCTCCCAGCAAGACCTGGACCACGCCCAACGCCAGATCAAGGTCAGCGGCCAGGTCCGCGACGGTGATCGGCGCCACCGCCGCCGCCAGGATGGCCAGGTGCTCCGGTTGGAGGTCCACCGTCAGCGCCCCGCCCAGCGGGGCCGCCCGCACCACCGACACCACGTCGAAGCGGATCGACTCCGACCGGGTCCGACCACGGGTCAGTGTGTAGGGACGCACCACCGGACCGGCGTCCCGGTCCCAGCAGGTCGCGTCCACGGGTCTACCCGACATCGCCGTCAGCCTCCTCCGGCCGCGTCCGGGTGGGCGCGCTCAGGTCCGCGCCCACCCGCACGACCAGCATCGCCATCTCGTACGCCACCACGCCCATGTCCGCGTCGGCGCCGGCCAACACCGCCAGACAAGCTCCCTGCCCGGCCGCGCTGACGAAGAAGTATGCCTCGTCCATCTCCACGACCGTCTGGCGCACCTCACCGGCGGCGAACTGGCGGCTGGCGCTGCGGGCCAGCCCCTGGAACCCGGCGGCCATAGCGGCCAGGTGCTCGGAATCCTCGCGGGTGAGACCCTTGGAAACGCCGATCGGCAGCCCGTCGGACGACAACACCACGGCGTGTAGGGCCGAAGGCACCCGTTGCGTCAGGTCCTCGACCATCCAGTCCAGCCGCCGTGGTCGCGTCACTGCTCCTCCTCGCCCGGCCCCGCCGGCAATCCCCGAACCGCGTCCGCCCGACCCCGGCGGGTCTGCGACTGTAGCTCTGACATCAGCTGTCGCACCTGCGCCGGGGTGCGTCCACCCGGGAGCGCGAGCGGCTCGGTCGGCTCCGCCGCCGAGCCGGACGCCCCCGTGGGCCCTGACGCTGTGACGTCGGCGCGCAACTGCGGCGCCAAACTCGCCTGCCGGACCCGCTTGGGCAGCCCGTCCGCCGACACCTCCGCCGACACCTCCGCCGGCGCCGACGGCCGCCGCCCGTCCGGCCGGGCCGCGCCGACCGGGAGTGCCGCCGCGCCCGACGGCATGCGCTGGCGCGGCAGCGCCACGTCCGGCACCGCCCACAGCCGGCCGTCCCGGCGCGTCACCTGAGCCGGCGCCCGAGCCGCCACCGCACCGGCCTCATCGGTCACCGCCAACGACGGAGGCAGCAGCGCCACCGCCGTCACCCCGCCGTACGGGGACTGCCGCAACTGCACCGCCACGCCGTGCCGGGCCGCGAGCCGGGCCACCACGAACAGACCCAGCCGCGCGCTGGTGGCGGGCTCGAACTCCGGCGGCGACGCCAACCGCGCGTTGGCGTCCGCCAACGCCTCCGCCGACATGCCCAGGCCCCGGTCCTCGACCTCGATCGCGACCCCCGACGGCACCGCCTGCGCGCTGACCCGGACCCGGCTCTGCGGCGGCGAGTACGACGTGGCGTTCTCCACCAGCTCAGCCAACAGATGGATCACATCTCCGACGGCCCGCCCGACCACCGCCACGGCTGCCCCCGCCCGCACATCGACCCGGGCGTAGTCCTCCACCTCGGACACCGAGCCGCGGATCACATCGACGAGCGGCACCGGCTCCCGCCAGCCCCGGCTCGGGCGCGCTCCGGCGAGGATGACCAGATCCTCCGCGTGCCGGCGCATCCGGGTAGCCAGATGATCGACGCGGAAGAGATCGGCCAGCACGTCCGGGTCGATGGCGTCGCGTTCCATCGCGTCCAGCAGCGCCAGCTGCCGGTACAGCAACGTCTGGTTACGGCGGGCGATGTTGAGGAACACATCGTTGAGGCCTTTGCGGAACGCCGCCTCGTCGACCGCCGCCCGCACCGCCGTGCGCTGCACCTGCGCGAAAGCCCGACCCAGCTCCCCCAACTCGTCCGGCCCGTACGACAGCGCCGGCGCCTCCTCGGCGACGTTCACCTCCTCGCCCCGCCTGAGCCTCGCCACCACCCCGGGCAGGCGCTCGCCGGACAGCTCCAACGCGGCCTGCCGAAGCTGACCGAGCCGGTCGAGCACCGACCGGGCGATCCGCACCGAGATGAGGATCGTGGCCAGCAACGCCAGCAGGCCCAGGATGCCGGCGAGAGCGAGCCTCAGGACGATCCGCACCGCGATCGGCTCGGCCTGCGCGGCCACCGCTCGGGCCTGGCCGACCTCGAAAGCCCGGGCTGCCGCGGCCACGCCGCCCGCCGCCTCGCGCCACTGCCGTGTCTCCACCGGCGGGGCCTCGTTGGGGCGGGCCCTGGCCACCAGAACGTCCTCCATGGCAACCAGGTCGGTGGCCGCACGGCTGGTCGTCAACGCCCGGAAACCCGCGCGACCTGACTCAGGCAGCGCCGCCGCCGCGTCGCCGGCCAGCAGCCGTCGCAGGCCGATCAACTGGCTGACCTTGCTCGCCTCGTCGTCAACGAAACGGCCGGCCCGCAGCGCGCCGGACACCAGGGCGTCCTCCTGAGCCAACAGCTCCCGGGACCGGCTCAGACTGATCAACGACCGGGCCCGGGGGCCCAGCTCCTGGTCCCCGACGGCCGCGATCGCCGGAAGCAGCTGGAACACCGCGTCGATGATCACCGTGTACACCGCCAGGGCGCCGACCCGGTTCACCTCCCGACGGTCGATGAGCGCCCGGCCGGAGGCGAGCGAGTCCAGGACGACGTGCACCTCAGCCAACCGGCCCACCGCGGCGCCGCGCAGCGCATCGCGGGCGTCCGGATCGGACGACAGCCGACGGAACACGGCGGCGGCCCGGTCGGTGTTGTCCCGGTGCTGGTCCATCGACGGCAGCGGACTCTGCCCACCGAGGTAGACCAACGAGAGCTGACGCTCCCGCTGCAGCTCGGTGACCAGGCGCTCGGCCGGCTCGGCGACCTGCTCGGACAGCGTCTCAAAGCGCAGCAGCTGGACCGCCGGCCTGGCCGCCAACGACACCGCGTAACCCCACAGCAGCAGCATCGCCGCCACTGGCGCCACCAGCAGGGCGATCATCTTCGAACGGATCGACCAGTTGCGGGTATTCATCGGACCTCAACAAGCCGTCCACAAAGTATCGACAGAGCCATCGACATCATAGGTTCATCACAGCCCGGTCCGCGAGGCTTGACACCGTGCCGTAGCTTCACGCGCGGCGCTAGCCGACGGCGTCGACCACCTCGCCGAGGCCGGTGGACGCCAGGTCCGCGCGCACCACGGCGGCGTCACCCTCGACCACGATCACCAGGTCGTCGGGGCGTAGGTGCGCCAAGGCCGCCCGCGACGCGTCAGCCACCGAGGTCGACAGCAGACGCTCACGCAGCATGGCGTGGTAGTCATCGGGCAGGTCGTGCGTCACCAGGGTCGCCAGGGCGTCGGTGATGGCGGCCGGGGTCTGCATCTCCACCGACAGCTGCCCGGCCCGCCAGGTCCGGGCGACCGCCAGCTCGTCCTCGGTGACGCCCTCCGCCCTGGTCCGGACGATCTCGGCGACGGTGTCCGCCAGGGCCGGCCCGGTCACCGCCGTCTGCACCGACGTGCTCACGGTGAACCGACCGAACCGGCGGCTGAACACGAACTCGCCCCGGATGCCGTAGGTGTAACCGCGCACCTCGCGGATGAGGTGGTTGAGCCGCGAGGTGAACGCTCCGCCCAGGACCGTGCCGGCGAGTGTCACCGGGACGTGGTCGGGGTGGGCCCGGTGCGGGCCGAGATGGCCCAGCCGCAGCGTCGACTGCACCGCCCCGGGCCGGTCCACGAGGATGATCCGCCGGGAACCGGCCAGCTCGGCGCCGACCAGCCCCGACTCCGGTGTGGTCGGCTCGCCGGTGCCGGCGAACGCCACCGACCCGAGCGAGGACAGGTCGAGCCGGTCCAGATCTCCGGCGACCAGCAGCACGCCGGGTCGGCGGAGCCACCGCTCGTGGAAGGCGCTCAGATCCTCGACGCGGAGACCGGCGACCGAGTCGGGGTCGCCGTGCGCCGGCCGACCGGGCCGCTGGTGGCCGAAGAGCGCGGCCCGCAGCGCCGCGTCGGCCCGCGGTCCCGGGTTGGCCCACTCCATCCGCAGCGCCGACACCTCGTCGTCGCGGACCCGGTTGAGATCGTCCGGGTCCAGCCGAGGCGTACGCACCGCCTCGGCCAGGAGTCCGACGGCGGCCAGCAGCCGGTCGGTCGGCGCCTCGACGCCAGCGGCGGCGCTGTCCCAGTCGACACTGGTGAACAGCGAGGCGCCGAGCCGCTCCATGGCCAGCGCGAACGCGGTGGCGTCCCGGACCGCGGTGCCCTCCTCAATGGCCTTGAGCAACACCGAGGCGGTGCCCTCGCGGCCGTCCGGCTCCCGGCTGGCCCCGGCGTCGAGCAGCAGCGCGGCGACAGCCAGCGGACGGCCGGGCAGGTGGGCGGCCAATACCTGCCCGCCGGCAACCCGCAGCCGGACGATGCGCGGAAACGTGTACGGCCGGGCCTGACCCGGCCCCGGACGTTCGGACACCAGCGTCATCGGTTCTCCTTCGTCTCGGGCAGGTACCGCACGGTGATCCGGCGGTCGGGCGCCAGCGCCTCGGCGGCCAACGCCGAGACGCGTTCGGCCGTCACCGCCTGAAGCGCCGGCAGCCGCTGCCCGGCCAGGGCCGGGTCGCCGAACTGGGTGGCGTAACGGCCGAGCACGTCGGCCCGCCCGGCGACGGTCTGCGTCTGCCGCCACCACGACGAGGTGAGCAGGGCCTGCGCCCGCTCGACCTCCGCGGCGGTGACCCCGTCGGCGAGGACCTCGTCGATCGCGCCCACGAGGCCCGCCTCAAGCTCGTCGCCGTCCACTCCCGGACGGGCGGTGACGGTGGCGATGACCGGGGCGGGCGCGTGGGCCAGGTCGATCCCGTAGGCGGCCACGTAGTCCGGCTGGGCGATCCGGACGCCCTCAGCCAGCCGCTGGTACAGCCGGGCGCCACGACCGGCGCCGAGCACCGCCGCCAGCACCGTGGCCGTGTCGTACTCGGGCCGGCCGAACGGCGCGGTGCGCGCCGACAGGTAGATCCGGGCCGCCGGGACCTCGGCGGTGACGTCCTCGCGGACCGGTCCGGCCAACGGCGCCGGGTCGTGGCCATCCGGCGGCGGCGGGAAGCCGCCCTTGGCGGGAATGCGACCGAAGTACCGCTCAGCGAGCGAGTAGACCCGCTCCGGCTCGGCGTCCCCGGCGACGGTGAGCACGGCGTTGTCCGGGGCGTAGTAGGTGGCGTGGAACGCCTGGAACGTGTCGAGGGTGGCGGCGTTGAGGTCGTCCATCGAGCCGATCGTCGCGTGGTGGTACGGATGCCCGGCGGGGTACATCAGCGGCAGCAGCCGCAGCCAGAAGTCGCCGTACGGGACGTTCTCGTACCGCTGCCGGCGCTCGTTCTTGACGACGTCCCGCTGGTTGTCCAGCGTCTCCTGGGTCAGCGCCGGGACCAGGCCCCCCATCCGGTCGGCCTCCAGCCAGAGCATCAACTCCAGGTGCTCGGACGGCACGCTCTCGAAATAGTTGGTGCGATCCGGGTTGGTGGTGGCGTTGAGGGTGCCGCCGGAACCCTGCACGGCACGCATGTGCTCGGTCTTGGCGACGTTCGCCGAGCCCTCGAACATGAGGTGTTCGAACAGGTGCGCGAACCCGGTCTGCCCGGGGGGCTCGTGCCGCGAGCCGACGTCATACCAGAGGTTGACGCCCACCACCGGGGCGTCGTGGTCGGGGCTGACGACAACCCGGAGCCCGTTGTCGAGGCGGGTGGTCTGGATGGGCCACGGGTAGCCGGTCATGCGCCCATCTTGCCCGGATCCCGGCGGCGACGTCAGCAGGCGGCCAAACCAGGGGCATCGGCTCAGGTGGGAGGGCCCGGCCCGGCGTGTCGCCGGTCACCCGGTGGGGGTGGGCAGGGTGGTGCTCATCGTCGGACCGACGCCGGCCCGGCCCGACAGCGGGGTGACCAGCCCCAGTCCGGCCGCTGTGACGCCCGGAAAGACCGCGTTGATGTCACCGAGCCCGCACCGTCGTTGCAGGATCTCGGCGATAACCGCCCGGTAGTCGGTGGTCCCGGCCAGGTCGCCGCCGACGAGTTGGGCTGGCGCCAGTCCCGGCCAGCGGCCGTGCACCCGGCCGCCCCGGACGCCGCCGCCGAGCAACAGCATCGCGTTGCCGTGCCCGTGGTCGGCGCCCCGCGAGCCGTTCTCGGCGACCCGTCTGCCGAACTCGCTGAGGGTCAGCAGGGTCACCCCGGCCAGCCCGGTCGGCCCGAGATCGGCGGCGAACGCGGCGAGCGCCGCCGCCACGTCGGCCAGGTGGTCGTGGAGACGCTGCCCCTTGACGGGCGTGCCGATGTTCTCGTGGAAGTCCCAGTCGCCAAAGTCCACTGTGGCGGCCATCAGCCCGACCTTGGCCTTGACGAGCCGGGCGACGTCGCGCAGCGCGGCGCCCAGCTCGCTGTCGGGGTAGACGGCGCCGTTGGCCGGGGTGTAGCCGGCGGAGCGCAGCGCGGCGGTGGTGGCCAGGGCGGAGTCGACGGCGGCGGCGGGGGTCGCCATCGCGGGCGGGGCGTCGTCGTAGAGGGCCCGCAGGGTGGCCGCCATCGGGCGCCCCGCAGCCTCGCCGGACAGCGCGAAGTCGTCGAGGGACCGGACACTGAGGTCGGGGGTGGGCCCGGCGAACGCCCGCGGCGTCATCGCCGAGCCGACGGCGACGCCGTTGAACGGGCTGGTGGCGCCGTTCACGCCGAGCATCCGGTCGAGCCATCCGGTCCGCAGCGAGGTGCCGGCGGCGGCCCGTTCCATCTCCTCCATCGCCTGGAAGTGGGACCGGGTGGGGTTCGGCTGTCCGACGGCGTGGACGGCGCCGAGCGTGCCTGCCTGCCAGAACGGCAGCAACGGCGCCATCGCCGGGTGCAGGCCGAACATGACGTCCGCGCCGAGCAGCATCGACCTGGGCACGCCGATCTGCGGGCGGGCCAGGTAGTAGTTCGGGTCGCCGTGCGGGACGACGACGTTGAGCCCGTCAAAGCCGCCGCGCAGCGACAGCACGACCAGGACGTCGCCCTGGTAGCCAGAGTCGGCGAAGGCCAGCGAGGTGGACAGGGTGTCGGCGGCCAGCCCGCCGAACGCGCCGGCGGCGCCGACGGCCAGGGCGCGGCCGAGCAGGCCGCGTCGGGTCATTCCGGTGGCCCGCTCGTGTTCGGGGCAGCCGCAGGGTGTGGTCATCGTGAGGGTCACCTGGCCTGGAAGTAGGGGGAATCGAGGATGAGCGCGACCAGGTACGGGAACGCCCAGGTCGCGGCGGCGTCGGTGGCGCGCAGGGCGCTGCCGGGGGTTTTGCCGTAGAAGGCGGCGAGCGCCGTCCGGTGTCGTTCGGCGACGACCACGCCGAGCAGCCGGCGGGTCAAGGCGTCGACCAGCCCGCCGTAGGTGGCCGGCAGCGGCCCGGCCAGGTGCGCCAGCATCGACGCGGGGCGGGTGAGCTGTTTGGGCCACCAGCCGGCGGCGAGGTTGAGGTTCTCGTTCCATCGGCCCAGGAGTCCGGCCGGTGACGCCCAGGCGGCCGCGACATCGGGGTAGCCGTTTGGCGGGTGCCAGGCCATGGGCGCCTGACCGAGGGAGTCGACCATCCAGTACAGCGAGCGCAGCCCGTGCCAGCCCGGGTTGCTGACGGTCTTCTGCTCGGGGGCCAGCCCGAGGGCGCGGATGGTCGCGATGACGCCTTCGTACGGGGTCCGGACCTTGCCCCCGGCGGCGGCGGCGAACTCGGCGGATCTGAACAGCTCCCGCAGCACCGGCTTGATCGCCGTCCCGTTCGCCAGGTACACGGCCGCGAGCCGGTCGACAAGCGGTTGCGGCGGGTCGTCGGCGACGAACCGCACGCACAGTTTGCGGGCGAGGCGGGCAGCTGTCGCCGGGTGCGACGCGAGGTGATCGAGCATGGCCATCGCGGCGGCCTCGCCGCCGCCGGCGGTGCTGTTGGCGTGGCTGAAGCCGAGCACCTTCACCGCCCCGACCGCGTGGCTGGTGGACGAGTACCGGTACAGCCCGTTGTTGGTGTCGGTGGTGAGTCCGGTGAGGAGCCGGGCGGCGTTCTGCACATCGTCCTCGGTGTGGATGAGGCCGACGGTGTGCAGCTCCATCAGCTCGCGGGCGTAGTTCTCGTTCGGCCGGGTCTTGGTGGACGAGCGGTTGTCCAGGTAGTTGAGCATCGCCGGATGTTTGGCGCTGGCCTTGAGCATGTCCGCGAATCGGCCCAGGGTGTGCGGGCGGATGACGGCGCGGTCGTAGTCGGGCCGGTTGTCCCAGCCCTGGTCGAACGGGCAGGTGACGTTGAGGTGGTTCGACCAGAAGTCGACCATGACCTCGAAGAGCTGTCGTCGGCTCCAGGCGGCGCGGGCGACGGCCGCGTAGCCGACCTGGTACATCGCCTCCCACCCGTACTTGACCATCCGCCCGGCGGTGACCTCGCCACGGACCTGGGTGATCGTCATGCGGGCCATGGGCAGGCGGGTGAGCAGGTCGTCGCAGACCGGGTCGGCGATGGCGGCGGGGTCGAGTTGGCGCTCGATCCAGGCGGCGGCGCCCAGGGTCCGGACCTCGGTGAGGGATTCGGGGGTGGCGCCGTAGGTGGCGCGGCGCAGCAGGTGGGTCAGGGGGTCGGCGTCGACGAGGCCTGACGCGAGCGTCGTTCCGGTGGTGTTCGCGCTGGCCGTGGGCAGTCCGGCGGCCGCCGCTGTGCCGGCCGGCGCCGCGCTGGGAGTCAAAGGCGTCGCGCTGGGAGTCAGCGGCGCGGCGCTGGGGGTCAGGGCGGCGACGCCGGCCGCGCCGTTCATCGCCGCGCCGCCGGCGGGGGCGCCGGTCACGGGCCGGCCCAGCAGTCGGGTGGCGCCGAGGACGCCGAGCCCGGCGGCGGCCGCGCCGGTGAGGACGTTGCGGCGGGACGTGCTGTGCTTGGTCATTGCCCATTGATCGACCGGCGCGGGGGGTGTCCTGATGTTCTGGCGGCGGGCGCCACCCACCCGCAACCGGTCTGCACCCGGTGCGGCCTACTGCCGGGGCTGCTGGGACTGCCACCACACCAGTACCGGCGGCGCCGTCAGCTCCAGAACGGTCGCCGCCTGGAATAGCAGGTGGGGCTGCCCGTGGACCGCCATGGCCAGCAGCCGGGCGAGCCCACCGACGAAGACAGTCGCGCACAGGGCCCGCAACGGCCAGGTAGCGCGCTCGACCCTCGGGATGATCCACACGATGAGCAGTCCAGCTGCCAGCCAGAACGTGGCGAAGTAACGGTAGTTGCTCTCGATGTTCGCGTCGGCCGTCGGCCGCCCCGGAAGAACACCTACCCCCAGAAGCAGGTCCATCAGACCGGTGACGAGCGGAATGCAGGCCAGCGCCCCCAACGTGATTTGCAGGCCGATCCGCGACCTGCCACCGGAGCGCCCGCTGCCCGGCGTCGCGGTCGGCCGACGGTCCGCCGGGTCTGTGACGCTCATTGGACTCCCTCCGTGACCGGCCGCGGGGCCCGGCCGTCTGCCGGCATCCTGTCACCGGCGGGCTCCCGGCGCTGTCCCGAACTCCGCGGGAGGCGCCGCGACATCCGCGGACATTGGCGCCGGGTGGCACGCACGTTGCCCGCTGCCTGGCGCCGGGCGCGATCCTCTGGCACCATCGAGCCCGTGACCGCGCCGACGACCGCCGCCCGGGCCTCCCGGCTCGCTGACGGCTGCGGCCCCGCCGGCCACGTTCTCGCCGGGCCGGCCCTCGTCGGGCCGCACGATGGGGGCGTTCGGCTGGTCAGCCGCCGGCACATCGACCTCGGGCGCTTTCGCAGCGCCATCTGTCCGGCTTCCTGAACCGCCGCCGGGATCCGTTACCGGACGCGACGCGTGAGCGCGCCTTCGCTCCGGCGGCTGGTCAGCCCCGCCGCCCGGCGGCCGCGACCTGACCGGACCTCCGCGACGCGGTCGCGGACCCAGCCCCGAGGACGCCATGCCCAGCTCAGCGCCAACGCCCGAGCAACTTGCCGAGATCTTCGACCACGCCCTGGACGCCTACCCGTCCGAGTGCTGCGGCTTCGTCCGCGTCAGCGGGGCCCGGCGCTGCCGCAACATCCGTGACCAGTGGCACGGGCGGCGGGACGACGCCGGCGACCGCACCACCGCCACCGGATACGCGTTCGACCTCGGCGCGCTCCAGGAGCTGGCTGACTCCTTCGACGGGGACGACCCGGTGCTGGTCGTCTACCACTCCCACCCGGACGTGGGCGCGTACTTCAGCGACGAGGACGCCCGGTTCGCCGTTCTCGACGGTCAGCCTGTGTACCCGGTCGACCACCTGGTCGTCGACGCCACCGCCGACGGGGCGCGCGGCGCCAGGCTGTTCCGGTTCGTGCCGGAGCGGGGCCGCTACGTCGCGGTGGAGACGTTCGGCGCCCCGCGTCCCGAACGCCTGCCGTGACCCCGAACGCCTGCACCGACCCCGAGCGCGTTGGCAAGATCTACGAAGGAGCGACAGATGAGCGTCACCGTCACTATTCCGACCATCCTGCGCCCGGTCACCGGGGGCGAGAAGACCGTCCACGGGGTCGGCTCGACGTTGGCCGGCCTGCTGGCCGACCTCGACGGCCGGCACCCTGGCCTGTCCGGCCGGCTCCTTGACGCCGAGGGCGCGCTGCACCGATTCGTCAACGTCTACGTCAACGACGAGGACGTGCGCTTCACCGGCCAGCTCGACACGCCGGTCGGCGACGGCGACACGGTGACGATCCTGCCCGCGGTCGCCGGCGGCTGACCGGCCGCTGCCGCCCCAACTGGACCCGCCGTCGATGACCCGCTCCGCCCATGACCCGCTGCCGTCCCAATGATTCGTGAGGTCTGACGTGTCACTGCCACCGCTGGTCGAGCCGACCGCCGAACTGTCCATCGACGAGGTCCGCCGCTACTCCCGGCACCTGATCATTCCGGATGTGCGGGTAGAGGGTCAGCGCCGGCTGAAAGCCGCCCGGGTGCTCTGCGTGGGCGCCGGCGGACTGGGTTCGCCCGCGCTTATGTACCTGGCCGCCGCGGGCGTGGGCACGCTCGGGATCGTGGAGTTCGACACGGTCGACGAGTCGAACCTGCAACGGCAGATCATCCACGGCCAGTCGGACATCGGACGTCCGAAGGCCGAGTCCGCCGCCGCGTCGATCAGGGAGATCAACCCGCACGTCGAGGTGGTCCTTCACCCGGTCGCTTTGGATCGGGAGAATGTCCGGGAGATCTTCGCCCAGTACGACCTCATCGTCGACGGCACCGACAACTTCGCCACCCGGTACCTGGTCAATGACGCGGCGGTGCTGCTCGGTAAGCCGTACGTGTGGGGTTCGATCTACCGGTTCGACGGGCAGGCTTCGGTGTTCTGGGCGGAGCACGGCCCCTGCTACCGCTGCCTGTATCCCGAGCCCCCGCCGCCCGGCATGGTCCCCTCGTGCGCCGAGGGCGGGGTGCTCGGCGTGTTGTGCGCGTCGATCGGGTCGATCCAGGTCACCGAGGCGATCAAACTGCTGACCGGGATCGGCGAGCCGCTGGTCGGCTCGCTCATGGTGTACGACGCGCTGGAGATGAGTTACCGCAAGATCAGGGTCCGCAAGGACCCGGCCTGCGACCTGTGCGGCCCCGACGCCACCCAGACGGACCTGCTGGCCGACTACGACGACTTCTGTGGCGCCCTCTCCGCCGAGGCGGCCGACGCCACGGCCACCGCGACCATCACCGCCGTCGAGCTGCGCGAGTGGCGCGACGCCGGCAAGGACTTCCTGCTCATCGACGTGCGGGAGCCGGCCGAGTACGACATCGTCCGGATCCCCGGCAGTCAGCTTGTTCCCAAGGGGGACATCGTCTCCGGGGCCGCTCTGGCGGGGCTGCCGCAGGACCGGCAGCTCGTCCTGCACTGCAAGTCGGGCGTCCGGTCCGCCGAGGCGCTGGCGGCGCTGCACGCTGCCGGGTTCCGCGACGCCGTCCACGTCCACGGCGGCGTCCTGGCCTGGGTGCGCGACGTCGATCCCAGCCTGCCGACCTACTGATCCGCACCGGCCACCCCCACCGAGAGCTGACGACATGGCGCGCTACGACAATCCGCTCGACGCCAGCGGCGATACCCCGCTGGTGCGGCTGCGCTCGCTGGCCCCGCAGACGGCGCCCGGGGCCCCCGAGGTGCGGGTGTGGGCGAAGCTGGAGGACCGCAACCCGACCGGCAGCGTCAAGGACCGGGCGGCGCTGGCCATGGTCGCCGCCGCCGAGGACGACGGCCGGCTCAAGCCCGGCGCGACGCTGCTGGAGCCGACCAGCGGGAACACCGGCATCGCCCTGGCGATGATCGCCGCGGTGCGCGGCTACCGGCTGATCTGCGTCATGCCCGAGAACGTCTCTCCTGAGCGGGTGTCGCTGCTGACCGCCTACGGCGCGCAGATCGAGTTCTCCCCGGCGGCTGGCGGCTCCAACGGGGCGGTCGCCAAAGCCCGTGCGATGGCGGCTGAGAATCCCGAATGGGTCCTGCTGTTCCAGTACGGCAACGAGGCCAACGCCCGCGCCCACTACGAGGGGACCGGCCCGGAGGTGCTCCGCGACCTGCCGACGGTGACCCACTTCGTCGCGGGCCTGGGCACCACCGGCACCCTCATGGGGGTGGGCCGCTACCTGCGTGAACACCAGCCGGGCGTGCAGATCGTCGCCGCCGAGCCCCGGTACGGGGAGCTGGTGTACGGCCTACGCAACATCGACGAAGGCTACGTGCCGGAGCTGTACGACGCGTCGGTGCTCAGCCGACGGTTCAGCGTCGGCGCCGAGGACGCCGTCCGGCGCGCCCGGGAGCTGCTGCGAGGCGAGGGGTTGTTCGTCGGGCTGTCATCCGGGGCGGCGGCGCAGGTGGCCGCGGTCCTGGCCCGGCAGGCGGCGCGGGACGGCAGGGCCGCCGACATCGTCTTCCTGGTGGCCGACGGCGGGTGGAAGTACCTGTCGACTGGCGCCTACACCGGCGACGCCGACGACGCCGTCACCTTGCTGGCCGGGCAGGTCTGGGCGTAGGTCCTCGGCGGGCCAGCGCCACCCCGCCGAGGACCAGGCCGACGCCGATCATCGCGGACGCCGTGAGGGTCTCGCCGAGCACGAACCAGCCCAGCGCGGCGGCCACCAGCGGCAGCAGATAGGTGACTGTCGACGCGACTGCCGGGCCGTCGGCTTCGATGAGACGGTAGTTGAGCAGGTACGCCAGGCCCGTGCCGACGACGCCGAGAATAAGCAGGCTCACCACGGCGTCCGCCCGCCACCGGGGCGGGTCCATCCCGGCGACCGGCATCGCCAGCCCCAGCAGCGCCGAGCCGGCGATGAGCTGGCTGGCCGCCAGGACCATCGGCGGGATGCCGCGACCGGTCAGATACCGACCCATGTAGACGTAGCTGACGCCGTAGCAGAGCGCCGCCCCGACGATGGCCAGGCCACCCCAGCTGGCGAACTCGCCGGCGGACTGCCACGGGGCGAACATCACCACAACTCCGACGAAACCCACGCCGAACCCCGCCGCCTTCCACACCGTCACCTGACGATCGACGCCCGCGAGGAAGGCCAGCGCCAGGGTCCACAGCGGGGTGGTCGCGTTGATCACCCCGGCAGTGTTCGAGCCGATGGTCTGCTCGCCGATGCCGAACAACACGTACGGGATCGCGTTGGCGACCAACGCCGCGACGAACAGATGCCCCCAGACGCCACGCTCGCGTGGCAGGCTCAGCCCGCGCGCGAACACCAGCGGTGTCAGCACGAGGGCGCCGAGCAGCAGCCGGACGAAGACGATCTGCACCGGATTGAACCCGCGCAGGGCCAACTTGATCGCCAGGAAACCGGAGCCCCACACCAACGCGAGACCAATGAGGTCCACCAGGCCGGGCAGACTCAGGCCAGGCAGGCTAAGCCCGGGCCGTCCGGCTGCCGCCGGCCCGGCGATGGGAACCGGCCCGCTTCCGGGACCGGTCCGGCTCGGGCCCGGTCCTGGCGTCGTCATCCGGGACAGCCTAGCCAGCGCGCACGCGAGCTTGCGACGCGTCCAGGCGTCCCACGGAGCGCCGTGCTGCATCGTCGGTTCGTCGGGCACATCCTGAACCCCACCCTCACCGCGGCGCCAACGTTCGCCGGCATCACCACCGAGCCCAAAGGCTGCCTGTCCGTGCCGGGCGTGGGCGCCGACCTCGCCCGGCCGTCGCTGGCTACGGTCGACGGCTTCGATCGCAACGGCGTGCCGCAAGTCAGCCTGACCGGAGCATCGCGTCCTGCTCAGCGTCTGGCATGAGCTCCCGCACCTCCTGTGTGCAGCGGCAAGCCACGGCAATCTTCGCGGCCCAAGCCAGCGCCTCCTCGCGTGAGGCCACGTCGACGATCGAGAACCCGCCGATGACCTCCCTGGTCTCCGGGTAGGGGCCGTCGGTGACCGTCCCGTCCGGGGCCACGACGCTCGCCCGCTGCCGTTCGAGCCCGGCGCCGAACACCCAGACCCCGGCGAGGTGGGCCTCCCGGACAACCGCGTGCGACGCCTCGCCCACGTCGGCCCAGTCCTCGTCGGGGATGTGGTCCATCGCGCCGTCGATGAACGAGATCAAGTACCGGGTCGTCACATGCTCCCTCTTCGAGGCGGCTCCACGACCGCCACTCAGATCGCCGCAACACGCAGGCGGTTACCGTCCGGATCTTTCAGGTGGACCTCCCGCCCCCATGGGGCTTCCTCGATGGGCGCCCTGAACTCGGTCGCCACCGCCTCCAGATCCGTGACATAGAGATAAAGAAGCGTGTCGGGTCGAGCGTCGCCGCGATGCTCGGACAAGAAAATCTGCATCGACCCACGCGAGACGCACAGGAACAACGGGAAGCCCGGCTCGAACCGATGTTCCCACTGCCAGACGAAACCGAGCCGTCCGTACCAGGCGGCAGACGTTCGAGCATCCTCCGCGCGAAGGATGGGCGTGAGGTTCTCATCCATCCCGTCATCGTGGCAGACCGACAGCCGTGGCGGGGGTAGGGATCTCCCCGATGCTGGCGACAACCGCCTCGCTCGAGACTGTCCCGTACCGGGCGGCCTCCCACTGCCCGCCGCCACAAGGGAGGCCTGGTACCAGGTGCGCTGCGAAGAGCTGATGGCAGGACAACGGCGCCCGCCGACCGCGGAGCGCGTGCCACGCCCGTGAAGCCGCCGCCAGAGCGCCGAACGCTGTCGGCAGAATCGGGTGGGACACCGCTGCGGTCGGCGGAGCGGTGTCGTCGTGCCGATGGTGAGGATGGGCGACATCCGGGCGCAGATCGACGCCGCCTTTGAGTCGGTGGCAGCAGCTACCACGATGATGGACATGGCCCCGGCTACGACCGGGTCATGAACCTCGGCCTGCGACTTGGCGCCGGAGAAGACGTCCAGCTACCCGACGGCTGGACACGCTTCGTCGGCCGGTCCTGGCTCAGACCGCATCGCCAGGCCGCCGCTGCGCCGCGGCGCAGCTGAGCGTCCGCCAACTTCGTCCCGGGATGGCGCCCTGAACGCCAACATCACAGGATCGTGGCCACCGCGCCGAGGTCTCAGGTCAGCGCCTGGTGAACCGATGGGCCGGCAGGACGACAGCGCGACGGGACCCCCGGAGGACACTTATGCCCACCAGCGCCAATACCCGGACGGAGTACACCCTCGCCGACGAGGACCTGCGGTTGGTCGCCGATTCTGTCCCACACATCGTGTGGGTGGCCGGGCGGGACGGCCGAACGCTGTACGTCAACCGGTGGGCGCTGGAGTACGGCGGAAGCACCGGCGAAGTCGACCCTGCCGACGACTGGGTCGCGGCGGTGCACCCTGATGACGTCACGGACGTCTCGCGGGCGTGGCTGACGGCGAGCCGGAACGGCGCCGAGTACAGCATCGACTGCCGGTTGCGGCGTGCCGACGGCCAGTACCGCTGGCACCGCTTCCGGAACCTGCCCCTCCACGACGCTGAGGGGCGGATGGTTCGGTGGGTCGCCACCGCCACCGATATCCACGAGCAGAAGGAGCTTGAGGCCGGGCTGCGCCGCGCGCAGCAAGAGACCGCGCATGCGTTGGCTCGGCTTGAGATGCTGCTGTCCGCAGCGCCGGTGGGAATCGGGTTCACTGACTGGGATCTGCGCATCGTCCAGGTCAACGCCACGCTGGCCGCCATGATGGGCAGCGAGGTCGCCGCCGAGCTTGTCGGCCGCCCGCTCACCGAGGTCGCCGACAGGCTCTGGCCGACGGTTGGCCCGCTCTGCCGCCGTGTGCTGTCGGAGGGACGTCCCGCGCTGGGCGTCGAGGTCACCTGGGTGAGCCCCGCCGCCCCGGACGTCGTCCACTCCTGGCTGGCCAACTTCTACCCGTTGACCGACGACGGGCTGGTAATCGGCGTCGCGATGGCGGTCGTGGACATCACCGCGCGGGTCGAGGCGGAGCAGTTCCGGTCCGTGGTCGTGGACCATATGGCCGAAGGGCTGTGCACGGTAGACGAGCACGGCACAGTCCTGTCGGTCAATCCGGCGGCGGCGCAGATCCTGGGCCGCTCGCGGGAGGAGTTGTGCGGCCTGCCGGTGTCGCAGGCCATCCGGACCCTCTCCGGCGCCAGTGAGGATTGTGCGGTGGGAGCCGCGGTCGACGGCACGCAGACCGGCGCCACGACGATCGTGCAGCCCGACGGCGTCACTGTCGCCATCTCGTACTCGGTCGCCCCGCTGCGGCTGGGCGCGAAGGTCGGTGGTCAGGTGATCGTGTTCCGGGACGTGACAGCGGAGCAGGAGCGGCAGCGGCAGGAGATCGAGTCCCGGCATGACCAGAAGCTGGAGTCACTGGGTCGGCTTTCGGCCGGCATCGCCCACGAGATCAATACGCCGATCCAGTTCGTCGGTGACAACACCCGGTTCTTGGCCACCTCCTACCAGCAGATGCTGGACCTGCTGACGGTGTACCGCAAGTGCCTTGGCATCACCGGCGACGCGGTGGAGGGCGCGGCGCCGGTGCCGTGGGAGGACCGGCTTCGCCACGCCGCCGAAGCCGAGGAGGAGGCCGACATCGAGTACCTCACCGACGAGGTGCCGATCGCGGTCGCGCAGAGCCTGGAAGGCATCGACCGGGTGGCATCTCTGGTACGGGCTATGAAGTCGTTCAGCTACAAGGATGACGGCCATCCTGCGTACGCCGACATCAACAAGGCGCTGGAGACGACGCTCACCGTCGCCCGCAACGAGGTGAAGTATGTGGCCGACGTGCATGTCGACCTCGGTGACCTGCCCGAGGTGCTGTGCCACATCGGCGACCTGAACCAGGTATTCCTCAACCTGTTGGTCAACGCCGCCGACGCCATGCGGGGCCGGGATGGCCGCGGGCAGGTCCGGGTGGCGACCCGGCTGGTGGACGGAACGGCCGTGGTGACCATCGCCGACGACGGTTGCGGCATCCCGCCGGAGCTGCATGAGTTGATCTTCGAGCCGTTCTTCACCACCAAGGAGGTGGGCAAGGGAACCGGCCAGGGACTGGCGCTGGCGCGATCGGTGGTCGACAAGCACGGCGGTGCGATCTCGGTGCGCTCGGCGCCCGGCGAGGGCACCGAGATCGTGATCCAGCTGCCTGTCGGCGGCCGGACGGGAGTGCGGTCGTGACAACGCGAGTGCTTTTCGTCGACGACGAGCCGCGCATCCTCGACGGGCTGCGCCGGTCGCTGCGCGCGTACCGGCACAGGTGGGAGATGGCGTTCGCTACCAGCGGCGCCCAGGCCCTCGAAATGCTGGCCGCCACGCCGCACGACATCGTGCTGTCCGACATGCGGATGCCGGGGATGGACGGCGCCGAGCTGCTCACCAGGATCAGCCAAAATCATCCGGAGGTGGCCCGGGTGGTGCTTTCCGGGCACACTGAGCCGGCCGCCGCGATTCGAGTCGCGATCGCGGGGCACCGGTTCCTCAACAAGCCAGCAGACGTCGAGCAGGTGGCTGGCGTGATCACCGAGCTCACTGCCCGCCCGTCCCGTACCGCTGAGGTCGGTGACGAGGGCCAGCGTGTGCGACGGGCGGCCGGCGCCGTCCGCTCGCTGCCCACCCCGCCGGAGCATCTGGAACAGGTGAGGAAGCTGCTAGGCAGGCCCGATGGCGATCTCGCCAGCGCGGCGTACGCGGTGGCTCACAACGTTGGGCTGGCCGCGAAGTTGTTCCAGCTGGCGGCCTCGCCGTTCTTCAGCTCGCGAACGCGGGTCACTTCGTTGGGCAACGCGGTGGCCGCTGTCGGCTCGCCGACCATCCGAAGCCTGGCCGACACCGGAGAACTGCTGTGGCCGGGCCCCACCCCGCGCCTGGCGGAGACGGTACGGCAGGCCGTGGCCACCGCTGATCTGGTGGCCCTGATCGCGTCGCCGGGCAACCGCCCCTACGCGCATGCGGCGGCGCTCCTCCAGGACGTCGGCCGGTTCGCCCGGCAGCCCGCCGGGGATCCGGATGTCTCCACCAGGGCCGTGGGCGTTGAGCTGCTACGGCTGTGGGGCCTGCCGACGCCGGTGGTGGCTGCGGTGGCCCAACGTGACCGCGAGCACACTCCCGACGCGTCTGGGCTAGGCGTGGCGGCGGCCGTACGCGCGGCGTACCTGCTGGTGCAGCAGACCGACGCCCGCGATCCGGACGACGACGCGCACGACGCGGAGCTGGCCTCGCTGCTGGCACACCCGCAGCTCGCCAACGCCCCCACCGACTGGTTACGGGCGGCGGACGACGCAGCGGCCCGGGCCGAGGGCTGGACCGCTGGGCGGGAATCGCGCTCGGGGCGGGAGCGGCGCTCGTGACCGTGATCCTGGTTATCGATGACGACCCCGGAACGTGCCAGCTGCTGACCGACGCCCTGCAACACCAGGGGTACAGCGTTCAGACGGCGGGCGACGGGCTCGCCGGCCTGCGTACGTTCGAGGCCGTCCATCCCGACTTCGTGGTGCTCGACGCGGACATGCCACTCCTGGACGGCCACGCTGTCCTCCGGACCGTCCGCGACCGCGACGGGGACCCCGTGCCGGTGCTCATGCTGACCGCCGCGACACCATTGAACGGCGCCGCCCGGGCATGGCCAGACGGCGTGGACTACTGCCTGACCAAGCCGTTCACCCCAGATGAGGTGACCAAGCTGGTCAATAGCCTGGTAGGTGCTTGGTGGGCCGAAAACGAACAGTAGTGGCGGGAGATACTTCCCTGACCGGTCGCCGACCGTGATGCCTTCACATATGTTCAGGCGAACCACCCACGCGCGATTTGCCACAATAGAACGGTAGTGCGGAACCCGCGCCAAGAGGGGCAGATCGACAAGCACGCATACGGAACGCCGACGCTGGACCTGGAGGTTGCCATGACACAGCCACGCGTGCTGTGCCTCGACGACGAGGCATTCGTTCTGGACGGCCTGCGCCGCAACCTGCGTGGCCACTACGACGCTACGGTGACCACCGGCCAGGAGGAGGCCCTCGCCCTGCTGGCCGCCGAGCCGTTCGCGGTGCTCGTATCCGACATGCGGATGCCGGGCCTTTCCGGCGTGGAGGTGCTCGCCCGGGCCCGCCAGGTGGCGCCGGAGACCACCCGGGTGCTGTTGACTGGCCATGCCGACACCGAGAGCGCGCTGGCTGCGATCAACGAAGGCAGCGTCTTCCGCTTCCTCGTCAAGCCGTGCCCCGGGCCGGAACTACGGAGTGTGGTCGGGGCGGCAGCCGAGCAACACCGGCTGGTGATAGCCGAACGTGAGCTACTGCAAGCGACTCTCAAAGGCTGCGTAGACGCGCTCATGGACACCCTCGGCATGGCCCAGCCGGCGCTGTTCAGCCGCGCCGGCCGGCTACGGCGCCTCGCCGAGCGGCTGTGCTCAGCGTTGGGAGTCGTCGACAGCTGGCAGGTCGAGATGGCGGCACAGATCGGCGAGATCGGAGCCATCACGCTGCCACCATCGGCGCTGGCCTCGCTGGATGCCGGTACCGCCCCAGGCACACCGGCGGAGGCGGCCATGCTGGCCAGCCTGCCGAAGCTCGCCGACAGCGTGCTGGCGAAGATTCCCCGGCTGGAGGCGGTGCGGAAGATCATCCGACACCAGTTGCCCACCGACCGCACACCGTTCACCCCACTGGCCGCCGACGCCCCGGAGGGGGCACGGCTCCTGCAGGCAGTCCGGGAGTACGACGCGCTGGTGTGGCGCGGTATGCCGCCAGACCTGGCCCTGGCAACCCTGTCATTCCGGAAGATCCATGACGCCAAGACCGTGCGGGCGTTCGCCCAGGTGACCGGCATGCGGATACCCAACGAGACCGTGCGAGACATTGGCATCGACGACCTGCGGGTGGGTCATGAACTCGCAGACGAGCTGTACAGCGCTCGTGACGTGTTACTCGTCTCGCGCGGCCAAGTGGTGACGGAGCGGCTGCTACTGCGTGTGCACAACTACGAGACAACGCAGGGGCTGAAGGGCCGGATCCTCATCACCGATTCAGGGGATGAGAAGCCCGCCGAGCCAGTAGTAGAGGTTCAATCAGGGGTTCACATCTGATGCTTGACATACGCGCGGTGTTGGACAAGACCTTCGAGTCCGCCCACTACCGCTTCCACTCGACGAATGCGACTACCGACCCCGGCGGCCCGGTCATTCGCAGCCACGGCTACGTCGACCTGGCCAGCGAGACCGCGGCCGCCGTCACCGAAGCGCCGACCGCGGAAGACCCCAACGGCGCGATCTTCTCCTTCCTGCTCCAGAACCGCCTGTACCTCGACATCGACCTGGTCGAGGGCGACACCGACGGCGTCCCGGTAGACGGCCTGCTGGGCGTCGAGGCGGGCGCCCTGACCTGGCTGTACGGCGCTCGCGACATCCAGGAGCAGGCGGATCCGGCCACCGTGAACTGCACGATCGACGGCACTCTCGCCATCGCCCAGGCACCGGCTCACCTGGCCTCAGCGATGCGCGCCAGCGATCTCAGCAGTGTTCTGACCGGCAGGGCCGGCAGCGGCAGGGTCACCATTACCGACGACCGGATCAGCGCGGTGGAGCTCACCATTCCCACTGAGGATGGGGTCGACCTGCTTGTCAGCCTCTCCCTGGAGCCCACGTCGCCGCGCCGGGTGGACCTCGCCGAGGTGACCGGCAAGCGGTCCCCCCGAGACCTGTTCGAGGAGATCTGCGCCGATCGCGGCGATGAGTCCGACCGGTAGGCATGAACGCCGCCCACCTCACCCATGCCCGCCCAGAGCTCTCCGGTTCCACGCCGCCGCTGCCGGGCAGGTGCCGGCGGAGGGGCGCCGCCGATTCGCAGGCGGCGCCCATCCGGTCGTAGTAGCTACGGACACGGGACGGCGTTGACGCCTCCTTCGTTGGTTTGCAGGCCCATTGTGTGTGCGGTGAGAAGTTCCATTTGTGTCGTGGTCGTTGCGGTTAGGGTGACTCTTGCCTTGGCTTCGATGGTCACGTCACCGCATCGTGCTTCGGCGGGCGTGAGGTCAAGCACCGCGCGGGACGAGGCAAGGTGGTCGGGCTTGGTGATGTTGGTTGTAGAGCTGGCCAGAACGGTGCCACCGACGCTGTAGGTCAGTTGGGCGACCGCTTTGGAGCCAGGCTCACTGATCATCGGAGTTGCCTTGAGGTCAAAGCCCCTCAGCGCGTAGCCGCGACCGTCGGGCGAAATGATCTTGAACTTGACCGCGCACTCGGCAACCAGCCGGTTCGGGCGGTCGCCAGCGTTCTTGACCACCTCGAATCCTTTGAATAGGAGATCGAGCTGGGACCGCAGATCCTGTCCTGGTCCTGGAGCGGTCTCTGTTTGGTGGGCCGGACAACCGTTACCTGCGAAACTCACCAACTTGATCAACGGATCCACCGGTAGTGGGGCGGCCGCGGCAGGTGCCGCGAGGCCCGCGACAGCCGTCGCGACTGCTGCCAGAACGACCGGCAAACGGCGGGTGCGGACATTGACGCCGCGGCCCGGCCGCGTTACGTGTCGTTCGCCTATGCGTGCTGTCGATGTCATGGCGGTCCCTTCCGAGGGCGCCGGAACGGGCGTCCCGGGTTGCCAGGAGCGTCGCTGGCGCCGCCTCATGCTGACGCTGACCTTTGGCGCCACCGACGTCGCGACGATCCGCTTCGCCGTCTCGCCGCTGTGGGAGCTGGTTGCCAGTATCCGGGTGGCCGCCGACCCCGGCGGGCACGCCGTTCACCTGCCATGGGTCCGTCGGCACCGAAGTGCCGCGGCGACCGCGCCGGTCCTGCGCACCCTCGCCTGCGGCGCCCGGCGTCGCACCCCCGGCTTCCTCGCCCCAGCGCCGCGCTCACCGGTGGTCGAACCGGCCGCCGAGATTGACTCGGTGCGGCATACGCCACCAGAGCTGGTACGACAGGACCTTGAGCGGGTGTTCGGCGCCGCCCGACCCCTGGCCCTGGACGCGCTGTACGAGGACCCGGCCGCCCACCTGCCGACGCTTGCCGACGCGCTTCACGGCTACTGGCAAGCCGCGTTGGAACCGCACTGGCCGCGGCTGCGTGGGCTGCTGGAGCACGACGTCGTCCATCGAGCCCGCCAGATCGCCGACGGCGGCCCGGCCGGAGTCTTCGCCGCACTGCACCAGGACGTCGTCTGGTCCGACGGCCAACTGCGGGTCGACCTGCCCGCCTTCGGCGATACCCACCGACTGGCCGGGCGCGGCCTGGTGCTGGTCCCGACCGCATTCGGCTGGCCCCGCGTCCATGTCAAGGCCGCGGAGCCCTGGGCGCCGGTGCTGCGGTATCCGGCCCGTGCTGTCGGAACGCTGTGGGAAGGCACACCGGGCGGCGTCGACCTGGCGGCGAGTCTCGGGAGAACCCGCGCCCATCTGCTGTCGCTACTCGACGAGCCGCTAACCACCACGGCCCTCGCCCGGATAAGCGGGCTCGCGCCGGCCGGTGTCTCGGCCCACCTGCACCGGCTGCGCCGCTCCGGCCTGGTCACCGCCCATCGCATCGGACGGACCGTCGCCTACGCCCGCACCCCTCTGGCCCACGCCTGGTGCTCCCGACAGCCAGATCCCTAACCGGCGCGGCAATCAGCATGATGATTCACCGTGGCGCGAATCCATGGCGGCGGCGCCACGGCGCCAGCGACGCTCCTGGCAACCCGGGACGCCCGTTCCGGCGCCCTCGGAAGGGACCGCCATGACATCGACAGCACGCATACTCACCGGCGGGATGCCGTGGCAGCCGCCACCAGCCCGACGCCTCGCGGAGCGGACCCTGCGCGCGGCCGTGGCCGGTGGCGTCCAGCTGATCGACACCGCTGACAGCTACGCCCTGGGCGCCAACGAGGAGTTCATCGCCGACATCCTGGCCCCGTACCCGCCGGAGCTGCTGATCGCGACCAAGGTCGGCCAGTGTCGGCCAGGTCCGGGCCAGTGGGTGCCGCTGGGGCGGCCGGAGTACCTACGCCAGCAGGCCCAGCTCAGCCTGCGCCGGCTGCGAGTCGACACGCTCGACCTCCTCCAACTGCACCGACTGGATCCGGCCGTGCCACTGGAAGACCAGGTCGGGACCCTCGCCGAGCTGCGCGACCAGGGGTTGGCCCGCGAAGTCGGCCTGTCCCAGGTGACAGTCGAGGAGTTGGAGCGCGCCTGCGCGATCACCCCGATCGCCGCTGTACAGAACAAGTACTCCATCTCCCACCGCGACGACGCCGTGCTCGACTGGTGCGCCCAGCGGGGCATCACGTTCCTGCCCTGGCGGCCCCTGGAGATCTCCGACACGGACGCCCCCGTCCTGGCCGAAGTCGCGGCCCAGTACAACTGCTCAACCACCCGGGTAGCCCTGGCCTGGCTGCTCCACCGATCACCGGCGCTGGCGCCGATCCCCGGAACGAGCCGCCCCGAACACCTGGCCGACAACCTGGGCGCCTCGGTGCTCCACCTCGACCCAGTGCACCTGACCCTGCTCGACGATCAGCACCCGCCGAACAAGCAGTGCGCGCAACCGGCGGCGGCCTGAATCGAAGCAGCGCCGGGTTTTGACGCGCGGCGGCGTCACACCGGGCGGGGGTGACGGTGCGCACCCCCACCCGGTGACCGATTCAGTGCGCCCCGACTCCGGTGAGCGCACGGTGCTCCAGCGCGGTGAACGCGGCATCCTCCTCGGCGTCCCGGCGGCGCCGGCTGGTCAGCGCCCCGAGCGCCGCGAACGCGAACCCGGCCGGAATGGACACCAGGCCCGGGTTCTCCAGCGGGACCGGCGCCACGGCGGTGCAACTGAACAGCGCCGTCGGATTGCCGACCGACCTGGCGCCCGCGTCCACGCCACACGTCGCCGCCTGCTTCGCCGTCAGGGTCACGGCCGGCTTGGTCGCCGACGCCCCGCCCCAGCAGATCGGGCTCAGCAGGACCACGCCGACGGCGGTTACCAGCCCGCCGACGATGCCCCACACCGCGCCGCGGGTGGTGAACCGCCGCCAGAACAGCGTGAACAGGATCACCGGCAGGTTCGCCGACGCCGCGATGGCGAACGCGAGCGCCACCAGGAACGCCACGTTCAGGTCGCGGGCGAACGCCGACAGCCCGATCGACAGCCCGCCGATGACGACGGCGGCGAGCCGCGCCACCCGCATCTCCCCGCGCTCGTCGGAGCGCCCCTTGCGGATCACGTTGGCATACAGGTCGTGGGCCACCGACGAGGACGCCGCCAGGGTCAGCCCCGCGACCACCGCCAGGATCGTCGCGAACGCCACCGCGGCGATGAACGCCAGCATCAGCGCCCCGCCGGTAGTGCCCGCGCCGCCGCCGAGGGTCTCGGCGAGCAGCGTCGCGGCGGTGTTGCCGCTGGGGTCCGACTTCTTGATCGCCGCGCCGCCGACCAGCGCCGCCGCGCCAAACCCGAGCACGAGTGTCATCAGGTAGAACGCCCCGATAATGCCGATCGCCCAGATGACGCTGCGGCGGGCCGCGCGGGCGCTGGGCACGGTGTAGAAGCGGATCAGGATGTGCGGCAGTCCGGCGGTACCGAGCACCAACGCCAGCCCGAGCGAGATCAGGTCCAGTTTGCTCCACGCGTCGGTGGCGCCGTACTTGAGGCCCGGTTCGAGGAACGCCAGCCCCTTGCCCGACTGCGCGGCGGCCGCGCCCAGCAGCTCGGACACGTTGAAATGGTACTTGGCCAGCACCAGGACGGTCATCAGCGCGGCGCCGGCCATCAGCAGCACCGCCTTGACGATCTGCACCCAGGTCGTGCCTTTCATCCCGCCGACGGTGACGTAGAAGATCATGAGGGCGCCGACCCCGGCGATCACCCAGACCTTCGCGGCGTCGCCGGTCACGCCCAGCAGCAGCGACACCACCGAGGCCGCGCCGACCATCTGCGCGACCAGGTAGAACGTCGACACCACGACCGTCGACACACCGGCCGCGGTGCGCACGGGGCGCTCCCGGAGCCGGGCCGCCAGCACGTCGGCCATGGTGTACCGGCCGCTGTTGCGCATCAGTTCCGCGACCAGCAGCAGCGCCACCAGCCAGGCGACGAGGAAGCCGATCGAGTACAGGAATCCGTCGTACCCGTTCAGCGCGATCAGGCCGGCGATGCCCAGGAAGCTCGCGGCGGACATGTAGTCGCCGCCGATGGCGACGCCGTTCTGCATCGGGGAGAACGACCGCCCGCCGGCGTAGAAGTCGGCTGCGCTGCGGGTCTGCCGGCTCGCCCAGACGGTGATAGCGAGCGTGACGGCGACGAAGGCGAGGAACAGGGCGATGGTCATCGGGTGGCCTCCCCGTGGGTGGCGGACAGCTCAGTACCGGCGTCGTCGCAGCCAGCGGGGTCGGCGGTGCCAACGACGCCGGTGTCGTCCGGGTCGGCGTCGGCCGCGCGCAGGCGGTCGGCGAGCGGGTCGAGGCGACGGCGGGCGTAGGCGGCGTACCAGGCCGCGATGCCGAACGTCGACGCGAACTGGCCGATACCCAGCAGAAGCGCGACGTTGACGTTGCCGAACACGCGGACACCCATGAGGTCGCGGGCATACGCCGACAGCAGCACGTAAAGCAGGTACCAGACGAGGAACGCCACGGTCATCGGGAACGCGAACCGACGGAACCGACGGCGCAGGACCTCGATATCGGAATTGGTCGCCACGGCTCCTTCGCGTGATCGTGGCAGCGGCACCGGCCGCCGGCCCGTCCCGGGCTCCGGCGCGGCCGCTGCCGGCTGCCCCTCGGCTGGGGCGACAGCGGGATCTGGGGGGAAATTCATTGTGGAGACACTAGTGCCGGACGGGCGTCGCGGCGGCCGCGAAGGGCGCGACGACGGCGGGTTTCCTCGTCTGGTCCGGGGCCGCACATCGCTACGCCTACGCACAGGCGCGGAACCTGGCCGACGCCGAAACACCTCACGGGCTCGGCTCACCTAGATCAACGTGTCGGAATCGGTCCGTACGGTTGGCCAGTTCTGCCGCCTGTCCATCGGCAGTAGCCGATGGTGGTAATCCGATGCAGCCGGGTGCGCGTACCTCCTGTTATGACAGGCGTACCTGCCCACCGGTATGGACCGGGGTGGTGGGTAGAGGGATGGGAGAACACCATGGGTGGCTATTTCGTCGGGCGATCACAGATGGCACGAGGTGCGCGCCGCCGGAAGCGGGTGGTGGCTCTGGCCGGGGCGGTCGCGCTGCTCGGCGGGATACTCACGCTGACCAACGTGTCGTCCGCGGCTGAGGTGTCTGCTCCCGGCGGCGGCGCCAACGCCGGCAAGAATGCCGGAAAGAATGCCGGCAAGCAGGTTGAGTTCAGCGACGAGCAAGTTGATACGGCTCGCAGGAGGGCCGCCCAACTCGTGCAGAACTCACTCGGCGGGCTCAGCGATGCGGAAATTCTGCAGGTCATCGATGCGGGCATCGAGGCTGAAGGGGACGCCAAGAAGCGAGCGGCAGATGCCGGTGCTGACGGCAACACACAGGCCGTGTTGGCGGCGCAGGCCCGGGCGCGGGGGTCACTCGCGCTGGCGGCGCGGTTCCGCGCGGATGGGCAGGGCGGTGGACGGGGCTAGGTTCTGTCTCGCCGATCATGGCCGTCGGGTACGGCGCTACAGCGGTTGAAAGGCTGAGATCCGTCGGCGTGGCCTTGTGATCGATCTCGATGGTTTCGGTAGGCCGGGGGTATGAGGTACCCGGCTGGTGGTGGCCTGAACGCGGCGGCGCGGGTCCGGCGTGAGGAGATCCGGATCCAGGCCGCGACCATGTTCGAGGAGTCGAAATCGACCTCATAGATTGCTTCTGAACCGCCGGTTTCGGAGACGTCGGTGCCCGATGGCGGCACCAACAACTTAATCCGCTTACGCGCCTCCCGCCGCGCCGCCGACTCGCTGCGGGCCTCCCCCGGCGAGGAGTAACCCAGTACGGCGACTGGAAGCGGCAGCGTTGCTGTCAAATGTCGCAGAAATCGATCAGGCCCGATGCTCAATTGCATTGGGCCTGATCATAGTAGCGGGCCTCTGCGTCGGCAGGCGGGGTGCGGCCGTGGCGCTGCATGAGGCGGTGGTGGTTCTACCAGCCGACCCATTCGGCGGTGATGTGCTCGACTTCGGCGAGGGCGCGTAGCGGCCCTCGCCGGAAGGGCGAGTCGGCGACGCTCTCTGGTGGGCGAGCACCACGGTCACGACGGTCGGCTACGGCGACCGCTACCCCGTCAGCGCTGAGAGCCGGCTCGTGAGTGGGGTTGATCGGTACGAGATCGTCCGTTAAGGGGTAGCGGCCGGGCGGCTCTCGGGTCGGCGGGGTATGAGTGGGCGGCCGATGCTGGTCCGGACGATCGGTTGGCCAGCAACAACCACTGCCGCTTCTCCGTCGGGCAGGGTGACCCGCGACAGTTCTGGGTGGCCGGCTTCACCCAGCGCCGGGTCCTGCTGGAAGGGTGGTCGTACACGCCGCTGGCGAACCGGTACGAGATGGCGAACTCGTCGGTGCCAACAAGGTGCCGCGCTAGAACCCACCGCTGCTGTCGGCCAAACGACGCCCCGTTCACGGCGCCGCCGGTGGCCACGGTGGGCAGACTACGGGCGCGCTATGGCGTGCGGTGGCTGGTCGTGGACATCCGCCGGCCACACGATCCGACGGGCATTGCCAGGGTGGCGGAGCTTCGCCTCGCCACCGGCCAGGTGTCAATCTACCGGCTCCGGTGACCGGGCGGGTCCCGTTTGGTCGCCCGTGGGGGGAAGGCCGACGCCGGGAGCCATTGTGACCACTCCCCTGCATCGACCATAGTAAATGGACTCGTCCGCCTCGCCCCCCACCGAGGAGTTTCCGCATGCGCCTACCGGCCACAGCATCCGTGCTGCTCAGCGCCGCACTCGCCACCCTCAGCCTGTCCGCAGTACCGGTTGCCGCCGGGCCTGCTGGCGAGCACAACCGCACCGCGTCCGTCACCACGCCTGCCCCTACCGGGCCTGGCGCCGCGAAGCCCGGAGTCGACGATCTGGCCGGCATCATCGCCATGAGCGAGTGCTCCGCCGCGCTGGTCAAGTTCCGCAACGCACCCATGACCAACGCCGCGCTCATGCTCACCAACGGGCACTGCACTGGCGCCGACATCGGCCAGCGCTTCCCCAATGCCGGGCAGGTCATCGTGGACCGGTCCGCCAACCGGTCGGTCAAACTACTCAAGGCTGACGGCAGCACCGCCGCGACGCTGCGGGCCAACCGGATCGTGTACGACACGATGACCGACACCGACGCGGCGATCTTCCGTCTCGCCACGACCTATCAGGACATCAAGGCCAGGTACGGCATCGACGCCTTCATCATCGCCGAGCAGGGCCCCAAGCCCCAAGACCGGATCACCGTCTCGTCCGGGTACTGGAAGAAGCGGTACAAATGCAGCATGGACAAGCAGGTCTACCGCATCCGCGAGGACCAGTGGACGTGGAAGGAGTCGGTGCGCTACACCGCCGAGTGCGACACGCCGCACGGCTCGTCCGGCTCGCCGGTATTCGGCGACGCCAGCGGCGAGGTCGTCGCCGTCAACAACACCGGCAACGACGGCGACGCCAGGGCGTGCGCGATGAACAATCCCTGTGAGGTCGACGAGCAGGGCAAGGTCACCAGCGCGCCGAAGGGCATCAGCTATGCCCAGCAGACGTGGTGGTTCACCACCTGCGTCAACAGCGCCTTCGAGCTAGATCTGTCGGTGGCGGGTTGCCAGTTGCCCAAGCCAAAACGCCGCCCGTGATCCGTGGGGTGGGGCGGGGTGACAACCCACCCCGCCCCACGGCCCGTCGCGCATGTCTGAGCGCGCCACCACTGCTCGATACTCCGGTACCAGCGGAACGTCCCCGCCAGGCCCTCGGCCAACGGGCGGCGCGGGACGTACCGGGGTTGAGGAAGATCTCGTAATACCGATCCTCCTCAACCCCGGAAGTCCAGATTCTCAATCCGATGTCGTCGGCCAGCTCTCTGATCTGGGTCTCTGCGTGCGGTGTTATCTCACCAAGATGACGAATTCCTCAGCGGACGCTGACCTCACCGGACAGGTGTTGGGGGATAGCGCTGTTCGCGCCGCCGATGATCAGAGTCGGGACCGCAACATCGATCAAGCCGTCCCACCATGCCGGGTCAGGATCGTTGATCTGGGCGCGGATGGCGTTGACAGCGGTGAAGTCGAAGCGTGTGGGCGTGTCCGGCGGCTCAAGGGGCGGACGTCTCAGCGCGCCTTGCTTGGGTGCGGTCACGTCTTCCAAGACGAGGTGTGTGAGCAGGTGGGGCGCCTTCTGGGCCAGGAGGATCGCCACAGTGCCGCCCATGGAGTGACCGACGAGCACACAACGCGTGACATCGATCGTCTCCAGGAACGCGATCACGTCGTCGCGCATCAGTTCGAAGGAGTACTCGCCAGGGTGGGCGCTGCGGCCGTGACCACGAAAGTCGAGCGCGTATACGCGGTGCCGGGCCGCAAGCGCTGGCAGGACAGGTCCCCAGCCACGCTCATCTTCGCCGAGGCCGTGCAGCAACACCATCGACGCCGCCGTCGGGTCGCCGACAGCACGGTAGCCGAGCGTCGTCCCGTTCACCCTGACCGTTGCAAGCTCTGTCTCGTGAATCTGAGTCACGCAGCCACGGTACCGGCCAGCATCACCCCCGCCCCGGGGTACATTCTCATGCCGCCATGGAGGCGCACGGTCCAGTCACGCCACAGCTCCGGCGCGGCGTGGTCCAGCAACCCTACCCTTACCTCATGCGGGTCACAGGAATCGATGAGCGGAGCCTGATCCAAGAGGGCATCGGTGCGAACTTCGTGGTGTTCATCTACGAGGGTGGTGACGGGGCGAACGAGCCCTGGTCGGTGGACAGCTACTTGCTGACTGACACAGACCTGCCCCA
>NZ_BAAARY010000021.1:0-38158 GCF_039532605.1 Pilimelia columellifera subsp. columellifera
CCATATCGCACAGCCGATCAACACGACACACGAACCAGCCGTTATCACCCAAACCAGCGAAGTGGAATCCACCCGGACCCTGAACTCAGAAGCTCAGTAGTGGTTGAGGTGGGCTGGTCCGGCCAGAGCGCTGGGCAGGCTGGTGACGCCGTGAACGATCTCTTTGCTGGTCCGGGCCCCGTCTAGGCCGCCGACGTCGCGCTGGCGCCGGAACGCCTGCCGGGCGGGCGCTGGGGAACAGGGTGTCATCGCAGGCCGCGGCGCGTATGGCGCGTCGTTCGGTGCGTCCGTGGCCGCGGTCGGTTTCCACCGCGGTTTGGTCAGCGAACGCGGTATCGGCGCCTGACGGCAGGGCCTGGGCCGTATGGAACGCCAGTGGCTGGTTCCCCTTCAAGATCGGCACGTAGTGGGCGTGTAGCTCTTCGGTGATCAGGCGGGCGGTCTTGTTCGTGGTGTGCAGCGCGTCCATAGCCAGGACCATCTCGGCCACGTCTAGGCCTGCCAGCAGCCCGGCGGTGGCTGTGGTCTCGCCGCGTTTGTCGGCCACCTGCCGCTGACCCAGCACGGTCCCGCGGTCGTGGGTGACCGCGGCGACCAGGAACACTTTCCCAGTGGCGGTGACGCTGCCATGCAGGAGTTTGCCGTCGAGCGCGGCGGCGGGCAGCAGCCCGGCCGGCACCGGGCAGGTCACCGACCGGGTGGCCGCGCGGCGCTGCTCGCCTTCGGCCGGGCCAGGGGCTTTGGGGATCTGCGGGACCGGGGCCCGGCCGCGGGTGACGTCGGCGGCGTACCCGCCCAGCGCCGCGTCGAGAGCATCACCGTCAAGACGGGTCAACACCCGACGGAACGCGCGTTCGCTGGCGATGGCGTACCGGCCGGACCAAGGATGGTAGCGAGCCCCCAGCCACGCGTGGACCTCCTGCGGGGTACGGGCCGCCCACTGCCAGATCGCAGCCACGGAGTCGTTGCCAACCACCAAGGTCGCGCACGCCGTCAACGCGAGAATGACCACCAGCGAGTGGCGGCGCCCGCGGGTACGACGAGGATCAGGAACCTGCCGCAACCGTTGGACTAACGCTGCGGCCAACGACAACGCCCCAGCATCGCAGCCTGTGTCCACAGCGAGTTCGGCTTCCCTCAGCGCCAGGTCGGCGAGGTGGTCAACAGCAGGGCTGATCAGCGATGATGACGACACGAGCACGGCTCCCGAAGCGATCTTGGCGTGTAGGAACCGATAGATCATCAGAAGCCGTGCTCGTCCCGTAACTCCAGATATCACCGTCATGTCGGACCAGGACGGACTACCTCAAGCCGGGACAACGCCGGGGCCGTGGGTCACGCTGGGGCGCGGTTGGTGGTCGATGTGGCCGAGATTACTGGGTGGACTGGTGGTTTGGTGAGGTGCTGTGTGGGCTGCGCCGGCAGCGCAGCAGTCATGATCCGGGCCGGGTCGGGATGGATTGGCGGTGATGCTCGCTGACGACGGCGAGACCATCAGCGATCTTGCGGTGCTGCGGGACGAGGTTGGTCTGTTCGGCCCGGTGGCCCCGGGTGCCACCGCATGGCGGGGGTCTGGGTCAACACACCTCTGATGATCAAGGTGGCAGAGCGGAGTGATCGGAGACGATCACGCTCCGTTCCGTGTGAGCCCGGGGTGCGATCCCCCCCCCCCCCCCCCCCGGGGGCACCCGACCTGGGGTGCAGGCGGCCGAGACGGGCCGGCCAGCGCCGGAGGCTACCGCGGCGGGCCGACCGATCCCGGGTTGGTGCTCGATTTGCACGCGACGATTGTGGTGCGGCGCTCGGAGAAGGAGCCGGCCACACCGACGTGGAAACGAACCTTCGGCTGCACCCTCTGCTGTGTGTCCTTGACGACACCGGCGAGGCGCTGTCGATGTTGCTGCGCCCCGGGCGAGCGGGGTCAAACACGACAGCCAACCACATCACCGTCCTGGACCAAGCGTTGACGCAGATCCTAAGTATGGCCCGGCACGGGCAGCCGATCTTGGTGCGCATTTGCCCAGCCTCGCCGATCGCAATCGGCGACAGGGGCGGCGTCAGTGCACGATCCACATCGGCGGGGGTTCGAAGCTCTTTTTTGGCTTGCCAGCCAGCCCGTCGCGCAGCGTTTGGGCGACGGTCTGGATCGGTTTCCACGAGTTCCAGTCGCCGACGTTGTTGAACGGGTTGTCCGGGTCGGCGATGAAGCTGGCGGCGGCCAGTTCTGGCGTCATGCCGACGAACCATGCGGCCCGGGTGTTGTCGGTGGTGCCGGTCTTGCCGGCGACGGGCCGCTGGACGATTCCGCGCACCTGCGGCGCTGTGGACCAGGGGCCGCAGCCGCCGCGCTTGGCCCCGGAGCCGGTGACGCAGGTGGCGGCGTCGGCGGCGGCTTTGGCGACGGCGGGGTGGAGCGCGCGGGTGCAGCGTCGGTCGGAGACGGTGACGCCGTGGTGTTTGACCGGCTGGCCGGTAGCCGTCTTGATCGACAGGACGGGCAGCGGTTCGCAGTAGAAGCCGTCGGCGGCGACGGTGGCATAGGCGTTGGCCATCTCCAGCGGTGTGGTGTCAGCGACGCCTAGGGTGAACGCTCCCCAGGTGCCGGCTTTCTCCGGGGATGCCTGTAGTTGGTCGATCTCGGTGCGCCACCGCAGGCCGAGGCGTTCGGCCATCCGGACGGCGTTCTCCGCCCCCACCTTCTGCTCAAGCTGGACGAAGTAGGTGTTCACTGACATGCCGAACCCGGACCACATGTTGCGGGTGCCGGCCATCGATTTGCTGGCGTTCTGCGGGCACCAGCGGCCACCGCCGCACTGTTTGGGGTCGTTCCAACTGGTGTGGTACTTGGATCGGTACCGGTGCGGGGAGTAGAAGCTGGTGTCCAGCGGCATGCCCTTGTCGAGGGCGGCGAGCATGGTGAACATCTTGAAGGTCGATCCGGCCTGGTAGCCGGGCAGGTCACTGCCGCCGAGGAGGGCGTTGACGGTGTTCGGATAGTTGCCCGGAATGTTCTTCCTGCGCTTGACCGGGTTGCTGTTGTCGCCGTTCTTGCTCTGGTCCAGCGAGTACACCCGGTTGACAGCCATCGATTTGACGCGTCCGGTTCCGGGTTCGACGACGACCTGTCCGAGCGCGAATCTGCTGCGCGTGTTCTCTTTGTTGTAGACGTGCCGCTGGGCCTTCTGCTGCAGCGCGGGGTCGAGGCTGGTGACGATGCGGTAGCCGCCCCGGCGCAGGTTGTCCTCGCGTTCGACCTGGTTGGCGCCGAACGCCGGTTGGGACAGCCACCAGGACTTGAAGAAGTCGCAGAAGAAGCCCCAGTGGTTACGTCGCTGGGGCACCGATACGCAGTCGTTGGGCGGGTTGGTCAGCTTGAGGACGATGGGTTTGATCTTGGCAGCGGCGCCGACCTCGGCGGTGATGTGGCCGAGGTCGACCATCCGGTCGATGACATAGTTGCGTCGCGCGGTGGCGGCTTTACGGTCGGCGCCGGCCGGGTCGTACGCCGACGGCGCCTGGACGAGGCCGGCGAGGGTGGCGGACTCGAGTAAGTTGAGGTCGCGCGGGTGCTTGGAGAAGAAGACCTGGGCGGCGGCGAAGACGCCGAACGCGCGGTGCCCGAAGTAGGCGGCGTTGAGGTACCGCTCGAGGATCTCCTCCTTGGTGAACTTCTGCTCCACCAGGGTCGCCAGCCGGATCTCGCGGATTTTGCGGCCGCTGGTCTGCTCGGTGGCGGCCACCGCGTCAGCGGGCGTGCGTGCGCCGTCGCGCAGGACCATCCGGACGTACTGCATGGTGAGCGTCGAGGCGCCCTGGGAGACGCCGCCGGCCTGCTGATTGGCCACCAGCGCCCGGGCGATGCCCTTGGGGTCGACGCCGTTGTGCTCGTAGAAGCGGGCGTCCTCGGCGGCGATGATCGCCTGGGCCATGAACGGCGAGATCTCGTTGGCCTTGGTGTAACGACGGTGTTCCTCGTAGAACATGGTGATGAGCGTCTTGCCGTCGGCGGCGTAGACGTAGGTGGTCTGCGCGGGGGCGTCGATGCGCATCTCGCTGGGCAGCGCGTCGAGCTTCTCGGCCCCTGACTTGAGCGCCAGCCCGCCGACCGCGGCCAGCGGGTACATGACCGCCGCCACCGCTACGCCGACGATGAGTCCGACGCGGAGGAACTGGGCAGCGAGGGTGAGGGCCTTCACGGCGCGCATGAACACATACAAAAAGTATGTCAACGACCAAATCCGCACGAGCGAAACCGTCCAAGAGGAGTAATAAACCCTAGGGGCGCCGGGGTGTCCGCCCTCCCGCGCTCGGGACGCGGGAGGATGCCCGGGTCGAGTGACCCCCGGGAGGCGCACATGGCCGACGTCGATCTCGCCCACCACGGCGACGCCGAGGTCGGCGTCGGGCTGGTGGATCTCGCGGTCAACGTCCGACGGGAGCCGCCGCCGCAGTGGTTGACCGGTCCGATCGCCGCCGCCCTTGGGCGGCTCGGTCACTACCCGGATCAGGGCCCCGCTCGAGCCGCGGTGGCCCGTCGGCATGCCCGTCCCACTAACGAGGTACTCCTCACCGCGGGTGCGGCCGAAGGTTTCGTGCTTCTCGCGCGGGGACTGGGTGATCTTGTTCGCCCGGTCGTGGTACATCCACAATTCACCGAGCCTGAGCAGGCGTTACGCAATGCCGGCCGGCGCGTTCACCGCGTGCTGCTCGACCCCGGGGACGGCTTCGCCCTGCACCCCGAACGGGTGCCCGAGGACGCCGACCTCGTCGTCGTCGGCAACCCCACGAACCCCACCTCGACGTTGCACCCGGCGGCGGCGATCGCGGCACTGGCCCGGCCGGGCCGGGTGCTGGTCGTCGACGAGGCGTTCGCGGACAGCGCCTACCGTCCCGGCTGCCTCGCCGAGCCGGAGTCCCTGGCGTCCCGGCGGGACCTACCGGGCCTGGTCGTGGTGCGTAGCCTCACCAAGACCTGGGGGTTGGCCGGTCTGCGGATCGGCTACCTGCTCGGCCCGCCGGATCTGTTGGCGCGGCTGGCCGCCGCCCAGCCGCTGTGGCCGGTCTCGACGCCGGCGCTGGCCGCTGCGCGGGCCTGCGCGAGCGAGCAGGCGGTCGCCGCCGAACGCGCCATCGCCCGCCGGCTGGCCGCCGACCGCGACCACCTGGCGCGTCGGCTCGCCGAACTGCCCCAGGTGCACGTCTCCGGTCAACCGTCCAGCGCGTTCGTGCTGATCAGGACGCCGGGCGCGCGGCGAATCCGGCTCGCGCTGCGTGACCGTGGTTTCGCCGTCCGCCGGGGCGACACCTTTCCGGGGTTGGGCGCTGACTGGCTGCGCCTGGCGGTGCGGGACACTGCCATCACAGACGCGTTCATCGACGCGCTCGCCGACAGCATCGACGAAGGAGCGGACCGTGCCGGATAGCGCCGGACCAGCCAACGCCACCCGGCAGGAACAGCACGAGGCGCTGCTGCGACGGACCGTCGCGGCGATCAGACCCGCGGACGCCGCGGCGGCGGCCGAGGCGGCCGAGCACCAGGCCCGGCTGACCAAGCCCGCCGGCTCGCTCGGCGCCCTTGAGGAGCTTTCGATCCAGCTGAGCGGCCTGGCCGGCGCCTGCCCACCGCCGCTGCCCACCCCCGCCACCCTGGCGATCTTCGCGGGCGACCACGGCGTGCACGCCGAGGGCGTCACCCCGTGGCCGCAGGAGGTCACCGGGCAGATGGTCGGCAATTTCCTGGCCGGCGGCGCCGTCGTCAACGCGTTCGCCCGTCAGGCCGGGATCAGCGTCACCGTCGTCGATGTCGGGGTGGCCACGCCGTTGCCGGCCGCTGAGGGCTTGCGGGACGCGCGCATCCGATCCGGCTCCGCCAATCTCGCGACCGGTCCGGCGATGCGTCGCGACGAAGCGCTGGCCGCGCTGGCCGTGGGGATCGAGTTGGCCGGCGAGCTGGTGGACGGCGGAGCGAAGGCGCTGCTCACCGGGGACATGGGCATCGCCAACACCACCCCGGCCGCGGTCCTGGTCGCGGCCTTCACCGGGGCCCTTCCAATGGCGGTGACCGGCCGCGGCGCCGGCGTCGACGATGCCACCTTTGACCGTAAGGTCGACGTGGTGGCCCACGCCTTGCGCCGGCACCGACCGGACCGGTTCGACCCGGTCGGCGTCCTCGCCACCGTCGGTGGCCTGGAGCATGCGGCGCTCGCCGGTTTCATCCTCGGCGCCGCCGCCCGCCGGACGCCGGTCATCGTCGACGGCGTCATCGCGGCGTCGGCCGCGCTGGCCGCCGCCGCTCTCGCGCCGGACGCCGTCGCCGCCATGGTCGCCGGCCACCTGTCGGTCGAGCCGGGCGCGGCGGTGGCGTTGCGGCACCTCGGCCTGACCCCGCTGCTGGACCTGGGCCTGCGCCTCGGCGAGGGCACTGGCGCGGCGCTGGCGCTGCCGGTGGTCTCGGCCGCCGTGCGGGTGCTCCACGAGGTCGCCACCTTCGACGCCGCGGGAGTGACGGAGAAGTGACGCCGTACCCATTGTCGCTGCCGCTGGCCGGGCGGCGGGTGGTGTTGGTCGGCGGCGGGACCGCCGCGGCGCGGCGGCTGCCCGGCTTTCTGGCGGCCGGCGCCAGGGTGTCCCTCGTCGCGGCCGAGCTGACCCCGGCCGTCCACGCGTACGTTGACGCCGGTCGCGTCGCCTGGCAGGCCCGGGACTTCGCCGAGGTTGACCTCGATGACGCCTGGCTGGTCTGTCTGGCGGACCCCGCGGCGGCTGACACGGTTCTCGCCGCGGCGGAACGACGACGGGTCTTCTGCGTGCCCGCCGAGGACCAGGCGCCGGATAACCGGGCCGCGACGACCGGGTCGGTGGCGCTGGTGGGCTCGGGTCCGGGGGACCCGGAGTTGATCACGGTCAAGGGTCGGCGGTTGCTGGCCGAGGCGGACGTCGTCGTCGCCGACCGGCTTGTCCCCGGGATGCTCCTCGACGCCCTGCGTCCCGGCGTCGAGCTGGTCGACGCCTCGAAGATCCCATATGGTCCGTCGGTCGCCCAGGAGGAGATCAACCGGGTGCTCGTCGACCGGGCGCTCGCCGGTCGGTCGGTGGTGCGGCTCAAGGGCGGGGATCCGTTCGTGTTCGGTCGGGGCGGCGAGGAGGTCATCGCCTGTGTCGCGGCCGGGGTGCCGGTGATTGTCGTGCCCGGCGTGACGAGCTCGGTCGCGGCGCCGGCGTTGGCCGGCATTCCGGTCACCCACCGCGGGGTGGCGCACGGGTTCACCGTCGTCTCCGGGCATTTGCCGCCCGGGCACCCGGAATCATTGGTGGACTGGGGGGCGCTCGCGCGGCTGGGCGGGACCCTCGTCGTGCTCATGGGTCTGAAGAACCTGGCGAAGATCACCACGGCGCTGGTGGAGCACGGGCTCGACCCGACCGCGCCGGTCGGCGTCGTCCAGGAGGGCAGCACCGACCGGCAGCGCGCGTTACGCAGCACGGTCGGCGAGGTCGCCGCGGACGTCGCGGCGGACGGCATCCGTCCGCCGGCGGTGGTGGTGATCGGCCCGGTGGTGGACGCCCTCGGGTCAGCACGTCGCTGACCGGAGGGCGTGGCTGGGCGTCAGCAGCAGCTGGCCGTCGCCTTTGGCCCCGCGGCCACCTCGGGCGCGGCCGTCGGCACGGGAGCGGCTGCCACGGTGTCCGCGGTAGCTGTGGTGGCGGCGCAGCAGGAGCTGTCGGCGGCTCTGGCGAGCTGCGGGGCGTCTGCCTTGACGGTGTAGACCTCCCAGGGCTCGCCGCCGGGGCCGCGCACCCACACCTTGTCCTGGATCGCGTAGCAGCACTCGGTGTCGTTCTCCTCCAGGGTGACCAGTCCCGACGCGGTGAGCCGTCGGGACGCCTCGGCGACCTCGTCCTGGCCGAACACTTCGACGCCGAGGTGGTCCATGACGGTGGGTTGGTCGGGTTCGCCCTCGATGAGGACGAGCTTGAGCGGCGGCTCCGCGATGGCGAAGTTGGCGTAGCCGGGGCGCCGCTTGGCCGGCTCGGCGCCGAAGAGCCTGGTGTAGAAGTCGATCGAGCCTTCGAGATCGGCGACGCGTAGGGCGAGCTGGACGCGGGACATCTGAGGTACCTCCAGGTTGTGGGCCAACTATCTAGATAGCTGTCGAATCAGAAGGCCAGCGTTGCACGCTGATTCGAGATCTGTCAACCTAGAGAAATGTTGAAACAAGCGGTGAGCGTGACGCCGTCGCTGCCGACCGCCGCCCAACCGCCGACCGGGCAGCAGGCGGCCTCGCCGGAAGCAGCCAACCAGTCGGCCGTCGCCTGCTGTGCCCCGCTGTCGGTCCGGGCGCTCACCACTGATCAGGCGGTCAACCTCGCCCCGGCCTTCAAGGCTCTCGGCGACCCGGTGCGGCTACGGCTCATGTCGATGATCGCGTCCGTGCCCGAAGCGTGCGTCTGCGACCTCGCCAGCGCGTTCGACCTTTCCGGGCCCACGATCTCGCACCACCTCAAGGTGCTCCGTGACGCCGGCCTGGTCGAGTCCGACCGCCGGGCCACCTGGGTCTGGTACCGGGCGCGCCCCGAGGCGTTCCGCCAACTCGGCGCCCTGCTCGCGCCACCCGCCGACCCGCCGCCCACCAGGAACTGACCCGCCGCAGCGGCCAGCCACGACGGGACAGCCAGCCACGACGGGTCCCCTGTCGCCGGGGCAGGTTCACATGTGGCGGTCCAGCAGCAGCGCACAGCGGATGAGCCCCAGGTGGCTGTACGCCTGCGGGTGGTTGCCAAGCCCCCGTTCGCCCATCGGGTCGTACTGCTCCGGAAGCAGCCCCGTCGGGCCGGCGGTGTCGAGCATCTGGGCGAACAGCTCCTCCGCGTCACCCCGACGCCCGGTGCGCAGGTACGCCTCCACCAACCAGGCGGTGCAGATGTGGAACCCCCCCTCGCGGCCAGGCAGCCCGTCGTCCCACCGGTACCGGTAGACGACCGGCCCCTCCCGCAGCTCCGCCTCGACCTTGAGGACCGTGGCCAGGAACCGTGGATCGTCGTCGGCGAGCAGCCCCGACAGCCCGATCCACAGCGACGAGGCGTCCATGTCCTCGTCCCCGTACGCGACCGTGTACGCGCCGACTTCGTCGTGCCAACCATTCTTGAGCACGTCCTGGCCGATCCGCTCGCGCAGCGAGAGCCACTCGGGGCGCTCACCGTCGCCGTGCGTCCCGACGACCCGCAACGCGCGGTCCACCGTCAGCCAGCACATGACCTTCGAGTAGACGTGGTGTCGCGGCGCCAGCCGGGCCTCCCACAGCCCGTGGTCGGGCTCGTGCCAGCGGCGCTCGACCGCCTGCACCATTGCCTCGATCACCCGCCACTCCTCCGGCCGCACCGAGCCGCGCTCGTCGGCGACCGCCGCCAGCAGATCCGCGACCGGGCCGAACACGTCGAGCTGAAGCTGCCGGTTCGCCAGGTTTCCCACCCGTACCGGACGGGAGCCCGCATAGCCGGGCAACGTCTCGATGACGGCCTCGGGGCCCAGCTCGTACCCGTCCAGCGTGTAGAGCGGGTGCAGGCGTTCCGGGTGCCCGCCGGTGCGGGCCACACATCCGTCGATCCAGCGCAGCAGGCCCTCGGCCTCGTGCAGCGACCCCAGGTCCACCAGCGCCCGGGCGGTCATCGCCGCGTCGCGGGGCCAGCAGTAGCGGTAGTCCCAGTTCCGGATGCCGCCCAGCTCCTCCGGCAGCGACGTCGTCGCCGCCGCCAGGATCGCCCCGGTCGGGGTGTGCGCCAGCCCGCGCAGGGTCAGCGCGCTGCGCAGCACATGCTCCCGGGCGACGCCCGGCAGTTTCAGCGACGACGCCCAGTCCAGCCACGGCTGCTCCTGCTCGGACTGGCGCTGCGCCACCGGCGTCGGATGCGCCTCCAGGCTGTGCGCGCCGAACCGCAGCTCCAGGGTCAGCTCGCCGCCGTGGGCGACGAGATCCACCACCGCGGACGCGCTGTCCGAGCCGTTCTCGTGGCTGATGGTCCAGTCGACGCCGGGCGCGTGCAACGCCACCGGCTCGCTGCTTCCCAACACCAGCAGACCCTCGTCGGATGCCTGGAGCCTGATCCCGACCTGCCCGAACTCCGGACGGGGCGCGAACTGGACCACGGCGCTCGTCGAGCCCGTCAAACTGCGGTGCAGGGTCGAGTCCAGTCCCGACCGCCCGCTGCTGCCGATGCGCTCGGCGCTGGCCGTCGCGGCGCCACCGAGCCAGTCGGTGACGGTCAGTCCCGACCAGCGGGTCTCCACCGTCATCGTGCCCGGCCGGTACCGTTGGCCCAGCGGCAGGCCGCCGCGCTGTGGCGTCACCGTGAAATGACCCGCCGGCGCCCCGCCGAGCAGATCCGCGAAGATCGCAGCCGAGTCGGGCTTGGGGTGGCACAGCCAGTTGACCCGGGCATCCGGAGTGACCAGGGCGACGGTCCGGCCATTCGAGAGCATCGAGTGCCGCTCGATCGGCACCGCGCGTTCCCCGTATAACCAGCTGCGCCGGGTCTCCAACAGCTGCCCTAGCAGCCGGGCGGCGTCCAGCGGCGAGGCCACCCGGTAGGTGGCCTGGGTCTCGCCATCGCCGATCTTGATGCCGACGTCCGGGCCGCTGAGATGCGCGAAGGCGTTCTCGTCGGTGACGTCGTCGCCCAGGAACAGGACGGCGCTCGCCGACAGCTGCATGCGTAATGCGTCCAGCGCGGTGCCCTTGTGGGTGGCCACCACCGACAGCTCGATGACCTCCTTGCCCTGGGTGACGTGCACGTCCGGCCACGACGCCACCCCGGCCCGCACCGTCTCGACGACGTGCGCGGTGATAGCCGGCTCCGCCGCGCGGGTATGCACCGCCACGCTGGCCGGCTTGACCTCCAGCCGCACCCCGGGCAGGTCCCGCACCACCACTTCCAGCTGAGCCAGCACCCGCGAGCGCAGCGCCACCAGCTCCGGCGCCAACGACTCCACGAACCCGATGTCGAACTCCGAGCCGTGGCTGCCGACCAGGTGAACCTCGCTGGGCAGCCGGGACAGCGTCGCCAGATCGCGCAACGCCCGCCCCGACACCACCGCCACCGTCGTCTGCGGCAGCGAAGCCAACGCCCGGATCGCCGCGACGGACTCCGGCAGCGGCACAGCCCGGGTCGGGTCGGTCACGATCGGGGCCAACGTCCCGTCGTAGTCGCAGGCGACCAGCAGCGAGGGCACCCGCGCGATCCGGCCGATCGCCGAGCGCAGCTCCGCGTCGGCCTCGGTCAGCGCCGGTTCTTTGATTCTGGCTTCGGTCACGCCACGGCTCCCCGCACTACTCGGCCTCCAGCATTGCCATCGCGCCCGGTCACGGCGACCACGCGGCGCCCAACTCGGTCAAGAAGGACTGCGCCCACCTGCCCACATCATGATTACGCAGGTGGCGCTGCATGACCCGCATTCGGCGTCGCGCCTCGACATCGTCGACCGTCACCGCCCGGCGGAGGGCGTCTTTGACGCCGTCCGGGTCATGCGGATTGCACAGGAACGCCTGCTTCAGCTCGGTGGCGGCGCCGGCGAACTCGCTGAGCACCAGCGCCCCGCCCCGGTCGCCCCGGGCGGCGACGTACTCCTTGGCGACCAGGTTCATCCCGTCGCGCAGCGGCGTCACCATCATCACGTCCGCGGCGACGTACAGGGCGGCCAGCTCGCTGCGGCTGTACGACTGGTGCAGGTAGTGCACCGCCGGCACCCCGACCCGGCCGTACTCGCCGTTGATCCGCCCCACCTCGCGCTCCACCTTTACCCGCAGCGTCTGGTAATGCTCAACCCGCTCGCGGCTCGGCGTCGCGACCTGGACCATCACCGCGTCCGGCACCGACAGCTCGCCGTCGACCAGCAGCTCCCGGAACGCCTTGAGACGCTGCTCGATCCCCTTGGTGTAGTCGAGCCGGTCCACCCCGAGGATCACTGTCTTCGGATCGCCGAGCTCCTGGCGGATCTGCTTCGCCCGCGCCTGCACCGCCGGGTCGTTGGCCAGTTCCTCCATCTCCTTGACATCGATGGAGATCGGGAACGCCCCCGACTTGACCTGCCGCCCGTCCACCTCGATCGTCTGACCCACGTAGCGCAGGCCCAGCAGGTGCCTGGACAGTCGGACGAAGTTCTGCGCCGCCAGCCGTTGCTGGAACCCCACCAGGTCGGCGCCGAGCAGCCCGCGCAGGATCTCGGCCCGCAGCGGCATCTGCATGAACAGCTCGATCGGCGGGAACGGAATGTGCAGGAAGAAGCCGATCCGCAGGTCGGGGCGGCGCTCGCGCAGCATCGCCGGGACCAGCTGCAACTGGTAGTCCTGCACCCAAACGGTGGCGCCCTCGGCGGCCACCTCGGCGGCGGCGTCGGCGAACCGGGCGTTGACGGTGCGGTACGAGTCGCGCCAGCGGCGCCGGTACGCCGGGGTCTCCACCGCGTCGTGGTAGAGCGGCCAGATCGTCGTGTTGGACTGGCCCTCGTAGTAGCGCTCCAGGTCCTCGTCGCTGAGCGGGACCGGATGAAGCCGGATACCCTCCAGCTCGAAGGGGTCGGGGGCCGGGCCGGTTCCGCCGGCCCAGCCGACCCAGGTGCCGCGGCGGGCCTGGAGCACCGGATGGAGTGCGGTCACCAGCCCGCCGGGGCTACGACGCCACTCCCGAACGCCGTCGGTCACCACTTCGTCCACAGGGAGACGATTGGCGACGACGACGAACGTGCTGCGGTGAGTCACGGTTGTTCGCACCTCCGAGCGTTGATCGGCCGTTTTGCGCTGAGCCTAGGGGAAGATCGGCCGACCGGGCGGAGCGCGTCGCAGCCAGCGGGCCGGATACCCAAGATCGTGATGTTGAAACGTGCGCGCCGCCGGGCTCGGCCCTTGCTTGGTTGTTGGCTTACCGCGACGACGGGCGCCGGGGCGGCCCACGGCTGGCGACCCGCCTGCCGGGGTCGGGCGAACTCCCGGCCGGGTAGCTGGGAAGATGGCGACTGACGACTCGGCGACGGTTCCCAGGAGGGTCCACACGTGGCGCAGTTCATCTACGTGCTCGAAAAGGCTCGCAAGGCGCACGGCGACAAGGTCGTCCTTGACGACGTGACCCTGAACTTCCTGCCGGGCGTGAAGATCGGTGTGGTGGGTCCCAACGGCGCCGGCAAGTCCAGTCTGCTGAAGATCATGGCGGGGATGGACCGGCCCAGTAACGGCGAGGCCAAGCTCATGCCTGGCTACACCGTCGGCATGCTGGCCCAGGAGCCGCCGCTGAACGAGACCAAGGATGTCCTCGGCAACATCGAGGAGGCCGTCGCCGGCACGAAGGCGAACCTGGCGAAGTTCAACGAGATCGCCGAGAAGCTTGGTGAGGACTACTCCGACGAGCTGATGGCGGAGATGGGCAAGCTCCAGGAGGAGTTGGACCACTCCGACGCCTGGGACATCGACTCCAAGCTTGAGTTGGCCATGGACGCCCTGCGCTGTCCGCCACCGGACGCCGACGTCACGCAGCTCTCCGGTGGCGAGCGCCGCCGGGTGGCGCTGTGCAAGCTGCTGCTGGAGAAGCCGGACCTGTTGCTGCTGGACGAGCCGACCAACCACCTGGACGCCGAGAGCGTGCAGTGGCTGGAGCAGCACCTGTCGAAGTACGAGGGCACCGTCATCGCGATCACCCACGACCGGTACTTCCTCGACAACGTCGCCACCTGGATCCTTGAGCTGGACCGTGGCCGGGCTTACCCGTACGAGGGCAACTACTCCACGTACCTGGACAAGAAGGCCGCCCGGTTGGCGGTGTCCGGCCGTAAGGACGCCAAGATGCAGAAGCGTCTGACGGACGAGTTGGAGTGGGTGCGCTCGAACGCCAAGGCCCGTCAGACGAAGTCCAAGGCCCGCCTCGACCGGTACGAGGAGATGGCCGCCGAGGCGGAGAAGACCCGGAAGCTGGACTTCGAGGAGATCCAGATTCCGCCGGGGCCGCGCCTGGGCAACCTGGTCATCGAGGCCAGGGATCTGGTCAAGGGCTTCGACGATCGCACGCTCATCGATCACCTCAACTTCTCCTTGCCGCGTAACGGCATCGTGGGCATTATCGGCCCGAACGGCGTCGGTAAGACCACGCTGTTCAAGACCATCGTTGGGCTGGAGAAGTCGGACGAGGGGGAGGTGCGGGTCGGCGAGACGGTGAAGCTGTCCTACGTCGACCAGAATCGTGCCGGCCTCGACGGCGACAAGACGGTCTGGGAGGTCGTCTCCGACGGCCTTGACTACCTCATGGTCGGCAAGGTCGAGATGCCCTCGCGTGCCTATGTGGCCGCGTTCGGTTTCAAGGGACCGGACCAGCAGAAGCCCACGAAGGTGCTGTCCGGCGGCGAGCGAAACCGGCTCAACCTGGCGCTGACGCTCAAGATCGGCGGCAATGTGCTGCTGCTCGACGAGCCAACGAACGACCTGGACGTCGAGACCTTGTCGAGCCTGGAGAACGCGCTGCTGGAGTTCCCGGGCTGCGCCGTGGTCATCTCGCACGACCGGATGTTCCTGGACCGGGTGGCCACCCACATCCTGGCCTGGGAGGGCGACGAGGGGAACCTGGCCAAGTGGTTCTGGTTCGAGGGCAACTTCGACGCCTACGAGAAGAACAAGATCGACCGGCTGGGCGTTGACGCGACCCGTCCGCACCGGGTCACGTACCGCAAGCTCACCCGTGACTGATTCGCGTCCACCGCACGACGGGGCGCCGGCGACGGCGCCCCGGTTCAGCTACGACTGCGCCCTGCGCTGGTCCGATATGGACGCTTATGGGCACATCAACAACGCCCGGTTCCTCACGTTGTTCGAGGAGGCCCGGGTGGCGTTGATGTTCTCCAGCGCCCGTGCCCGGGGCCTCAGCTCGTTCGAGGCGGGGGTGGTCGTGGCCCGGCACGAGGTCGACTACCTGCGTCCGGTCGACTACGACACGAAGCAGTCGGCGCTCTCCCCGGCGACGGTGCGGATCGAGCTGTGGGCGGAGGACATCCGGCGGGCCAGTTTCGCGATCGTCTACGAGCTGTTTGACCGGGGCGTGCTGGCCAGCCGGGCCCGGACGGTCCTGGTTCCGTACGACCTGGGCGCCGGTCGGCCACGGCGGCTGACCGAAGCCGAGCGCGCTTTCCTCGAGCTGTACGCGGCCACAGCGTGACGGCCGCGGCGGGCGGCCCGACCGGGGTCGGCGACGTCGGGGCGTTTCTGGCCCGGCTCCTGCGGCTGGACGCCGCCGCGGTGGTGCGGCTGCGTCCCGAGCCCGACGGCGCCGGGACGGCGCTGTGGGCCCGGCTGCCGTGGGAGGTGTTGGTGACCCGCCTGGTGGTCGGCGGTCCCGGTCAGGACGTGACGGTGTCGGCGGCCGAGCTGCTGGCGACTGTCGCGTCGGGTCCGGTCTCCTGGTGGAGCGCGTCAGCGGGCGGGGCGCCGGCGGCCGGGAGCGGAGTGGTGGCGGGCGGTGACGGCACGCCGTTGGCGCGCCGGGACGCGGACTGGCGGTGGACCCTGCCGCCGACGGACGCCGTTCTGGTGGATCAGGTGCCGGTGGATGCCGTGCGGCGCATCGCCGACGCCGCCGCGTCGGCGATGCGCGAGGCAAGGGCGCGGGGGTCGGTGGGCGACCGTAAGCTCCGTGACGCTCTGCTCGATCATGTCGCCGTCACTGTTCAACCGGACAGTTCCGCTGGTATGGGGATTGAACCGGTCGAGCTGTCGCAACGGTTGATCCAGGCCATCGTCCGGATGGGTTTCCTGGGCGGGTCCGATGGCGAACCCGGGGCGACGGTGCGGGTGCGGGTGGCCGGACAATGGGTGGAGCTGGCGGCCGCGTACGGTTCAGCATGGATCCGCCGTTCGGGGCGGTTCAAGCTGAATACACACATTGTTCATACGTTCGGTCAGCCAGTGGTCGCACCTCCGGTTCGGCAGTTGACTTAGGCCTGTGTTAGTGGGCGTGGGCCCGGGTACGGTCGTTCGGCGGACCCTGCCCTGCCGGCTACAGGCGATCATGCCGGGATGGTGAGCGGGGTGCGCTGGGAGCGAGGTGGCGCAAACATGTCGTGGTGGTCATGGCGTCCGGGTCAGGCCGGTGGCGAGACAGACACCAAGAGCGAGCCGCGGCCGGGAGATGTCCCATTGGGACGAATGATCCCGGTTCAGCCTGGCCCGATGGGGGGGCGCGCGGCATTGCCGTCAGGTCCGGGCCACCAGCCCGCGGCCGGTGGCGGGGGAGATGCGGGAGAGAACGGGCCAGCGGGCGCGCATGTTGAGCCGCAGGCGGCGACGGCCGCGGGGGCCGTCGTGGTCAGCGCCGAGCCGGTCGGCGACGACCTGGCGACGGAAACAACCGCGCCGGTGACACTCCGACGGATCGGTGAGGGACTGGACAAGCTCGACATCCGATTCCTGGCCGACGGCGACGGCAGCCTGCTGGCGATGTGGGAGCGGCACGCGGTGCTGTTCACCGTCGAGGGCCCCGAGGACGAGATCCTGGTCATCAGGGCCCGTCCGCACTCGACCGTCCCGCCGGACTGGGCGGACCGGGCATACCGCGTAGTCAACGAGTGGAACCACACCCGTCGATTCTGTAAGGCGTACGTGGGCGATCCCACCGAGCGCAACCAGCTGCCCATCTACGCGGAGCTGCAGGTTCCGCTGACCGCGGGCGTGCACGATGCCCTGCTGGTCGAGTTGCTGGACTGCGCCGCGGCCGTCGCCACCTCCTTCGTCGACTGGCTCCACGACGAAGGCGCCCTCCTCTGACCAACCCAGCGCGCCGACCCGCGCCGGTCATGATCACCCAGTCACGAGAGCGGCGGGGGCGAGGTGGTCAGGGAAGCGGGAAGTGGCCCAGGCGGGCGTGGCGTTCGCCGGCGAGGGTTTCGGTGTCGGAGCCGATGAACAGCCCGGCGCTGGATGCCACCAGCGCCTGGGTGCCCACGCCCCGGGACTTGCCAGGGTTCCACGGCAGCACCAGCCCGTTGACCGGGTTGAGTGCGGCCACTCCCGACCGGGCGACCGCGCCGGGGCCGGCGGTCTCCTTGCCGTACGCGTTGTTCATCCACCGCTGGTGCCCACCGACGTAGACCGCGGGGCCGGTGACGCTGACCGAGTAGAGCGAGTCGCCGCCGGTGCGGTTCACCCACACCGGACGGTGCAGCCCTACGCCGGCGAGGTCGAAGCGCATCGCCGCGTCGCACGGGAGCGTCGGTCCGGTGGCGCGTCCGGTGGCGACGACGACGAAGTAATCGCCGGCGGGTGAGAAGTCCACCCCTCGCAGATAGGTGTCGAAACCGGCCATACAGCCGGCGTTGAAGGTATCGGTGTGCCAGTTGAGGACCACGGCGCCCGGACCGGAGATGTGGAGCACGGCGAGCTGGTTGCGTGGCACGCCTCCGGCGCTGCGGATCGCCCCGATGACGACCAGGCGCCGGCCGTCGGCGGTGACCGCGAAGTCCTCGACCCTGGCGCGCCGCATGCCGGGCGCGGCGAGCCGGGCGTCGAAGCCGGTGTCGAGCGCGCCGGTGACGGCGTTGACCCTTGCCAGCGCGACCCGCGGCACCCCGTTGATCGCCGTGAAGGTGCCGCCGATGTACAGCGAGCCGTGGACCACGGCCAGGGCGCGCACGTCGCCCCAGTTGATCCTGGCGTTGAACCCGGGGGTCCGGGACCCGTCGACCAATGAGATCCGGGCGACGCCCCGCTGCGCCGCCCCGTTGACCTTGAGGAACCAGCCACCGACGTAGACGGTGTTGTCCGGCCCGGCGGTCAGCGTGTAGACCGGCCGGTCGACCGTCGGCGCCCAGGGCAGGATCCGGCCGTCGCGGAGCCCGTAGGCGAACAGGTAACGCCGTGGGACGCGGTTGGCGCCGGCGCTGTCGGTGACCGTGGTGAAGTCCCCGCCGACGACGACGGTCTCGCCCACGACGGCGATCGCCCACACGGTGCCGTCGAGCACGTGCGGTGTCCAGTCCACCGGGTTGGTCGACACCATCGTCGGGTGGGCGGGGCCAGCCTGCGCCCCGGACGCGACCGGCAGGGTCGCCAGGGGCGCGCCGAGCAGCGCTACCGCGAGGGCGGTGCCGATCCGTCGGCGCATGCGTCGCCTCCTCGTTTCGCATCAACCTGTCGTTGACGTGTAACGATCACGGACGCGGTCAGGATGCGAACGCTCCTCTGATCAGGGCTGTTTCGGTAGTTCCGGCGATGCCTGCGGCTCGTCGGTGTTAACGAGGAAGTTGGCCGCCCGCTCCAGGTACTCCCACAACGTCGCGGATAGCTCCGCCGGCAGGTCGATCACGTCGACGGCCCGCCGCATGTGCCGCAGCCAGGCGTCGCGCTCGGCCAGCCCGACCTGGAACGGCGCGTGTCTGATCCGCAGCCGGGGGTGTCCACGCTGCGCCGAGTAGGTGTTGGGGCCGCCCCAGTACTGCATGAGAAACAGGGTCAGCCGGTCGGCGGCGGGCCCCAGTTCGTCCTCCGGGTACATCGGCCGCAGCAGCGGGTCGTGGGCGACGCCGGCGTAGAACTCGCCGACGAGCCTGCGGAAGGTGGGCTCGCCGCCCATCGCGTCGAAGAAGGTGATCTGGCCGGGGTGTTCGGTCACCGTTCGTTCCTTACCGAATTCCTGCGGGCCGGGCGCCGGCTCGCTACGGGCTGGGCGCCGCCCGCGCCGCCGGAAGGTTCAGGCGGCGACGGCTCGCGGGCGCCGGCCCGCCGGCTCGGCGGGCGCGTGTCCAGTCTCGCGCACGACTGAGACGCTCGCGGTGGCGCGTCGGAACTGCGCCCGCGTCGGCCAGGTGGCGGCGATGATCAGCATCAGTCCGACGCCGCCGAGGCTCCAGAGTCCGACGACCTTGGGGAGTGGGTAAAGGTCCGCCAGCACCCCGGTGACCAGCACCCCGACCCCCTGGAAGACCTGGAGGCCGGTCTGCATGACCCCGAAGGCCCGGGCCCGGTAACCGTCCGGCAGGGCCTGGACGAACAGCCCGTTGGCGGTAGGCAGCAGGCCCGCGGTGGCGAACCCGCTGAGCGCCGACAACACCAGCACCCAGCCGACTGACGGGGTGGCCAGGGCCGGGGTCAGGCTCGCCGCTGCGAGCACGCCGAAGACAGGCACCAGCCGTTCACGGACCGACGGCCGCACCGCCCGGGCGACGGTGAGGCTGCCGAGGATGAAGCCGGCCGGCGCCGCCACCATGATGAGCCCCTGGTTGATGCCGCGGGAAGCGTCACCGTCGGCGATCTCGGCGGCCCAGGCGGCGGCCAGCCCTTCGGGCACGATGGAGAACATCGCGGTGGCAAACACCAGCAGGGCGATCGCCCGGAGCACCGGCGTGCCGAACACCAGCCGGAAGCCCTCGCCGGTCTCCCGCAGCAGGTGGCGGCGGACGGTCCGGTCGTGCGCTGGCCGGCGGCGGACGCCGCGCCAGATGAGCAGCGCCGACAGTCCGAAGGTGGCCGCGTCGACGGCGATGGCCGCCCGGGGCGCGAACGGGGCCAGCGCCCCGCCGGCCAGGTATCCGCAGAGCTGGGCGACCTGGCTGCTGGTGCTGTTGAGTGCGATGCCGACGACGAGTTTCTGGCGGTCCAGGATCATTGGCAGCAGGGCGGACCGGGCGGCTTGCGCCGGTGGGTTCGCCAGGCTGGTGAGGAAGAGCATGACGAGCATGGCTTCGACCGGCACGCCGGGCAGCGCCACGACGCCGATGGTGACCATCCGCAACAGATCACAGACGATCATGACTTTCCGGTACGGAAAGCGGTCCGCCAGCGCCGAGAGCACTGGGCCGCCGACCAGCCAGGGCAGGTAGCTCAGGGCGAAAGTGGCCGCCGACAGCGCGGCTGAGTTGGTGCGCTCGTAGACCAGGGCGCTGACGGCGGCTTTGGCGAGGTAGTCGCCGGCCCAGGAGAGCGCGTTGGCGGTGAACAGCGCCCGGTACTCGCCGACGGCGAAGACATCGCGGAAGGTGGCCGTACGGTCGACCTCCGCTTCGTCGCCAGCCACCGCGGTCCTCCCAGAGCGCTGCCGGGTGGAGGGCGGACCAGCGTCCGAATATCGGTCAACCTCAATATCGGTCCACCTGATATCGCTCCACCTGAATCTCAAACTTCTGAGAATTCTGCCCGATCGGACGACCCTTCGCTAGAGCGAAGGGACGGTAGCTATCAGTCACTCGTCAATATCTTGACGTCGATCGTCGCGATCAGGTAGCCCCACCTTGTCCCGTTTCAGAGGTTGATGTCCTGCCCTCCCGGCGGCCAGAAGGTCCGGAAAGTCCGGCCGAATCCAAAGTGTCCACCAGGCGGCGGCGAAGCTCGCGCACCACTCGCGGATGCGCGTCAACGGTCGTCTTGGCAGTGGCACGCATCACAGCGCCGTCCACGGTGACGGCCTCGACCCCGACGATCTGGGGCGGTTCGATGAAGTCCTCGATGAACTCCGGATCCTTGGCCAACCGGTCGGCGGCCTCGGTGAGCACCCGGGTCGCGGTATCGACGCTGGCGTACCCGATCGGGATGTCCACCACCGCCATCGCCCAGCCCTGGCTCTTGTTGCCGACCCGGGTGATCTCGCCGTTGCGGATGTGCCAGAGCACCCCCTGGGCGTCCCGCACCGTCGTCACCCGCCAGGCGATCGCCTCAACGACGCCGGTGGCGGGGCCCACGTCAACAGTGTCGCCGACGCCGTACTGATCCTCCAGCAGGATGCAGACCCCCGCGATGAGGTCGCGCACCAGCGTCTGTGCCCCGAAACCGAGCGCGACGCCGATGATGCCGGCGCTGGTCAGCAGCGGCGCCAGGTCCAGTCCGAAGATCTTGAGCGACCACAGCAGCACCGTCACGTAGATGACGACCGTGGCGACGCTGCGCAGCGCCGTCCCGACCGCCTCCGCCCGTTGTCGGCGGCGCTCAGGCTGTAATGCCTCCTCCTCCGGCGTGCGCGGCGTCCGTTCCCGCAGCGGCCGGAGGACCGCTGGCCGCCTTCCCTCGGCGGTCCGGGCGATGAGTCGCGTGATGGAGCGGTGCACCAGCCAGCGGGTGATCCCGCCCAGGATCAACAGCAGCATGACGTACAGCGGCTTGCTCACCACCCAGTGGACCGTCTCGGCGGCCAACGCCTCGCCGGTCCACTCGTATACCTGGGCGCAGACCGGATTCTTCAGGCAGGCTGGCTCGCGTTCTGGGCTCATCACCGGTCAATTCGTACCGCATCGACGTCGGTCACCGTCCACCGCCCGTCGGCCGACCGGTGACCGCGGCGTGTCCTGGTCGTTGCGGCTCGGCGGCGGTTTGGCGACGGCCGCCCCGAGCCGCCCGGTTGGGGGGTGCGTTGACGGGATCTATCAGGGACTATGTAGGAACGTCCCAGGCTCTCAGGAGGTCAGCGGATGGCAAGCAAAGCCCTGCCGCGAGGCCGTTCGCGTATGTCGGCCCGCAAGCTCGACGCGCCGCCGGCCGCCCCGACGCCGCCGCTCGGCGCGGGGCGGGCCTGCGCGGTGCTCGTGCTCAACGCCAGCTACGAGCCGATGGGCGTGGTCTCGGTGCGCCGGGCGGTCATCCTCCTGCTCACCGCCAAGGCAAGCTGCGTGGCGGACGGCGACGGTCTGCTGCACTCGGCCCGCCACGAGTTACCGGTGCCGTCGGTCGTGCGGCTCAACCGCTATGTCCGAGTGCCCTACCGCCCGCAGGTGACTTTGACCCGGCGGGCGGTTTTCGCGCGTGACGGCGGCCGGTGCGCTTACTGCCGGGGTCCGGCCGAGACCATCGACCATGTCCATCCCCGTAGCCGGGGCGGGCGGCATGTGTGGGAGAACGTCGTGGCGGCATGCGCCCGGTGCAACCACGCCAAGGGCAGTCGGACCCTGGCTGAGCTTGGCTGGACGCCGCATGTGGTTCCGGCGGCGCCCCGTGGGGTCGCGTGGCGGGTGCTGGGTCATCGCGCCTCTGATCCCCGCTGGGCCGATTGGGTGGAAACGTCCCAGACGGCCCACGCCGGAGTCGACGAGCGGGCGGCCTGACTCTCGACGGCAAGTCGGATCCACACCCGCCGCCACCGCGGAGCGCCCGCTCCGCTAACGTGAATCGCGACCGTGGCCGTCGGGCGCCGGGTTACGGCGGATGGTCCCGCCCGCGCTGCGTCGCCGTACCGCCGTGGGCCGACTGTCCACCGCCGGCGATCGCGCACGGTCCCTCGCCGGTGGCCCGCAGATCCGATGGGACGTTCAGTGGCAGTTTCTGAGACGGTGCTCCTCTACGTCGTCATCCCGGCGCTCATCCTGTTGGCGGTGGGCGGCCTCGCGTACGCCTCGTCCAGCGACGGCGCCAGGCGGTACCGGCCGGGCCGGCCGTACGAGGTGGAGCCGGTGTGGTTCCTGGCCGCCCAGCGCGCTGGCGGCACGCCGGCGATCGAGAACGACCCGGCGGCGGCCCGGAGGCCGGCGGCGATCGGGAACGCGTCGGCAGCGAGGCCGGCGACCGCGACGGGAGGCGCAAGTGACCGCTGGTAACGCGACCCAGGAGGCCCCGCTGGCCGACGGCGTCCACGGGCCGTTCAACACCCGTCAGCTGCTTCGCCTTGACCAGGCGCTACGGATCGCCGACAGCAGCACCGGCCTCACCTTCTCCGTCTACGTCGGCGAGCTGGCCGAGCCCAGCCGGGAGTCCGCCGAGTCGCTGCACCGGCAGCTTGCGGCGCCAGCCGAGTCGGTGCTCATCGCCGTGTCGCCGCAGCAGCGGCTGTTGGAGATCGTCACCGGTGGGCAGGCCCGTAAACGGATCAGCGACCGGGACGCGAAGCTTGCCGCCCTGTCGATGGTGGCGGCGTTCGGCGGCGGTGACCTCACCGGCGGCATTGTCATCGGCCTGGACCAGATGGCCAGCCACGCCGGCCGATCCTGAGCCAGGCCTCCGGTCGACCAGCTCGGCCTACGGACAGCTCGGCCTACGGACAGCTCGGCCTACGGACAGCTCGGCCTACGGACAGCTCGGCGCAGGCAGGGGCGGACCCAACCGGGCCCGCCCCTGCCTGCGTTACCCGCGGGGGACCGTCCTACCGGGTGGTGTCGGCCGCCCGGGCCCGCAGCGCCCGGACCACACTGTCGCGCCCCTCAGCCACCAGCCGGCGCAGCGGCGCCGGCCGGCTCTCGTCGGCCAGCCACCGTTCGGCGGCCGCGACCAGCGCCTCGTCGACCTGATAGGCCGGGAAACCCATCGTGACGAACTCCTGGGCGGTCTCGCTGTCGCGGCGCGCCCACAGGTCCGCGGCGACGTCGAAGAACCGCTGCGCGTACGGCGCCGTCAGCTCCACCTGCGTGGAGTGCTGGAAGCCGTGCAGCAGCGCCCGGTGCCGCCAGTTCGGCAACTGCTCCGGTCCCGTCAGCTGCTCCCACACCCGGGCCTTGTTCTCGGCCGTGGGCAGCAGCGCCTCGGCCAACGCCGCCTGGCGCTCGCCGTCGTTAGTGGGGTCCCGACGCAGCTCGGCTGCGATCTCCTCGGCCGTGCACGCCCCAGCGGCCGCCAGCGACTGCAACGCAGTCCACCGCATCTCGGCGTCCATCGACAGGCCGGCCGGGGTGGCCGACCCGTCCAGCCAGGACCGCAGCGTCGCCAGGTCGGCCTCGGCACGGGCGGCGCCGGCGTAGGCGCGGGCCCAGGCGAGCTGGAAACCGCTGCCGGACTCGGTGGCGGCGACCGCGTGGGCGGCGACCTCAGCCAACCGGGCCCAACCGGTCGGCCCCCACACCGGGTCGGCGTAGAACGTCAACGCGGTGGTGGTCTGGCGCAGCGTCGAGGTGACCAGGTTGATGTCCCGCTCCGCCGGCAGGGCGTTGAGGACCAGATCCAAGTAGTCGCGGGCGGCCAGCTCGCCGTCGCGGGTCATGTCCCACGTCGTCGACCAGACCAACGCCCGGGCCACCGACGACTCCAGCGTGGCCAGGTTCGCCACGACCGACTTCAGCGACCTCGCGTCCAGGCGCAGCTTCGTGTAGCTGAGGTCCTCGTCGTTCAGCAGCAGCACGTCGGCGGCGCGCACGCCGGCCAGGCCGTCCAGCACGGTGCGTTCGCCGGAGACGTCGAGCTGGAGGTGTTCGCGTCGGATGAGCGCGCCGTCGACCAGGTCGTAGAGGCCGACGCCGATCCGGTGCGTCCGCAACGTCGGGTAGTCCGCTGGCGCGCTCTGCTCGACGACAACCGAGCCGTACGCCCCGTCCGAGGCGATCTCCACCCGTGGGGTGAGGGTGTTGACCTGCGCGGTCTCCAGCCACTGAGCGGAGAACTTGCGCAGTTCCCGGCCGCAGGCCGTCTCCAGCTCGGTGAGCAGGTCGTCGAAGGTGGCGTTGCCCCACTGGTGCTTGGCGAAGTACGCCCGCAGACCGACCAGGAATGCGTCGATCCCCACGTACGCGACGAGTTGCTTGATGACGCTGGCGCCCTTGGCGTAGGTGATGCCGTCGAAGTTGACCTCGACGGCCTCGACGTCCGGGATCTCGCAGTACACCGGGTGGGTGGAGGACAGCTGGTCCTGCCGGTAGCCCCACGCCTTGCGGGTGGAGGCGAACGTGGCCCAGGCGTCGGTGAATCGGGTGGCCTCGGCGTTGCACCAGTGGCTGGCCCACTCGGCGAACGACTCGTTGAGCCACAGGTCGTTCCACCAGCGCATGGTGACCAGGTCGCCGAACCACATGTGCGCCAGCTCATGCAGGATCGTGTTCGCCCGCTGCTCGTACTCGAAGTCGGTGACCTGCGAGCGGAACAGGTAGTACTCCTCGGCGTGCACGACGCAGCCGAAGTTCTCCATCGCGCCGGCGTTGAACTCCGGCGTCCAGATCTGGTCGTACTTGGGCAGCGGGTACCGGATGCCGAACTTGGCGTGGAAGAAATCGAAGCCCTGGGTGGTGACCTCGTGCAGGTCGTCGACGTCCAGGTGTTGGGCCATGCTGGCCCGGCACAGGTAACCCATGTCGATGCCGTCGTGCGACCGGCGCACCTCGTGGTACGGCCCGGCGCACAACGCCGTGATGTAGGTGCTCATCCGCGCCGAGGGCGCGAAGTGGACGGTCCTGGCGCCCCCAGCGGCGGGCTCCTCGCGTTCGATGACGGCGTTGGAGACGACCCGCCAGCGCTGCGGCGCGGTGACGTGCCAGGTGTAGACGCTCTTGAGGTCTGGCTGGTCGAAGCAGGCGTAGACGCGCTGGGCGTCGGCGGTTTCGAACTGGCTGTAGAGGTACACCTCGTTGTCGACCGGGTCCACGAGGCGGTGCAGGCCCTGGCCGGTGTCGGAGTAGGCGAAGTCCGCGTCGATCTCCAGGACGTTGTGGGCGGCCAGGTCCGGCAGGGTCAGGCCGGCCTCGGGCGTCCAGCCGGTGGTGTCCAGCGGGGCGCCGTTGAGGGTGGCCGAGTGGAGCCGGACGGCCGCGGCTTCGACGAAGCTGCTGGCGCCGGGGTTCTGGCAGCGGAACGTGATCCGGCTCCGGCTGCGGAAGGCGACGGCGCCGGGCTCGCCGGCGCCGTCGGTGAGGTCGAGGGTGATGTCGTAGCCGACGACATCGACGAGGCGTGCCCGCTCGGCCGCCTCCAGCTGCGTCAGGTTGCGCACTCCGGCCACGCTGAAAGTCTCCATCCGCTTCTTCGCCGACCGCGTGGTTCGCAAGTCGGCGTGTCCGGTCATCCTGCCACTTGGATGACGGGGGACGGGAGTGGTGTTCCGCGCGCCTGCCAGGCTCGTGGACGCCCGCCCGGGGGAGTGTGGGCGCCGGTCTGGCCAACCGCCACAAAATAACAGTCAAAAAGGGTCAAAATGGGCTACTCAGCCACGAGGGGTGCGGGCCCTTCGCGTCGCCACCAGCACTGGGAAGAGGCGCCATGATGCCGAACGACAAGCCGGAAACCCCCTCCGCGAGCGTGCCGGCCACCCTCGGCGGCGCCAGGGTGTGGGCGGCGGACGTGGACCGTGGCGACCCCGGTCTGCTGGCGCCGTCCATCACCATCCGGGCCCGGCTGGACTTGCCGAGCCGATGCCGGAACAACCCCGGAACGGCCGAAACCGCCAGCCACCGGACGTCGGCCCCGGCCGCCTCGCGGCACCGGGCGCCCGTCCCGGTAGCGTCACCACCCATGACGATCGTCCACCCGATCGGGCGCGCCTGGATCACCACCGGCGGCACCGGCGCGCAGAACTACGACGAGTTCGCCGACGAAGCCGAGATCACGGCGATCATCGCCGACAACCCGCACAGCGCGTTGGCTGTCGAGATGCCGCACCGGTCCCCGGCCGCCGCCGGACGGCCCTACGCCGCCTGCCTCGACGACGCCGTCGCCCGGCTGGAGCAGACCAAGAAGGCTGGCGGATACCGACCGCAGGCGGAGACGATCGTCCTGTACCGGATCAGCTGGCCGGTCTCCCGCAACGCCGGCGCCGACATGGCCGCCGCCTACGGGTTGTACTGCATGGTCGACACCGACCAGATCTCCACCAGCGCCGAGGAGCCCGGCCGGGTAATCCGCAACGAGGATGTCTTCGTCGAGAAGGTCCGCGAGCGCGTCGCCCTCGCCGACGCCACCAATCACCTGCTGTCGCCGGTGCTGCTGCTGGCAGCCGGGACGCCCGGCGCACGGCTGCACGAGGCGCTCGCCGCCGCGTGCGACGGCGCCGGCGCGCCCGCCGCCGTCGACGTCGACCAGGCTGGCCGCACCCACGCCATCTGGCCACTGCCACCGGGCCGGGACGCCGACCGGCTCCGCGAGCTGGCCAGCGCCGGCGACCTCGTCGTCGCCGACGGCAACCACCGCAGCCTCGCCGCCCAGGTCGGCGGTCAGCCGCGCTTCCTGGCGGTCATCACCACCCCCGACTCGGTCACCATCCAGCCGTACCACCGGTTGGTAGGGCCGCTGCCGATCTCGCCGACCGAACTGGTCAACCGCCTCGCCGCCGCCGGCGCCGAGGTGACCGACCTGCCCGGACGCCCGCAGACCCCACCCCACGGCGGCGCCGTCCACCTCTACGCCGCCGGTCGTGGCTGGGCGGTGCGGCTGGCCGCCCCACGCGGCGCCGACGCCCTCGAGCGCCTCGACCACGCCCTGGTGGAGTCGCAGATCCTCGCCGGACCGCTCGGCCTCGACGCGGGCGACAAGCGCGTCACCTACGTCGGCGGCGACTACCCGGCGCAGTGGCTCTGCGACGAGGTCGACGCCGGCCGCGCCGACCTGGCCGTTCTCATCGCCCCGGTCACCGTCGATGACTTCCTGGCCGTCAACCTCGCCCGCCGCAAGCTGCCGCGCAAGAGCACCTGGTTCACCCCGAAGGCCCGCGCCGGACTGGTCCTGGCCGAGCTGACCGGACACACCGCCTGACCTGGCGTGCCGGGGACCACAGCGGCGCCGGCGGACACGGCCGCCCGGTGACCTGAGACACTGCGCCTATGCGCGTCTATCTGGCTGCCGACCATGCCGGCTATGAGCTGAAGAACCACCTTGTCAAGCACCTCGTCGAGCAGGGTCACGAGGCGATCGATGTCGGGCCCGCCAGCTACGACGCCGAGGACGACTACCCGGCGTTCTGCCTGCACGCCGGCGCTCGCGTGGTCGCCGACCCGGGCAGTCTGGGAGTCGTCATCGGCGGCTCGGGCAACGGCGAGCAGATCGCCGCCAACAAGATCGACGGGGTGCGGGCAGCCCTGGCCTGGAACACCGAGATCGCGTCGTTGGCCCGTGAGCACAACGACGCGAACGTGGTGGGCGTCGGCGCCCGTCAGCACACCCTCGACGACGCCACCGCGATCGTCGAGGCGTTCCTGGCCACCCCGTTCAGCGGCGGGGAGAGGCACAGCCGCCGCATCGGCCAGATCGCGGCCTACGAGGCCAGCGGGCAGCTCCCCGAGCTGCCCTGACCAGCCGTCAGGACCGGTAGCCAGGCAACTCCTCGCTCGGCGTCCAACCCCGGTGCGTCACGGTGACCGATCGTTCGGCCGCTGCGAGATCCTCCGCCGTCGGCCGGGCGGCGTCCCGGGCCCGCATCGCCGCCGCGGCCGACACCTGCGTGGCCCCGGCCCCGACCAGCGATCGCAGTCCACGTTCGCTGTCGACGTCGGTCGCCCGACGGCGGCCCGCCGTCGGGCGCGGCGTGCTCTGGCGGCGAAATTCCGGCTTGTCGGTCGGCTCCATGGCCCAGACGGTAGCGCGCTGGCTGGGCCGCGCCGACCCGGTACACCGTCAGCGGCAGTCGGTCAGAAGATCTCGCAGGCCGACGGCGCCCTTGTGCCGGCGAAGGCCAGACTCGCCCGCGTCAGCGCCCCGGCGTCGGATGAGCCGCCCTGCCCAGCGTCGGCCAACCTTGCCAACGTCGGGCCTCCCAGGAACGCCGCGCCGAGCGTCCGAATGTCGCAGACCACGTCGGCCGGCGCCCCGGTCCGGTCGCACCCGGCCCCGTCCGGACCGCCACGCAGCCGCCACCGCCCAGCGTTCGCCGGCAGCAACTCGTCCTCCACCTCGATCACCACGTCGACGTCAACGGCGTACCGCCGCGCCGCCAACGCCGCGCCGACGTCCACCAGGCGCACCCACAACGCCTCGCCGACCCGGGCTCGCAGCCGTGCCGGCTCAGCGACCATGAGCCGCAACGGCTCGTCCTCGGCCGCCATCGCGAAGCTCGCGACACGGGCCAGGTCGATGCCGAGCAGGAACCGCCACAGCTCGGCGTAGCTGGCCGGGTCGACCGCGATCACCGAGTCGATGCGAACCTCCGCCGCCGGGCTGTCATCGTCCCATCCCTCCTTGGTCCGCCAGAGGGCGAAGCCGGTCGGGCCGCCGGGCCCCTCGACCAGCGCCGCGCGGCGCTCGGTGGCCCCGTCACGGGATGACTCGGAGTCCGTCAGGAGGTAGTTCCACATCTGCGGCGATCTTGTCGACCAGCCTGGGCGCGTCGGCTGCACGACATCGAAGACCCGTCGGAGTTCGGCCAGCGCATCCGGTGGCGTGACCATGCGTAACCGACCATGGCGCTCACCCGGACGGCGCCAGGATGTTTGCAGGTCCGTCTCGCGGGTGTCGATCCGCAGGTTGAGCCGACTGGCGGCTGGCCCGTACCCGAACCTCGGGTAGATCCGCCCCTCGCTGGCCCACAGCACCGCGAACGGCTCGACGCCAACGGCCTGGACGGCGCCGAGCTGGCGTTGCATCAGGGCCCGCAGAATTCCGCGCCGCCGGTGCGTCGGGGCCACCCCCACCTGGGTGACGTGCGCCGCCGGGACGACCCCGCCCGGGACCGCCATCGCCCGGGTGAACGCCGAGGCGTGCCCGACGATGTCCACCCCGTCGACGGCGACCAGCGCCCGCCCGGCCTCCCACAGCTCGCCCGCCGCCGCCCGCTGCTCCTGGTCAGGGCCGCCGTGAAAGAGCAGCCAGAGCAGGTCGGCGATCGCGTCCCAGTCGCCGGTGGCCGCTGCGCGGATGTTCGGCTGGTCAGTCGTCATGCGAAATCTCTAACCCATCATCGCGGCTGCTGCGAGCGATTTGTCGCTGCGGCTACCCTCATTCTGTGACCCGAGGCGACGGCCGCGGCGACAGCGACGGGGAAGGTGGCTCCATGGCACACGGCGACGGGTCCACGTCCGACAGCGAGCTGCCCCCGCCGTCCGACCCGTGGGGTGTTCCGGCGACCCCGCCGACGCCCAACTCGCCAGCCAAGGGCCCGCTCCGCCCGGTGGCCGGGTCATGGACGCCGCCGGTGGCGGCGACGCCCGCCTACAACCAGGGACGGGCGCAGGTCGGCGCCCGCAGGCCGGCGCCCTTGACAGTCACCCAGGAGTACCCCGCCGAGCTTCGTGGCCACGCCGAAGCGGTGCTCGGCGGCAGCTCGGGCGTCAGCTGGGAGGAGCGGAAGCGCCAGCTGCGCCGGGGCCGCGAGTGGAGCTGGATCGGCGGCCTCATCGGTCTCGTGGGCTGGGGCCTGTGGGCCGTATCGTCGATCGACAGCACCGCCGACCTCGGCGTTCCGGTGCTGGCGTTGGTTCTGGTCATCGCGATCGCGGCCGGGGTCTTCGCGTTGGCCCGTCTCGTCGGCCGGGTCGTCCTGGAACGGACGATGGGGAGGGCGCGACGTAGCGCGTGGGGCGCCCACCTGACCGCCGGGGTCTTCTGCGCGCTCGCTGGTTTCGCCTACCTGGCGCAGACGCCGTGGATCGTCTCGGCCTGGAACTTCGTCCGCGGCGTGTGAGCGGCGATCCCGGCAGCGGTCTCGGTTGGTGGTGTGGAGCGGGCGACGGGAATCGAACCCGCACCGTCAGTTTGGAAGAGCGCCTTCGATGGGTCATCTTGCCCGGATCGCCTGGTCAAGGCCCTGGTCACCGTGCCCGTCTCGGGCCGTTCGTGACCGCCCGGGGAACCGGTTAATGGCACGCTAATGGCACGACGCTGGCCGCAGCCATGCCGCTGCCCGCTGTCATCCCGTCTGCCGTCGTCCCACCCGTCAGGGGCGCGGGTCTGCCCCAGGGCGGCAAGGTGGAGCGCCCTACCGGACGTACGACCTTGCCGCCCTGGGGCAGATCTGCTCGGCTTGCCTGGGGCGTCGGCAGACGGGATGACAGCACCCCCGACCCACCCGCTCAGCGTGAGGCAAAGACGATCATCCCGGAGTCGGAGGCCCCCGCCGGAGGCACAGAAGACCGACCGCACTCCGGACCGTTAGCTGGACGCTCGGATCTCCCGGCAGCGGCCCGGCTACGCTTCCCGCCATGGCCGATGTGGTGGAGCTGGCTTACGTGCATGCGGACCCGCCGACGATGGTGGCGCAGGCAATGAGCGCCGCGCTGGGCGTCACGTTGTCGCTCCGGGAGAGCCTCTATCGCGGTGGTGAGTACTTCTACGCCGAGCTGCCCGATGGAACGGCGTTGAGGGTGCAGCACAACGTGGACCTGGACGAGCTGGCCGAGCCGGCATACGCGGACGCTGCGACCGTCGTCTACGCGTCGATGCCTAGATGGGCGGCGGCGACAGTTGGAGCGCTCTTGCGTCGGATAGACCTCGTGCCAGTGATCGTTGATTGACGATCCGCGCGGCACACGGGCCGGCGCGGGTTCCGGCGGGTTTCGGCGGGCCGCCCGCCCGCCCCGTCTCGCGGGGCGGGCGGCTTGCCGCCGGCCGGCTTGCCGTGCCGGTGCCGCGCGGAGCGCGGCCTTGATACCTAAGAGAACAATTCGGCAACCCGTTGAGGCAGGGCCGCGTAGTGGTCATTTCCGGCACGGGCACCTCGGCTGCGCGAACTCTCGGCAACGGGCTCGCAGTACCCGACGGCTGGGACTGAGACGCTGGTACGAAGCTGTCGCCGAAACTCTCGGCAGTGGTCCTTCCCAGAGATGCCACAGAAGATGTAGTGCGCACATGCTGTCCCTAGTGAGACAAACTGTTAGCGTTGGGACATGGGCAAGAGGCAACGTAAGTTCGAGCGCAATAGCCAGCCTGAGCAGGTCGCACAGGGCTCGCTAACCCCTGGACAGTTGGAGACCGAGGAGTACATCTACGAAGTGCTCCCGACCCCGGACCTGTCGCCTGAGCAAGGGCGCGCTGCGGCTGTTGCTGGGATCGGAGCCGTCGGCATGCAACGGCTGCGGCTTCTCGGGGAGCTAGACGGACTCGACCAGATCCTGAGGCCGCGTGTTCACGCAGCCATCGAGGCGGGAGTTCCTTACCGCCGGATCACCGAGCTGACCGGTTACTCCAGATCCACGCTCAGTCGCTGGGCTCAGGGCGGCGACAGCACCGACATCTAAAAAGCAGAGGGCCACAGCCTCGCGGCAACGAGGTGTGGCCCGACCGATTCGAAGGAGACAAGCCATGTCGAATCCGTCCTCCACCATCATGCAGGAGCGGTCTGTCACAGTCCCGCGGCTCAACTTCGCCGGCGTGTGCATGGCCTGCACCGAGCGCGACTGCGAAAAGTCAGCGTGTTTGGCCTTCTGGTCCAGACTGCGCTGGATCGTCTGCCCCATCTGCAACGGCGGCAGCCTCGAAGGCAGCCCGGTCGACTGCTGCACCTACGGCGCGATGGAGATCCGGTGCTAACCCGCTGGGTGTGGGAGCGGGCGGATGAACGGTTGCCGCCCGCCCCAACCCACAACTAGGTTCGGTCTCATGTCGACGGACCGCGGTTTGATCATCGAGGCGACAATCGGCCTCCGCCCCGCCGAGGGCGAGGCCTGGGACCAGCAGCTGAAGCTCGTGCGCGCCTCCGGCGCAAGCTACGACACCCGTACCAGGATCTGGCGGCTGCGAACCGCCGACCTCGACACGGCGCTCTCCCGCCTCGGCTGCCTCGCCTAGGCCACCGAGCACTACGGAACAACGGTGTCGCTTCGAGTGGCCAACGCACGCACAGGATGGGGCGGTGACGTGATCGTGCCAGTGGCGGCCGAGGCCGGCAGCGGCTAGCCAGCAGCCCAGGACGGTCGAGTGGAAAAGGCGAATCGCTGCGGGCTGGCTCACCGCCACGATCTGCGGGGTGTGGCAACCCTTGGCGTCGACGACCGGAGCGAGCACGCGGGAGCTGATGCACCGCATGGGGCACGCCAGCATGCGAGCCGCGCTGATCTACCAGCACGCCACGCGAGAGCGCGACAAGGAGATCGCCCGGGAGATGGATCGCCGCATCGCCATGGCGACCGCGCCAACGGTTGGGCGTCCAGAGCCGTCCGACGAGGCTCCCAGCGGTGCCTAATGGCACGCTAATGGCACGCAAGATCAAAGAAGTCGGTGAACGACTCAGGCCCAGGTTCGGGGATCATGTCCCTGACCTGGGCCTGCACGGTGTGGAGCGGGCGACGGGAATCGAACCCGCACCGTCAGTTTGGAAGACTGAAGCTCTGCCATTGAGCTACGCCCGCGCATGACAACAGGAACCCCGTTGCCACGAGCGACGGATCGCTCCGCCGTCACTACCCTACTGAACGCTGTCCGGGAACGCGCGCCGGGCTTGGCCGACCCGCCGCGAGGCCGCAACCCGGCCCTCGGGCTGGGCGCCACAGGACATAGACTGCTCCGTGCCACGGGGTGTGGCGCAGTTTGGTAGCGCACTCGCTTTGGGAGCGAGGGGCCGTGGGTTCAAATCCCGCCACCCCGACTGTTTCTTCGCGTCCGCGACAGGTCGCGTGCCGGCGTGCGGGTGGGTCCCCATAGACTCAGTCGACGCCGCGCCGCGCTCGCGGGCAGCCGACCCCGATCAGCAAGGAGTGCGCCTGTGACAAGCACCGTCGAGACTCTGAGCGCGACCCGCGTGCGGCTCGCGGTCGAGGTGCCCTGGGCAGACCTCGAGCCGAGCCTCAAGAAGGCGTACGTCGCGATCGCGCAGCAGGTCAACGTGCCGGGTTTCCGGCGCGGAAAGGTTCCCGCCGCGGTCATCGACCAGCGGGTGGGGCGTGAGTCGGTGCTCAACGAGGCGGTGCAGGAGGCGATTCCACAGCAGCTCGTCGCCGCGTTCCAGGAGCATGAGCTGAAGACGCTTGGTCGCCCGGACGTCGAGGTCAAGGAGTTCGCCGACGGCGCTCCGCTGAAGTTCACCGCTGAGGTGGACATCCGCCCCGAGCTGACTCTGCCGGACCTGTCCGACCTGTCGGTGACGGTCGATGAGCTGAAGATCGCTGACGAGGACCTGGACGAGCAGGTCGACGGTCTGCGTCAGCGCTTCGCCACGCTCAGGAGCGTCGAGCGTCCGGCAACCGAAGGCGACTACGTCCAGATCGACCTGATCGCCACGGTGGATGGTGCCGAGGTCCCCGGCGGTAGTGCCACTAACATCTCCCATGAGGTCGGCAGCAAGCAGCTGCTCGACGGCTTGGATGACGTGCTGGTCGGCATGACCGCCGGCGCCGATGCCACCTTCACGACAAAGCTGGTGGGTGGCGATTTCGCCGGCAAGGACGCGGACGTCGCGGTCACTGTCCGCACGGTCAAGGAGAAGGAGCTGCCCGAGCTGGACGACGCGTTCGCCCAGCTGGCCAGCGAGTTCGACACGCTCGCAGAGCTTCGTGACGATGTCCGGGCGCGTCTGACGAAGGTCAAGCGGGTCGAGCAGGTCTACGCCGCTCGCGACAAGCTGCTGGAGCAGCTCGTCGAGGCCACCAACGTCCCCGCTCCCGAGGGCGTGGTCCGTGAGGAGGTCGAGCACCGCAAGCAGGCGATGGTCGACCAGATCGAGCGAATGGGCGCCTCGCTGGAGCAGTACCTGGCGTCGGAGGGCAAGACCGAGGACCAGATGGAGGCCGAGCTCAACGAGGCGGCCGCCGAAGGTGTGAAGATCCAGCTCGTGCTGGACGCCCTGGCCGAGACGGAGAAGGTCGAGGTCTCCGACGACGAGTTCGGGCACGAGATCGTGCACCGGGCCCAGCGTGCGGGTATGGCGCCGCAGCAGTACTACGACCAGCTCGCCCGTTCTGGCGCGGCGGCCGCGGTCTACGGCGATGTACGTCGCGGCAAGGCGCTGTCCCAGGTGATGGAGCGGGTCACTATCACCGACTCCGCCGGTCAGACGCTGGACCTGTCGGAGCTTCGGAGCGACGCCGACGACGAGCACCAGCACTGATACGCGTCGAGATGCGGCCGCACACTCGCTGTGGGGCCGCATCTTCGTGTGGCGGGCGGTGCGCTTTGAGCGAACAGCGCCCGCACCAGGCGCCCCTGGCCACTCGGACCGGTTAGGGTCGTCCTACGACGGACGTTCCGCCGGCCCAGGACCCGCACGATCGCTTTATCTCCGTCGAGGAGCGTCGTGGTTTCCCCGGGTCGGCAGCCAGTTTGCGAAGGGCTGCCATGACCGATCTGCACATTCCCGCCACCCCGCAGCTTCGGGGTGGGGGTGACCAACTCGCGAGCCTGGACGACTCAGTCTTCAACCGGCTGCTCAAGGAGCGGATCATCCTCCTCGGCAGCGAGGTGACCGATCAGGTGGCCAACCGGATCTGCGCCCAGCTGCTCCTGCTCGCCGCGGAGGACCCGGACCGGGACATTTTCCTCTACATCAACTCGCCGGGTGGCTCGGTCTACTCAGGCATGGCGATCTACGACACCATGCAGTACATCCAGAACGATGTCGCCACCTGTGCGATGGGCATGGCCGCGTCGATGGGTCAGCTGCTCCTGTGCGCCGGCGCCAAGGGCAAGCGGTACGCCCTGCCGCACGCGCGGATCATGATGCACCAGCCCAGCGGTGGGGTAGGCGGCACCGCCGCCGACATCGCCATCCAGGCGGAGCAGATGCTTTACACGAAGAAGATGTTCCAGGAGCGGGTGGCCCATCACACCGGTCAGGCGCCGGAGCAGATCGAGGCCGACTCGGACCGGGACCGTTGGTTCACCGCCCAGGAGGCGTTGGACTACGGCTTCATCGACAAACTGATCACCGGGGCCCAGCAGGTCCCCCAGGGCGCTGGCACGCTGAGCTGAGGAAGGCGACCATGACGGATCTCAGTCTGCCCGCGCGTTTCGCGCCGGTGCACAACCGCTACATCCTTCCCTCGTTCGTCGAGCGGACGTCGTACGGCGTCAAGGAGTCGAACCCGTACAACAAGATGTTCGAGGACCGGATCATCTTCCTCGGCGTCCAGGTCGATGACGCGTCTGCCAACGACGTGATGGCCCAGCTGTTGACGCTCGAGGGCACCGACCCGGATCGCGACATCATCATGTACATCAACTCGCCGGGCGGCTCGTTCACGGCGATGACGGCCATCTACGACACGATGCAGTACGTCCGGCCGGACATCCAGACCGTGTGCCTGGGCCAGGCCGCGTCAGCCGCGGCGGTCCTGTTGGCTGCCGGCACCCCGGGTAAGCGGATGGCGCTGCCGCATTCACGGATCATCATTCACCAGCCGGCGACCGAGGGCGGCTACGGTCAGGGTTCTGACATCGAGATTCAGGCGCGCGAGATTCTCCGGATGCGGTCGTTGCTGGAGACCCTGTTGTCGGAACATTCCAGTCAGACGATCGAGAAGGTCCGCAAGGACATCGATCGGGACAAGATCATGACTGCCGGTGAGGCCAAGGACTATGGTCTGGTCGACACCGTCTTGGCCAGCCGCAAGAAGGGTCTTGTGTCCGCGGGCAGCAACTGAACGTGGTTTCAGGGGCCAGTCGGGTAGTCGCAGGACGGCTCGCTGGCCCCGGACACACCGGGCCAGGGGTCGGAGAAACCGGTTGGGCGGGGTACCGTCGTTAACAGCGTCGTTCTCGGATCCCCCGGTCGGGTGGACGATAGGAACGACGCGGGTTGTCTTCCCGTCAGCGCTTCCGCGCGGCGGTCGAGAGCAGGGGAGAGTCGTAGGTGGCACGGATCGGAGACGGCGGCGACCTACTGAAGTGCTCCTTCTGTGGGAAGTCGCAGAAGCAGGTCAAGAAGCTGATCGCAGGCCCTGGGGTCTATATCTGCGACGAGTGCATCGATCTGTGTAATGAGATCATCGAGGAAGAGCTCGCCGAGTCTGGTGAGGTCAAGTGGGACGAACTGCCCAAGCCGATGGAGATCTGTCAGTTTCTCGACTCCTACGTCGTGGGTCAGGACGGCGCTAAGAAGGCACTCGCAGTCGCTGTTTACAACCACTACAAGCGGGTCCAGGCGGACGCCGCGGCGGCGGCGAGCGGTGACGCGGTCGAGCTCGCGAAGTCGAACATTCTGCTCATCGGCCCCACGGGCTGTGGAAAAACCCACTTGGCGCAAACCTTGGCGCGCATGCTCAACGTGCCCTTCGCCATCGCCGACGCCACCGCGCTGACGGAGGCCGGTTACGTAGGCGAGGATGTCGAGAACATCCTACTCAAGCTCATCCAAGCTGCTGATTATGATGTTAAAAGGGCCGAAACGGGCATCGTCTACATCGATGAAGTCGACAAGATCGCGCGAAAGTCCGAGAACCCGTCAATCACGCGGGACGTCTCCGGCGAAGGCGTCCAGCAGGCGCTTCTGAAGATCCTGGAGGGGACTGTCGCGAATGTGCCGCCGCAGGGCGGACGTAAGCATCCCCACCAGGAGTTCATCCAGATCGACACCACAAACGTCCTGTTTATCTGTGGTGGCGCGTTCGCCGGTCTGGAACAGATCATCGAGTCGCGGGTCGGCAAGGGCGGGGTTGGGTTCGGCGCGCACCTACGGGCGGTCTCGGATCGTTCAGCTGATGACATCTTCGGGCAGGTGATGCCGGAGGATCTGCTGAAGTTCGGCATGATCCCCGAGTTCATCGGACGGTTGCCGGTCCTCACGAGCGTTAGGAGTCTTGACCAGGCCGCGTTGGTCAATATCCTCACCACCCCCCGGAACGCGCTGGTGCGTCAGTACGAGCGTCTCTTCGAGCTGGATGGCGTCGAGTTGGAGTTCGACGCGGATGCGTTGGACGCCATCGCAGATCAGGCATTGTTGCGGGGGACCGGTGCCCGCGGACTTCGCGCGATCATGGAGGAAGTCCTGCTCAGCGTCATGTACGAGGTACCGAGCAATCCGGACGCCGCGCGGGTCCTGATCACTCGTGAGGTCGTTCTCGAACACGTCTATCCGACGATCGTGCCGCGGGACTTCGTTGGTCGGCGGGCACGGCGTGACCGCGAAGAGAAGTCCGCCTGAGGTTTGGCAACCTCTCCGATCCCGGCGGAGCCTCGTCAGGCACTCACCTGGCCGGATCACCGCGATCGCGGCAACCGCGACCACTTTGGCAGCTAGCGCCCGCAGCCTCGTAGCGTTCCCGGCTTCTGCTCCCTTGGGTAGTCCGATGCCGACAGGTCGAGGGCATGCGGCCGGCCGTCGCGGCCTGATTTGACGTCCGGGACAGCGGCGGCGTAACTTTCTCGCTGCCCGGGCCGGAACAGGGCAAAGCCTGAAACCGGAACGGGTAGGTGGGGACGTGTTCTCCACTCGACACGAACGAGTGATGTAACCGACGACACAGTCCGCTGAGTTGCTCGCAGTCACTCGGGCACGTAAGGTCTTACAGCCGGCAGGGGTCGGCCAGGTGCTCGGCTGCTGTTGTTGGTGGTCGGGTTTGCATTCCTTTCCGTGGTTTTTGTTTCGGGGTTGGTTTGTGTCTGGTCGGGTTTGTTGGTGGGGTTTCCCGGGTTTTGGCGCTGTGTTCTGGTGGTGCTAAGGTTCGGGAGATTGTTCG
>NZ_BAAARY010000022.1:0-38140 GCF_039532605.1 Pilimelia columellifera subsp. columellifera
TACCGAGGTGTCGCGTCTCCATCTTGGACCCCGGACCACTCGGCGCGTCGCAGCCTACGTCACCCTCGGTGATCAAACAGTTGCCCGGAAAGGCTCAGTCTGTCGCCCAAGCGCAATTGGCTCCAATGAGCCAACGGACGGTCAATTCTCAGGGTTGGCCAGCGGGACTATTGGGCTCTGTCCGTTCGGACCACCAGCCGCCGTCATAAGTGATCGCGGCCGGCTCCATATTTCGACGCCGGCCGCGGATTGTCTCTCTCCGGACGCCCGTCGCGCGCCTGACATCTGCCCATGTCGGCATCAGGAAGCCAGCTCAGAGGCAGTTCTACTGCCTCCAGACAAACAAATACATACTCACCTATGCAACCCGAAGTGACGCTTTCGCTGCGCACAGTAAATGCATTTTTGGTGAATTGACACAGTTTCCCCGGACAGCCGAGTATTGGTGCCCCTTACCTCTTGGAGCGACTGTGAATCCTCGCCTGCACATGGCCCGAGTAGCGTTCGCTATCGCCGCGCTCGGCGCGATGACCGTTGCCGCCCCGGCGGCTGCCGCCGTCGCCAACCCGGACGTCACCCCGGCGAACACCGAGGCGGGCGGATCATCGCCGAAGGGCGACTCGCCCGACGGACCCTCGGAGTCCGGCAAATCCCACCACGTTGGAAAGCAAAACAAACCCGCACAGCCCAGATCCCCGGAGGCTCCGGCGGCCCGGCGCGACAAACCAGCCCAGCAGCCGGCCGAGCCGGCCCACAAGCCGGCCAGAAACGCCCACCCGCCGGCGAAAGCCACGCGGAGCAAACCCGCGCCAGCGAAACCCGCGCGGACAGCGCCCGCGCCAGCGAAACCCGCGCCAGCGAAACCCGAAACGGTAGAGCCCGAGACGGTGGCGCCCGCGCCGGGGAACGCCTCGCCGGCCGACGCAGCGCCCAGCGGGGAGCAGGCGCCGACCCCGACGGCCGAAAGCACCTCGCGGAGCCGGGCGGACGACATGCCGACGCAGAACCCAGTTCCCGGGAAACCGGCGAAGAGCCCGGCCAAGAGGCTGGCGGTCGCTGTGCCGGACGTGGCGCCGGACAGCGACATCACGCCGGCCGACGAGGCTCCGGTGTCCCCCGATGTCCAGGTGCCGTCCGGGGGGCTCCCGCTGGACGACAGCCTGCCTGGCTCGCTGATCCCGCCGCCGGCCGTCCACGGGGATGACCAGGATGACGATGCGTCCGACGACGACCAGTGGTGCGTCGTGCCGCTGACGCCGCTGGCCGCTGACGCCGTCTGCTTCGATATTGACGACGACGACAGCGACGACCACGACGAGGACGAGGACGAGGAGGACGACCACGACGAGGACCAGGACGAGGACGACGAACACGACTCGTCCTGGGATGACGATCCGTGGGCCGGCGGCGACGACCCTTGGGGCTGGGACGACGAGCCTGGCGACTGGGACGACGAGCCCTGGAAAGAGACGCCGTGGGAGGGCGATGGCGGTGGCGTGGTGGCCGGCCCTGGCGCTCCACCGGCTCCGGCCCTGCTCCCGGGCCGGGCCGTGGCGCTGGATCGGGCGCCGACCCCTGCCCAGGTGACGCGCCTGGGTCAGACGAACGCTGGCGGTTCCGTGACGTCGGCTGAGCTTCCGGTGACCGGGTCGCCGCTGTCGGCTCTGGCTGGCTTCGGCCTGACGTTGCTCGTCGGCGGCTTCGTGATCCGGCTGACAGGCCGACGCCGGGGGCCGGCAGCGAGCTGACCAGACGTCGAACGGCGCCCCACGGATTCCGTGGGGCGCCCGTGGTCGCCACGCCTAGCTATATTGCGCGACATGACTTCCTTCGGCGCCGTGGCCGACCGTGGCTTGCTCGTGTTCGGCTGCTTCAGCCTCATCCCGCTGGCTACCGGCGCCTTCATGATCGTTAAAGGGCATCGGCAGCGACGTCAGGCGTCCCGACTGGCTTTCACCGGGCGTCGCACGACCGCGACGATCGTCGACAACCAGATGCAGCCGATGTCCGAGGGCCGGATGCTCTTCCACCCGGTGATCCGGTTCGCCGCGGGCGACAGGAAGGTCGTCACGGCGGTACCCAACCCCAGCCCGAGGTCGTATGTCACCGGGACGACGATGGAGGTCGCCTACGATCCGGCGGACCCTCGGCTCGTCGCCCCGGTCGATGGGACCGCCGGGCGCGGCTATCTGACCGGCGGCCTCATCTTCATCGGGTTCGCCGTCGTCATCGCGGTTGTCAGCCTGTTGATCTTCGAGGACGCGGCGGCGTTCGACACGTTCGGCGACGTGCCGGCGGACGCCGAACTGCCGGACGGTTTCGACCCGGGCGCGGTTCCGGACGGCATCGACGGCGAGTAGGCCGGCGCGGCAGGCCCACCTTGCCAGGAACTAGACTCCCGACCATGGCGAAGCCCCAGGAGAAGGTTCCGTTCCGGACGAAGCTCAAGCAGATCGGACAGGTCTTTTCGTTCACCGCGAAGCAGGACAAGCTGTTCCTGCCGTTGGTGTCCGGCGCGATCCTGATCCCGCTCGCGCTGGCGGTCGTCGCCTTCCTCATCTGGGAGAGCTGGTTCGTCATCCCGTTCGGCGTTCTCGGGGCTGTCCTGGCAGTGCTCATCGTGCTCAACCTGCGCGCCGGCCGCGCGATGACCAACGCCGCCGAGGGCCAGCCCGGCGCGGCCGCGCAGCTGGTGGAGACGATGCGCGGCGACTGGCGGGTGACGCCGGCGGTCAGCTCCACCACCCAGCTCGACATGGTGCACCTGGTCATCGGCCGCCCAGGGGTGCTGCTGCTCGGCGAGGGCGACCCGGAGCGGGTACGCAAGCTGATCTCGCAGGAGAAGCGGCGGCTGGGCAAGGTCGTCGGGGGCGCCCCGATCTACGACTATCTGGTCGGCCAGCAGGAGGGGGCCCTGCCGCTGCGCAAGCTGCGGACGACCCTGACCCGACTGCCCCGCAACCTCACCGGCCGGGACGTCAACGCGCTCGACAAGCGACTCACCGCGCTCACCGCCCGGCCGCAGATGCCCAAGGGCGCAATCCCGAAGAGCATGCGGCCACAGCGCGGCGGCTTCCGCCCACCGCGCGGCCGCTGAGCCGCCAGCCACGCCGCTGAGCCGCCAGCCACGCTGAGCCGCCAACGCCAAGGGGAGTTACCAGCAGGCGGCCCCCGCACAGCGCCGCTGGGCCGCCAACGCCCGCGCCAGCTTCCCGACGTCCGGGTCGTTGCCGCGGGCCTTGTCGCCCAGCAGGTTGACCAGTTGCCAAGGGTCCCGGTCCAGGTCGTAGTACTCGCGGTCGATGACCTCTCCCTCGGCGTCGTACAACTCGGTGTAGCGGTACCGGCCGGGAGCGTACGCCGACGCCCAGGTGGGGATGCTGCCGTTGGCCGTGTCGTGCCAGTACTCGGTGAGCACCTGGGACCTCCGGTGATCGCCGAGCAGGCTGCGGCCGTCGGTCGCGAAGCTTGGCCGTAGGCCGACCGCGTCGAGCACCGTCGGGGCGACGTCCACCATGGCCGCCAACCGGTTGTCCCGCACCCCGGCGCGCAGGTGGCCGGGCCAGGACATGAGCATCGGCACCCGGTCAGCCGCCGAGTAGGGCGCGAACTTGCTCGGCAGCCCGTGCTCTCCCCAGAACTTGCCGTTGTCCGACAGGAGCAACACCAGCGTGTTGTCCAGCTCGCCGCGGGCGGCCAGCCTCGCGCGCACCGACGCGATGGCGTCGTCGACCGAGCGCATGACCCGCAGCTGGGCCTGCCGGGTCGCCGCGCCCTCGGCCGTCGTCACGGTGTAGGGGCGCAACCAGTCGGGCTTGTCGCCGCGGTCCTTCTCCCTGGCGGCCGGGTTCGCACGCCACGGATCGACGACGCGGGCGTATCGCGGTTCCGGCGTGTACGGCGAGTGCGGCGCGGTGAAACCGGCGTAGATCATCCAGGGTTGACGGTCATCGCGCTCGTAGCTGTCGATGTAGCGGTTGATCTGGTCGCCGATGAACGTCGTCGCGTACGGGGCCCGGCGGGTGTCCCCGTCCACCACGAAAGACGAGCTGACGTAGCCGCCACCGGTGAGCGCCGCGTTGTCGAAGTGGGGCGGTCGGCGGGTCGATGGCCAACCGTTGAAGATCTTGCCGACCGCGGCGGTCCGGTACCCGGCGGCGTCGAGATCGTGCTGGAGGGTGCGGTCATGGTCGTACCGACCCACAGCGGACTGCGCGGTGACGTTGTGGTTGTGTGCGAAACGCCCGGAGAACATGGTGGCCCGGCTGGGGCAGCAGCTCGGGGTGGTCACCACCGCCCGCGGGTAGCTGATCCCCCGGTTCGCGAGCCAGGACACCGTCCGCGGCATGGCGTTCATCGCATCAGCGCGGGCGTCATCGAGGAGCATGATGAGGACGTTGGGACGGTGGGCCGACGCCCGCCCCGGGCCGGTGTCCGCGGTGGCCGCGGACGCGCCCGTCACCGCGACGAGCACACCGGCCGCCACAGCCGTGGCCAGGGCTCGGCGGCCCGGACGGATCCGTCTACGAGCGCTCAGGGCAGAATCCATGGGTCCTCCAGGTCGTCACGATTGGGACAACAATCCGCATATGGTTATCCCATCCGGCGCCGTGTAACAGCGTCGAAACAAGAAAGACATGGCCGGGCAACGACCCCGCCCTACGGTGGTCACCGTCGAGCCAGCTGAGCCAGCCACAGGAGGATGCGTGTTCACCAACCCCGAGGAGCTGTTGCGGTACGTCCGGAACGAGGACGTCCGCTTCGTCGATGTTCGGTTCTGTGACCTTCCCGGCGTCATGCAGCACTTCAACCTTCCGGTCGAGAGCGTCGATGAGAGCTTCTTCACCGACGGCCTGGCCTTCGACGGCTCGTCCATCCGCGGTTTCCAGGCGATCCACGAGTCCGACATGCTGCTGCTGCCGGACGTCGCCACCGCCTTCGTCGATCCGTTCCGGGCGCAGAAGACCCTCGCGCTCAACTTCTTCATCCACGACCCGTTCACGCTGGAGGCCTACAGTCGCGACCCGCGTAACGTCGCGAAGAAGGCCGAGGCGTACCTGGCCAGCACCGGCATCGCCGACACCGCCTACTTCGGCGCCGAGGCCGAGTTCTACATCTTCGACTCGATCCGCCACGAGACGAGCGCCCACCAGGCGTTCTACTACATCGACTCGGTCGAGGGCGCGTGGAACTCCGGTCGCGAGGAGCCCGGCGGCAACCGTGGCTACAAGACCGCCTACAAGGGCGGCTACTTCCCCGTCCCGCCGGTCGACCACTTCGCCGACCTGCGCGACCAGATGGTGACCCGACTGCTGGAGACCGGCTTCACCGTCGAGCGCTCGCACCACGAGGTCGGCACCGGCGGCCAGGCTGAGATCAACTACCGGTTCTCGACGCTGCTGCACGCCGGCGACCAGGTGCAGCTGTTCAAGTACGTCATCAAGAACACCGCCTGGGCGGCCGGGCGCACCGCGACGTTCATGCCCAAGCCGCTGTTCGGCGACAACGGCTCCGGCATGCACACCCACCAGAGCCTGTGGCTGGGCGGCGAGCCGCTGTTCTACGACGAGACCGGGTACGCCGGCCTGTCCGACATGGCCCGCTGGTACATCGGCGGGCTGCTCCAGCACTCGCCGTCGCTGCTGGCCTTCACCAACCCGACGGTCAACTCCTACCGGCGACTGGTGCCCGGCTACGAGGCGCCGGTGAACCTGGTCTACTCGCAGCGCAACCGCTCCGCCTGCACCCGCATCCCGGTCACCGGCGCCAACGCCAAGGCCAAGCGGGTCGAGTACCGGGTGCCGGACCCGTCCAGCAACCCGTACCTGGCCTTCTCGGCGATGATGATGGCCGGCCTCGACGGCATCAAGAACAAGATCGAGCCGCCGGAGCCGATCGACAAGGACCTGTACGACCTGGCCCCGGACGAGTTCCGGGACGTCAAGCAGGTGCCGGGCTCGCTGCCGGAGGTCCTGGAAGCCCTCGAAGCCGACCACGACTACCTGCTCGAGGGCGGCGTCTTCACCTCGGACCTCATCGAGACCTGGGTGGACTGGAAACGCGCCAACGAGGTCGACCCGGTGCGCCTGCGCCCGACCCCGCACGAGTTCGCCATGTACTACGACTGCTGACCCCGGTCGGCGGTCGGGCGCGGGTGGCGGAGGTCCGGTTTCGGGCCCCGCCACCCGCGTCGGCGTCTCAGACCGTCGACAGGTCCGGGCGCGCCTCCGCGCGACCAGGACGGGCGCGCCACACTCGCACCGCCACGACCACGACCGTGATGGTCATCAGCGGCGCGCCGGGGAACTTGACGTAACGGACCAGGCCGCTGCCGTCCGGGAGGACCAGGAACCCCGCCACGGCGCTGATCGCCGCGAAAAGCCGCCACCGCGCGGTCGACGCCGCCACCGCCAACGTCGCCAGCGGCAACAGCAGGTACCACGGGTGGAACACCGGGCTCAGCGCCACGACAGCGAACATGGCGAGCCCGGCCGCCAGCAGCGGGTCCGCGCCGTCGCGCCAGGCCCGCCACCAGATCCATACCAGGGCCGCAAGCAACGCCACCATCGCCACCAACCGGACGGCCGGCACCGCGCTCCCCGGTAGACCGACAAGCCGGCCGACGTAGTCGATCGTCTGCCCGACCGCCGTCGGCGGCGAGGTCCACTGGATCGAGTCGCCGCTGTGTCGGAGCGCACCCACCCAGCCGAAGCCCAGGCCGGGGAGGAACGTCAGACCCGCCACCGTCACGACGGCGCCCACGATGACCGCCCAACCCTGGCGGACCAGGTCGACCAGTCCGGTGGACCGGCCCGCGAGGAGCACCGCGAACGGCAGCAGCACCCCAGCGGTCGCCTTCACCATGACCGCCGCGCCCAGCAGGGCGCCACCGGCCAGGAGCAGCCACAGCCGGCGCCGGCCACCGTCGGGGGCGGCCAGGATCACGGCGATGCCCAGCACCGCGAACCCGATCATCAGGGCGTCGTTGTGGCCGCCGCCGATGAGGTGCAGCGGCGCCAGCGGGCACGCCAGGATCAGCCAGAACGCCGCCGACGGGTCCAGGCCACGCCGACGGGCGGCCATCGGCACCCCGACGCCGGTCATGACCACGCCGATGACCGCGGCCAGCTTCAACACCGCCACCGACGCCCAGAGCACCCCGCCTACCGTCACGGCCAGGCCCGCCAGCAGCACGAACAGCGGACCGTACGGGGCAGGCGTCTCGCGCCAGATGTTCGAGACCGAGCCCAGCCAGGGGCACGGCATCGCGGCCGGTCCTTCAGCGTAGGGGTCGCGACCGGCTGCCAGGCCCGCCCCCTGGCAGGCGTACGAGTACAGATCCCGGCTCCCGTAGGGCGTCGCGGCCAACAGCGGCGCCGACCACAACGCCACGGTGGACGCTGCCCAGCCCAGCCCCGGCACCCCCCGCAGACCCTGCCACCAGGCGACCGTCAGCAGGATCAGGCCAACCAGCCAGCTCGCCAGGATTCCCGGCCCGAACGGCAGGTTCCAGGTGGCGGACGGACCGGCGCCCAGCCACAGGGCCGTCCGGGCGCCGCCGAGGACGGCGGCCAACGCCAACAGCAGGGAACCGGTGAGCCCCCCGTACCGAATCGCCCTGGGGCTTGCCCAGACAGGTGAGCTGACGGCGTCAGCGGCGTCGTCGGTCCTGCGGGATCGGAGCATGGTTGGTGATCGTATGGCGCCAAATGAACGCGCGGAACGCAGGCGTGGCGGCTCGTGACCGGTCATTGGCACCAGGGGCCTGGCGACCAGAGCGAGGACGTCATCGTGTAGGCCCCGGCCCGCCCGGCGTCGACCCGCACCCGGTCGCCGTCGACCCGCAGGCAGCCGGGTCCGGACAGGCGGAGCCAGCGGGACGCCCGCACGTTCACCGTCACGACCGCCGGCCCCTCGACCTCGAAGGCGACCGACGCCGCGTCGAGCCGTCGCAACGCCGCTGGCGCGGCCACGACGGCCGTCGGCTCGGCCACCCGCAGCAGCCGCCACCGGTCATCACGCCACACCTCGGCCAAATAGGGGACGCCCTGGCGGATGACGGCCGCCTCGGCGACGGCCCACTGGTCCGGATCGGCGTCGGCGAGCGCCACGTACGTCACGGCCCGCTCGGCCAGCCAACGCCGGTACGTGTCCGGGTTGAGGCCGGGCCGGTAGAACAGCGGGTTCTCGCCGACGTCGAGCTGGCGCTGCCATCCCCGGGCCAGTTGGATGTCCAACCCCAGCTGGGTCGACTCGCCGTGGTCCTTCAGGGGCACGGCCTCGACGCGCCCCGGCGGCAGCCGGCGCAGCTCGGCCGCCAGGCCGGCGTAGTACGCGCGGTGGTGCGGCGGGTCGCCCGCGCGCGCGAGGTCGCCGACGACGACGGGCGGCTGCCACCACACGACGAGCGCCACGACCAGCGCCAACGGAATCGTCGGCCAGCGTCCGAACCCGACGATGAGCGGCGCCGCCCACAGCATCGGCAGTCGCAGGGCGTTCGACCCGATCGGGCTGGGGACCAGGTAGGCGAGGACGAGCAGGACAGTCGCGAGCGCCGCCCCGACGAGCAGCGTCGGACGCCGTGGGCCGACGGCCAGCGCGACCACCACACAGGTGGCGACGGCGACGAGCAGGGACTGCGCGCCGAAGGGCTGTGCGCCGCCGTCGCCGAACAGCCACGCCGACGTGGTCATCACCAGCAGCGGCGGCAGGCACAGCGGCGCCGCGACCGTCAGCGCCGCGACCATCGACCGGCGCTCCCACAGCCGGGCCAGGCCCCAGGCGCCGCCGGCGAGCGCCAGGAACAGACCGGCCACCGGGCTGGCCGCGGTGGCGCCGGCGGCCGCCAGCGTCGTCAGCGCCAGCGGCCGGCGCGACCCGGTGGCGGCCAGCAGCGCGGCCAGCGCCAACGCCATGCCCAGCGCGAACGTGATCCGGCCGGAGGCCAGGTTGCCGACCACGCACACCGCGGCTACCAGCCCGGCCACCAGCGGCCGGGCGGCGTCCGCGCGGCGCAGCAGCACGGCGGCCAGCCCCGCCGAGGCGACCGCCGACAACGCGCCGACCCACCTGGCGCCCCAGAGGCCGCCGCCGAACGCAGCCATGAGCGGCGGGGACAGCAAGCTGTACCCCAGCGGCGAGACGCCGCCGTACCAGCTGAGGTCGACCGGCGTCAGGCCGTGGGCGTCGAAGAAGTCGGCCCGGCGGATCTGGGCGGCGAGGTCGGTTCCCATCGGCGGCGCCAGCAGCCAGCCGGCGGTGAGGACGGCGGCCAGCGACACGCAGGCCAGCAGTTGGGTGGAACCGGGGTCGAGCCGGGCCCGGCGTTCAGGCATCCATGATCCGCCCGGTCGCCGCGCGGCACCGGCGGGCCGCGCGCAGGTAGCGGTCGACGAACGCGCCAGGGTCGTCGGCGCCCATGACGCGCAGCACCCCGGCGAGTTCAGGGCCCTGCCGGGGCAGTTGCTCCCCCGGACGTCCACGGACCAGGGTCAGCGCGTTACGCACCGCCATCGCGGTCCGCCAGGCGGCGTTGAGGGCGCAGGCGTCGTCCTCCTCGACAAGGCCGGCGCTGGTCGCGGCGGCCAACGCGTCCAGGGTGCGGGTCACCCGCAGACCGGGATGGTCATGGCCGTGGCGTAGCTGGATGAGTTGCACCGCCCAGTCGACATCGGCCAGACCGCCCGGCCCGAGCTTGAGGTGGGTGGTGGGGTCGGCCCCGCGTGGCAGCCGTTCGTTCTCCACCCGCGCCTTGATCCGCCGGATCTCGACGACCTGCTCGGCGCTCAGGCCGCCGGCCGGGTAACGGATCGGATCCACCAGGGCCAGGAAGCGCTCCGAGAGCTCCCGGTCGCCGGCCACCGGGCGGGCCCGCAGCAGCGCCTGCGCCTCCCAGATCTTCGACCAGCGTCGGTAGTACGCCCGGTAGGCGTCCAGACTGCGCACCAGCGGCCCCTGGCGACCCTCCGGGCGCAGGTCGGCGTCGAGGCCCAGCGGCGGGTCCGGGGCGGGCATCGACAGCAGGGCCCGCAGCCGTTCGGCGACCGCGCGGGCGGCCGAGGCCGCCGCCGTCGGGTCCAGCCCGCCGGCCTCGTAGACGAACAGCACGTCAGCGTCGGACGGGTAGTTCATCTCGTCGCCGCCGAGCCGGCCCATGCCGATGACGGCGAATCGCAGCTCGTCGGGGGCGCCGGTGGCGACCTGGGCGGTCCGCAACGCGGCGCCCAGGGTCGCGGCGGTCACCTCGGTCAGCGCCGCGCCGACCGTCGCCACGTCCACCGGTTGGGCGGGCGCCAGCCGGCCGGCGTGGGCGAGCAGGTCGGCGCAGGCGATCCGGAACAGCTCCCGGCGCCGTAGCGCCCGCACCGCGCGGACCGCGTCCTCGGGCGCCGGCCGGCCGCCGTCCAGGTGCCGGTTCGCGGCGGCGGCGAAACCGTCCCGCAGGGTTACCGGGTCCCGCGGGGCGAGCGCGCCGTCGTCGCCGAGCAGTCGCAGCGCCTCCGGGTCGCGGGCCAGCAGGTCGGTGGCGTAACGGGACACCCCGAGGACGCGGGCCAGCCGCTGGGCGATCGGTCCGCCGTCGCGCAGGAGCCGCAGGAACCACGCCGAGGCGCCGAGAGCGTCGGACACCTGCCGGTAGGCCAACAGCCCGCGGTCAGGCTCGGGCGCGTCGGCGAAATCCTGGAGCAGCACCGGCAGCAGCTGACGTTGGATCGCCGCCTTCCGGGAGACGCCGTCGGTGAGCGCCTGCAGGTGCCGCAGCGCGCCCGCCGGGTCGGCGAAGCCGAGCAGCTCCAACCGCCGACCGGCTGCCTCGGTGGTCAGCCGCAGGTGGTCGGCCGGCACCCGGACGACAGCCTCCAGCAACGGACGGTAGAGCAGTTTGACGTGCAGCCGCCGCACGTCGGCGGCGTGTGCCCGCCAGTCCGCCCGGAACGCCTCGACGGCGTCCCGGCCGCCGCCGCTGACGTAGCCGAGGGCGTGGGCCAGCCGGCGCAGCGAGCGGGGCCCGTCCGCGGTGTCGCCGTCGGGGACGGTGTGCGTGCGCCGCAAGGCCCTCAGCTGCAACCGGTGCTCGACCCGGCGCAGGAACTCGTAGCCGCGCAGCAGCGCCTCGCCGTCCTCGCGGCCCACGTAGCCGCCGGCCACCAACGCCCGCAGCGCCGGCATGGTGCCGACGGCGCGCAGCGAGCCGTCGGCGCGTCCGTGGACCAGTTGCAGGAGTTGGACGGCGAACTCGATGTCCCGCAGCCCGCCCGGCCCGCGCTTGATCTCGCGGTCCAGCTCCTCGGCGGCGAGCGCGTCGACGATCCGTCGACGCATCGCCCGGATGTCGGCGACGGCCTCGGGGCGTTCGGCCGCCGACCAGATCATCGGGGTGACCGCCGCGAGCCACCGTGCGCCCAGGTCCGGGTCGCCGGCCGCCGGCCGGGCCTTGAGCAACGCCTGGAACTCCCAGGTTCGGGCCCAGCGCTGGTAGTAGGCCAGGTAGCCGGCGAGAGTGCGCACCAGCGGCCCGCGGCTGCCTTCGGGCCGCAACGCGGCGTCCACCGGCCAGGCGACCTGGGCGCAGATCTCCATGAGGCGGGCGGCGATCCGGGTGGCCGCGGGCAGGTCGGCGTCGGCGTCGGCGACGAAGAGGACATCGACGTCCGAGATGTAGTTGAGCTCGCCGCCGCCACACTTGCCCATGGCGATGACCGCCAACGACGGCGCCGGACCGGGCAGCTCCTGGCTGGCGATGCGCAGCGCGGCCGCCAGGGTCGCGTCGGCCAGCGCGGACAACGCCGCCATGGTCGGCGCCAGGCCGACGGCGCCGGTGAGGTCGTCGGCGGCGATCCGCAGCACCGCCCGCCGGTACGCCCCGCGGAGTCCGGCCACCGAGGACCCTGACCCGGTGTCCGTCGCCGCCACCTGCGCCACCTCACCGGTGACGGCGGTCGGCTGCGGACCGGCTGGCTGGGCGTCGGCGGGCTTAGCGGTCGGCTCCGCGGCCGGCCGGAGCGCGTCGGCGTCCCGCGGGGCCGCCGCGAGGTGGTCGCCCAGCGCGGACGAGACGCCCAGCACGACCAACAGCCGTCGCCGCCAGGCCGGATTGTCGAGGAGCTGGCCCGGCAGCGGCGGCGGGTCCTCGCCGCGGCGCTGCGACTCCACGACCCGGACGAGCTGGCGCAGCGCCTGGTCGGGGTCGGCGGTGGCGGCCAGGTCGAGCAGCGCCCGTTCGGCGGCGGGGCTGGCCGGGGCCTGAGCTGCCTGGTCCCACCAGCCCAGGCCGTCCGGGCCGAGCAGGTCGACGGCGGCGGGGCCGTTGTCATCGGCCCGGTCCAGGCCGTACCGGGTCAGCCGGGTGAACCGGGTGACCCGACCGCCGGTGGCCCTGACCATGGCCCGGTCGCTACTGTCCGACGATTGGCAGCGACCGCCGTACGGCCGGGGCATTTTGGCCGCCGAGCGCGAGCGCCGCGAATCTGGCCGCGAACGGCCGCCACACCTGCTCCAGGTCGTCCATGATCGCGTCGACGGCGGCGACGAGATCCTGCGGCTGGTGGCCGAGGTCGGCCATGAGGCGCGGGTTGTTGGCCACCCAGCCGGCGAACATGGCGGTGTCGCACTCGAGGTGGAACTGGGTGCCCCAGGCGCGCTGGCCGATCCGGAACGCCTGGTGCGGGTACCGGGGCGAGGCGGCCAGCAGGACCGCGCCGACCGGCAGCTCAGTGATCTCGTCGTAGTGCCATTGCAGGACGTCCGGGGCGAACGGGATCGGCGCCCACAGCGGGTCCTGGTCGGCGGCGTCCCGGCGGCCCACCAGCGCCGGACCGATCTCGGGCCCGGCGGCGCTGCGCTCGACCGTGCCGACGTGCGCGCTGGCCAGCAACTGGCCGCCGAGGCAGATGCCCAGGGTCGGCCTCTGGTCGCGGACGGCCACCCGCAGCAGGCGCTCCAGCGCCGGGAACCAGGGCGCGCCGGGGGCGCCGTCGGCGTCCGGGTAGGCGCTCTGCTCCCCGCCCAGGACGACGAGCGCGTCGTACCCGGCGAGGCTGTCGGGCAGCGGCTCGCCGAGGTGCGGGCGCCGCACCTCCAGGACGAGGCCGGCGTCGGTCAGCCACTGGCCGAGTCGTCCGGGTCCGTCGGTCGGGTCGTTCTCCACCACCAGCGCGATTGCCACCTGCCGAGGCTACAACCGCCAGGGCCCGCGCGGGCGGTCAGGTTGCGGGTACCCGGCCGGCATCGGAGATCGGCGGCCAGGCTAGCGTGCCGCTCATGTCAGAGCTGGTGTACCCGCCCGTCATCGCCACGGTGAATCTGATGTTCCGCGCTCTTGACCTGCGCGTGCGGGTGGACGGCGCCGAGCATATTCCGGCCACCGGCGGGGCGGTGCTGGCCAGCAACCACGTCAGCTACCTGGACTTCATCTTCTGCGGCTTCGGGGCGCGGCCAGCCGGCCGCCTGGTGCGGTTCATGGCCAAGCACGAGGTGTTCGAGCACCCGGTCGGCGGCCCGCTCATGCGGGGGATGCGGCACATCCCGGTGGACCGTTCAGCGGGCGCGACCTCGTTGCGGGCGGCGTTGCAGGCGCTGCGGGCCGGGGAGGTCGTCGGCGTCTTCCCGGAGGCGACGATCAGCCGCTCGTTCACCGTCAAGGAGCTCAAGACCGGCTCAGGCCGGATGGCAGCCAACACCGGCACGCCGCTGATCCCGGTGGCGGTGTGGGGCACCCACCGACTGTGGACCAAGGGCCGGCCCCGGACGTTGCTGCGTCGGCATCTGCCGGTCACCGTGATGATCGGCGAGCCGATGGACGTCGGCCGCAAGGACGACCAGGACGTGGTGATGGCCGAGCTGCGGGCCCGGATGATGGGCCTGCTCGACCGCGCCCAGCGCGACTACCCGGACCAGCCGTCCGGGCCGGAGGACACCTGGTGGCTGCCGGCGCACCTGGGCGGGACCGCGCCCACCCCGGAGCAGGCCGCCGCCGAGGACGCCCGCTCCGGCGACGATGACTGATCCGCGCACACGAATGTGGGGCCGCCCGCATCGGCGGGCGGCCCCACATCTCGCTATCTCAGCGAGGTGGCGGTGTCAGTGATCAGTCACGATCGCCGACGAGCCACTCCTGGTTGACGTCGTTGTCCGAGCAGCGACGGACACCGACCTCGGAGCCCTCGTCCGGGTTGCGGTCGAGGACGTCGAGGCACATGTCACGGCGGTCGTTCTGGATCTCGTAGAGGTCCATGCCACGACGGTTGAAGCTCCACTCCTGGTCACGTGAGCCGTCGCAACGGTTGAAGACGACCTCGGCCTCACGGCCGCTGGCGCGCTCGGGCTCCAGGCACTGGCCGAACACCTTGATCGTGCCGGCCCGACGGTCCACATCGACGCGCTGGCCGTTGCGGCCGTCGCACTCCTCGAGGGTGACGACGTCGCGGGCGTTGCGGCCGGCGTCGAAGCAGAGCCCGCTGATCGCGTTGACCAGCAGGTCGCGGCCCGGTCCCGGGCCGCCGTTGCCGTTCTCGCAGGAGATGGTGTGCCGGACGATCCAGTTGCCGTTGCCGCGGTCGTCCCGCTGGATGCGTTCGGTGGAGCAGTCACGACGCTCGTACCCGGAGCGACGCGCCTGGTTGAACGCGTCGTTCTCAGCCTCACGCAGCGCGTCGTTGAGACGTCCGCGGCCCTCACCGACGAACGACTCATCACGGACAACGGACTGGTTGGACCCCTCGATCGGAGCGGCCATGGCCGCGGCGCTCGGGACGAACGCGAGTGCGGTGAGCCCGGCGGCCATAACGACGGCCGAGCGACGGAGCATATTCATGCTGTCTCCCCACAAATTTACATTGGACAATGTGCATGTCCGGGATCCCAACCCCGCCAAGAATCCTAGGAACCGGGAGACGACAGAGCCACCGGAAGACGGACCCACTAATTCAAGGATACGAATATAGTGACCCGACGGGCAGATCGACCATGTCCGACTTGGCGGCAATGAGCAGCACTTCCAGTGGTCAGCGTTATTGACCACATTGAAATGGCCCCAATTCGACTGGCCGGTCACCCAGATGATCCCCCAGGCCAGCCACACCACACGACCGCAACAGCCAGGTCGACAAAAGGACTATTCGACGAGACCCGACAGTCCAACCGAACAGACCATCGCCCACAACGCCGGCAACGGGTAGGCAGCTCCCGATCAGAGTGCGCCCAGGTACCGCTGACGCTCGTACGGCGTGACCTGACGGCGGTACGCCTCCCACTCCGCGCGCTTGTTGCGCAGGAAGAACTCGAAGACATGCTCCCCCAGGATCTGGGGAACCAGCTCCGAATGGGACATCGCGTCGATCGCCTCGGACAGGTTCTCCGGTAGCGGGGCGTACCCCATCGCCTTACGCTCGGCCGAGGTCAGCGACCACACATCGTCCTCGGCGCCCGGCGGCAGCTCGTAGCCGGACTCGATGCCCTTGAGCCCGGCGCCCAACAGCACCGCGAACGCCAGATACGGGTTGCAGGCCGAGTCCGGCGACCGGATCTCCACCCGGGCCGAGTTCGGCTTGCCGTAGGCGGGCACCCGCACCAGCGCGGAACGGTTGAGGTGCCCCCAGCACACGTACGCCGGCGCCTCGGTGATCCGCTCGTCCGACAACGGCTGCGGGAAGAGCCGCTTGTAGGAGTTGACCCACTGGTTCGTCACCGCCGCGTACTCGCGGGCGTGGGTGAGCAGACCGGCGATGAACGAACGGGCCACCTTCGACAGTTTCATCTCGGCGGCCGGGTCGTGGAACGCGTTGCGCTCGCCCTCGAACAGCGACAGATGGGTGTGCATGCCGCTGCCGGGCTGGTCGGTGAAGGGCTTGGGCATGAACGAGGCGCGCACCCCGTGCGAGAGCGCCACCTCCTTCACCACATGCCGGAATGTCATGACGTTGTCAGCGGTGGTCAGGGCGTCGGCGTAGCGCAGGTCGATCTCCTGCTGGCCGGCCGCGACCTCGTGGTGGCTGAACTCCACCGAGATGCCGATGCGCTCCAGGGCCAGCACCGCCTGCCGGCGGAAGTCCCGGGCCACCGAGTGGGTGGTGTGGTCGAAGTAGCCGCCGTCGTCCACCGGCGTCGGCGCCCGGCCGTCGAGCGGGCCGTCCTCGAAGAGGAAGAACTCGATCTCCGGGTGGGTGTAGAAGGTGAAACCCGAGTCGGCGGCGCGGGCCAGGCCACGGCGCAGCACATGGCGGGGGTCCGCCCACGACGGCGAGCCGTCCGGGAGCAGGATGTCGCAGAACATCCGCGCGCTCTCGCCGCTCTCGCCGCCCTCGAACGGGAAGACCTGGAAGGTCGTCGGGTCGGGCATGGCGATCATGTCGGACTCGTAGACGCGGGCGAAGCCCTCGATCGCCGAGCCGTCGAAGCCGATGCCCTCCTCGAAAGCCGCCTCCAGCTCGGCGGGGGCGACCGACACGCTCTTGAGCGTGCCCAGCACGTCGGTGAACCACAGCCGGACGAAGCGGATGTCCCGCTCCTCCAGCGTGCGCAGCACGAACTCCTGCTGACGATCCACCGGGCCCCCTCAATCGCGTCGTGCCCGAGCCACGTTACGCCAACACGCCACGCCCGGACCGCGTGATCGGGCGCGGCGGGCGAGCTGCCCTCCGCCAGCGGCCATCGGCCCGCCGACGCCGTTCGGGCGCCCATCGTCGAAGATGGGGAGATGCCGACCCTGCGTATCGCCCTGGCCCAGGTCAACCCCACGGTCGGGGACCTCGCCGGCAACGCCGCCCTCGTCCGTCAGGGGGCCCGTCGGGCCGCCGAGGCCGGGGCCGGGCTGGTGGTGTTCCCGGAGATGGTCCTCACCGGGTACCCGGTCGAGGACCTGGTCTTCCGCGGCTCGTTCGTCGCGGCGTCCCAGCAGGCGCTGCGTCAGCTCGCCCTTGACCTGGACGCCGACGGGCTCGGCGGCCTGCCGGTCGTGGTCGGCTACCTCGACGCGGAGCCGGCACAGGACCGCCGCAACACCGCGGCGGTCCTGTGCGGCGGCCAGCCGGTGGCCCGCTACTTCAAGCACCACCTGCCCAACTACGGCGTCTTCGACGAGGACCGCTACTTCACCCCGGGCAGCACCATGACCGTCATCCGGATGCCGGTGGACGGCGCGAAGGTCGACATCGCCCTCACCATCTGCGAGGACCTGTGGCAGGCCGGCGGGCCGTTCACCGTCGCCCGCGAGGCCGGCGTGGGCCTGGTCCTGAGCCTCAACGGCTCCCCGTACGAGCTGGACAAGGACGACGTGCGGCTGCCGCTGGTGCAGCGCCGGGCGGCGGAGGCCGGGGCCACCGTCGCGTACGTCAACCTGATCGGCGGCCAGGACGAACTGGTGTTCGACGGCGACTCGATGATCGTGACCGCGGCCGGCGAGCTGCTGGCCCGGGCCCCGCAGTTCGTCGACCACCTGCTTGTCCACGACCTGGAGGTTCCGGCCGTCGCCGCCGAGCCGCCGGCCACGCCGCAGGTGATGTCGCCGGGCGCGGCGATGCGGGTGCACCGGGTGGACATCAGTCAGCGGGTGGCGACGCCGCCGGGGCCGGGCGGCGACGCGGCACACGCGGGGGTGGCCGAACGTGCGGGCGACGAGGCCGAGGTGTGGCAGGCGTTGGTGCTGGGACTGCGCGACTACGTCGGCAAGAACGGGTTCCGGTCGGTGACCCTCGGACTGTCCGGCGGCATCGACTCGGCCGTGGTGGCCGCCATCGCCGTCGACGCGCTCGGGCCGAGCGGGGTCGTCGGGGTCTCGATGCCCAGCGGGCACTCGTCGGACCATTCCCGCGACGACGCCGCCGATCTGGCCGCCCGCACCGGCCTGGACTACCGCACCGAACCGATCCAGGAGATGGTCGACGCGTTCCTGGCGAATCTGTCGCTGTCCGGGCTGGCCGTGGAGAATCTTCAGGCGCGGGTTCGTGGGGTGATCCTCATGGCGCTGTCCAACCAGGAGGGGCGCCTGGTCCTCACCACCGGGAACAAGAGCGAGCTGGCGGTGGGCTACTCCACCCTCTACGGGGACTCGGTCGGCGGCTTCAACCCGCTCAAGGACGTCCCGAAGTCGATGGTGTGGCAGCTGGCCCGGTGGCGCAACGCGGCGGCCGTCGAGCGGGGTCAGACGCCGCCGATCCCGGAGCGTTCCATCCTGAAACCGCCGAGCGCCGAGCTGCGCCCCGGCCAGCTCGACACCGACTCGCTGCCGGACTACGACGTCCTCGACGCGATCCTGGCCGGGTATGTCGACGGCGATCTCGGCCGCGACGAGCTGTTGGCCGCCGGCCACGACCCGGCGACCGTGGACCGCGTGCTGCGCCTGGTGGATCTGGCCGAGCACAAACGCCGTCAGTCCGCGCCCGGCACCAAGATTTCGATCAAGGCGTTCGGGCGGGACCGACGGCTCCCCATCACCAACCGGTTCCGCGACGGGGGTTGACGTCCCGGCGTGACTCGACGGCGCCATCGGTGGTGGCGTCCCCGGGCCGACCGGCGGGTCAGCGGCGGCGGTTGTAACGCCAGCCGGCGCCGATCCCGGTCATCGAGAGCGCGACGCACATAAGGCCGGCGAGCATCAGCACGGTCGGGGTCAGCGGGCCGAGCGCGGTGCCGACGAGCTGGAGCAGCAACGCCAGGCCGAAAAGGACAGCGGCGATGATGGCGAACATGGTGACCTCCAGCGGGTGGGAAACAGTGACAGCGCGCTATGCCCGGTCCTGACTGCCGGGAAACACGGGGCGGATCCCGCTACCGGGTCGCCAGCGGCAGGCGACCAGCCCCGGTTTGCCGGACCGGGGTCGGGGAAAGCATCAGGTGGTCACACACGTTCGAGTAGCGAGAAGGTCCAGATGAGATCTGACGACCAGCGCGGACCCGATCGGCCGGTTCCGCAGGCACGGACGTCGATGCTGGCCGCCGGGGTGATCGGCGCGGCGGTGATGGCGGCGGTCGACGAGATCGTGTTCCACCAGATCCTGGGTTGGCACCACTTCTATGACAGGTCGACTCCCGCGGTCGGCTTGTTGTCCGATGGGCTGCTGCACGCCGCCGAGTTGCTCGCGCTCGTCGGCGGGTTCTTCTGGTTCGCCGACCTACGCCGCCGCCAGGGGTGGCGCCGTCTGGCCGGCTGGGGCGGCGCTCTCGCGGGCGCCGGCGCGTTCCAGCTCTTCGACGGGCTGGTCGACCACAAGGTGCTGCGGTTGCACCAGATTCGCTATGGGGTGCACCTGTTGCCGTACGACATCGTCTGGAACGTCGCCGGGGCGTTGCTCCTGTTCGCCGGCGTTATCGTGCTCGGCCGGGCGCGGGCGAACGGCCGGGAAGCGCCGCGCCGGCGGTGACAATGCCCGCCCACCCCGATCACGCGGCCGGCGTTGGCCTGGGACCCCTGCTGCTGGTGTGGTTGCTCGCCGACATCTACGTCCTGGCCGCCGCCAGCGATCGGCGGGGCTGGAGCGGCTGGCGGACGACGGCCTGGCTGACCGGCTGCGCGGTGCTCGCGGTCGCCCTCTCCCCCTTGTCGGGGCCTCCTGGCGATCCGCGCGCGCACATGGCACAGCACCTGCTGTTGGGGATGCTAGCTCCCTTCGCCCTCGCGCTGGGCGCCCCGGTGACGCTGCTGCTGCGCACGGCGCCGCCCCTGCGCCGTCCGGTGACGCGGATCCTGCGTTGGGCGCCGATGCGCCTGCTGGCGCATCCGGCGACCGCCGCGGTGTTGACCACCGGCGGGCTGGCGGCGGTGATGCTCACCCCGCTGTACGCGGCAGCGGAGCGGCACCCGGCGCTGCACGACGCCCTGCACCTGCACTACCTGGCCGCCGGGTATCTGTTCGCCTGGGCTGTGGCCGGCCCGGATCCCGCACCCCGGCGACCGGCCCTGGCCGTGCGGGCGGGCGCGCTGCTGGCCGCCGCCGCGGGACACGCGGTGCTGGCCAAGCACCTCTACGCCCACGCCGGCGACCTCCCGCCGGGCGCGGGACACCCGGCTGAGGCGGCGCGCGCGGCCGCCAAACTCATGTACTACGGCGGCGACGCCGCCGAGCTGCTGTTGGCACTCGCGATGTTCGCCGGCTGGTACCGCCACAGCGGCCGCCGGTTGGCCCGACAGCGCCGCCAGCCCTCCACCGTCGAAGCGCAGACCGGCGGCGGCATCAGGGCTCTGAGTCGAGGAAGATGACCCGTCTGCCGCTAGCCGATGGCGAAGGTGGTGTGGCTGCCGCTGCCGCCGGCGTAGACGGTGCCGGTGCGGCTGGGGACGAGTTTCGGGGTGGTCTCGTCCCCAGTGTCGCCCTGGCCGAGTTGGCCGTAGGGGTTGTCGCCCCAGCAGTAGATGTCGCGGTTGGTGCGGTTGGCGCAGGTGAACTCGTTCCCGGGGGTGACCTTCGCCCAGTCGGTGGCGGACCCGACCTGGTTGGGCGAGGTTTGGTCGCCGGTGCTGCCGAGGCCGAGTTCGTAGGTGTCGTTGAGGCCCCAGCACCACAGCGTTCCGGTCTTGAGGCCGCAGGTGTGGTCACGGCCGGCGGCGATGTACGTCCAGGTGGTGAGGGCGCCGACCTGGGCGGGGGTCTGGGCGGTGGTGTAGTTGCCGCGACCGAGTTGGCCGGAGTCGCTCAGGCCCCAGCAGTAGAGGGTGCCGCCGCTGCGCCGGGCGCAGGCGTGTTGCCGGCCGAGGGTGATGTGGGTGTGGGTGGTGTTGCTGCTGGTGGTTATCGGCAGATCCTGGTTCGCGGTGTTGGAGTTGCCGAGTTTGTAGTTGATGCCCTCGCCCCAGCAGTACACGGCGCCGCCGCGGATGCCGCAGGTCTGGACGTTGGCAGCGCCGATATCGGTCCAGTTGGTGGCCACGCCGACCTGTTGCGGGGTGTTGTAGGCGGTGTAGTTGTTCTGACCGAGCTGCCCGAAGTCGTTCTGGCCCCAGCACCACAGGCTACCGGCGGTCTTGACCCCGCAGCTGTGGTAGCCGCCGGTGGCAATCTGGGTCCACGCCCCGGCGATCTGCACCGGCGACGAGGTGTTGGTGTTGTTCCCCCGGCCGAGTTGACCCTGGTTGTTGCTGCCCCAGCACCACAGCGTGTCATCGGTGCGGAGGGCGCAGGTGTGCCCGGTGGCTGCGTCGTCGGCTGGCTGGTTCGATGTCGCGGCCGATGTCCAGGTCGTCACAGAGCCCACCTGTAGCGGGCTGGTCCTGGGGCTGGTGGTGTTGCCGAGACCGATCTGGCCGGTGGTGTTGTCGCCCCAGCCGTAGAGGCCGCCGGCGGTGAAGTTCACCGCCGCGCCGAACGCGCTACCGGCGTTGGTGGTCTTCTGGGAGAACGCCGCCGCCACGGCCCGGAGGTTGCCGCCGAACGCAACCAGCAGGATCCCGCACAGCAGGACCAGGCACATCCGAACGGGCGCCGCCCGCCCGCCAGTGGCCCTGCCGTGCCCAGCTGTTTCGTTGTCGTCCGTGTCGTTCCTGACCGCGCCATCGTCCTGCATACCCGCCCCCATCGGCCTGCTGATCGACCAGATCTACGGCGATCTGAGCCAACGCGGTTCCCGGAGACTGAACGCCCACTGCCTCTGCGCTCGGCTGACGCGGGCCATCCGTCTGGATCGTGTTTGCCGCCGTACCCCCACGGGGCATCACCCCGGCCATGACCACCGCGACTGACATCGAACACGCGGCCACCCGCGCCGCCCACCACCCGTGGCTGGTCGGCCTGACCCGGGCCGGTCTGGCCGGCTTCGGCCTGCTGCACCTGCTCGTGGCGTGGCTGGCGTGGCGCATCGCGGCCGGGGCGCCGGCGGACGCCGGCGACCAGAGCGGGGCGTTCCGGGCGCTGGCCGGCCAACCGTACGGGCGGGTTCTCGTCGCCGCCATCGGCGTCGGCCTGCTGGTCATGGTCAGCTGGCAGACGCTTGAGGCCACGGTCGGGCACCATGACCAGGACGGCGGACGACGGGTCGTCGAACGCCTCGTCTCGGCCGGCCGTGCCGTGGTCTACCTGTACCTGGCGATCACGGCGGGCAAGGTGGTGCTGCGGGTCGCCTCGTCCAGCGCCGACCAGCAGCAGGCGACCAGCGGCGAGCTGATGTCCCACGACGGCGGACGCTGGCTGGTCGGGGCCGGCGGCGTCGCGCTCGCGCTCGTCGGGCTCGGGTTGGTCGTCCACGGCGTGAGCCGCGGTTTCGAGGACCATCTCGACACCGGTCGGATGTCGGCGACCGAACAGGGAACGGCACGGGTGTTGGGCGTCCTCGGCTACGCGGCCAAGGGCGTCGCGTACGGCATCGCCGGCGTGCTGCTCACCGCCGCCGCCGTGACCTTCGACCCGGGCAAGGCCCGGGGCCTCGACGCCGCCCTGCGTGCCCTGGCCGAACAGCCGCACGGCGGCCTGCTCCTGGGGGCGGTGGCCGCAGGTCTGGCCGCCTACGCCGGGCACTGCTTCGTCCAGGCCCGATACCGCAGGATGTGACGAACTGGCGCATCGGGCGGCCAGCGGCCCACGGCGACGGCGTGTAAGGATCGGCGGTAGACCCGGGGACCGCGCTCCAGCGGCCCCGAGGCGAGAGGAGAACCGTCATGTCCGACATCCAGGCCCTGTACGGCGGGCCCGCCACCAGACGCATCCGGATCGGCGATCTACGCGCGGCCAAGGATCGCGGCGAGAAGTGGGCCATGCTCACCTCGTACGACCAGTACACCGCCGGCCTGTTCGACGCCGCCGGAATCCCGGTGCTGCTGGTGGGCGACTCGGCCGCCAACAACGTCTTCGGCCACGACAGCACGTTGCCGATCACCGTCGACGAGCTGTTGCCGATCGTGCGGGCGGTAGTCCGGTCCACCCGGCACGCGCTCGTCGTCGGCGACCTGCCGTTCGGCTCGTACGAGGAGGGCCCGACCCAGGCCATCCGCACGGCGGTGCGGTTCATGAAGGAGACCGGCTGTCACGCGGTCAAGCTAGAGGGCGGCGTTCGGGTCGCCGAGCAGATCGCCGCGATCGTCCGGGCCGGCGTCCCGGTGATGGGCCACATCGGATTCACCCCCCAGCGCGAGCACCAGCTCGGCGGGTACAAGGTCCAGGGCCGCGGCGACCAGGCCGACGAGGTGCTCGCCGACGCCCGCGCGGTAGCGGAGGCGGGCGCGTTCAGCGTCGTCCTGGAGATGGTTCCCGGGGAGGTCGCGCAACGGGTCACCAAGGAGTTGGCGATCCCCACCATCGGCATCGGCGCCGGCGTCGGCGCGGACGCGCAGGTGCTCGTCTGGCAGGACCTGGCCGGGCTGCGCGGCGGGGCGGCGCCCCGGTTCGTCAAGCGCTACGCCGACCTGGCCGGCGAGCTGACCACCGCTGTGCGCGCGTTCGCCGCCGAGGTCCGCGACGGCGCCTTCCCCGGGCCGGAGCACACCTTCTGACGCGAGGCGTCTGACCGACCGTCAGCGGGCGGCGTGGGCGAGTTGGACCGCGGTGGTCTCAGCCTCGGCGGCGGGGACCTCGACGTCGGGCCGCACGCCCACGCCCTCCCAGTTCGCTCCGGTGACCGGATTGACCGACCGGCCCACCGGCAGCATCAGCTCGTGCTGTGGGTCCAGCCACACCCGGTCGGTGGGGTGGGCGCCGCCACGCGTGCGCTCCCCCACCACCGTCGCCCGGCCCATCGCCTGGAGGTTGTACGCGACCTCCTCGGCGCCGGAGAAGGTCTCCGGACCGGTCAGCACCCACACTGGCCGGTCCAGGAAGGGTGGCGCCGGCAGCCAGGGGGTCGTCCAGAACTGGCGGCTCACGCCGTCGCCGGAATGAACGGTGTTGACATGGGTGGACGGCGCCGGCAGCAGGTAACTGCACACCAACGCCGCGCCCTCGGGGGTTCCGCCGGGGTTGGTCCGCAGGTCCAGCAGCAACGCCGACGCCCCGGCCACCAGCTGGAACGCCGCCGCCAGGTCAGCGCCCACCCACTGCGGCGGGCCGACCTGGGTCAGCTCGACGAGCGCCACGCCCGCCCCGAGCGTCTGGACCCGCCGCACCCCGCCGGCGCCGCGGCGCAGCTTCTCCCGGTAGCGGCGCTCGCTCTCGGCCGCCGCGACGACCGGGTCGGCGACTGGGCGCTCCCGCCAGCGCAGCCGCAGGTGGTGGTCGGCGCAGCCGGCGAACATGTCGGCTGTCACCTGTTCGCCCAGGGTCGGGCCGGCGAGCTGATCGTAGGCGCCGGCGGCGGCACGGGCGCGCAGCTCGGCCGCGAGCGCCGTCCCGGCCTCCGGAAACACGTACCGCCCGGCGACGGCGACGGCGACCGCCTCGACGACCGCCGCTGGGCTCAGCACCATGCCGGCAAGCCTACGGCCGGCTGGCGGTGACGGTAGCCGCCAGCTGGGCCCGCAGCACCTCGGGCGCCGTCACCAGGCTCGGCCCGTACCAGGTGAGGTGGCGGCCGGACACCAGGGCACAGGGCTGGCCGGGGAACGCCTCGGGCCCGTCGGCGGCGGTGAACGCGTACGGCTCGTCGGGCAGCACCACGAGGTCGGCGCCGGCGACGAGCGCGGGCAGGGTGGGACGGGGGTACGGCTCGGACGCGTCGGCGTGCCGGTTGGCGTAGCCGAGACGGCGCAGGACGTCGCCGGCGAAGGTCCCGCCGCCGAGGACCACCCACGGCCGCCGCCACACCGGCACGACGACGGTGGCGACGACCGGCGGCGGCGGGCCGGCCCAGCTCCGCCCGGCCTCGGCGAGCCAGGCTGGCGCCGGGCGGTCGAGCAGGGCGAACATGGTCGCCAGCGTGTCCAACGCGGCAGGGACGCCACGCGGGTAGGTCACCCACACGGGGACCCCGGCGGCGCGCAGCGCGGCGACGTCCTGCGGGCGGTTCTCCTCAACGTTGGCCAGGACCAGATCGGGAGTGACGGCGAGCACTGCCGCGACGTCGGGGTACTTGGTCCCACCGACCCGGGCGACGTCCAGGCCGGCGGGGCACGCGCAGTAGTCGGTGGCGCCGACCAGAAGGTCGGCGGCGGTGACCGCCACCGCCTCGGTCAACGACGGGACCAGCGACACCACCCGCCGGGGCGGGCGGGCCAGCGTGGGTAGCTCAGCGACGGTCACGGACCGGATTGTGCCGCACCGGTCCCGCGCGGTCGCGGTCAGCGCACCCGCAGCGCCTGCCCGTCCGGTCTGGTGACGCATTCGAACTCGATCCAGACGCCGGCCTTGACGCCATGCTCGCCGCTGGCACGGCACTGCCCGACAGTCGTCACCGTCAGCAGCTCGATCGGGGTCGGGTGCAGCTCCCGGGCACGGAGGTGGTAAGCCCTCAGATCCAGCCCAGCGGAGGTGATATCGACCCGGTAGTCGTACCAGAGCAGCGCCTTGATCCCACGCTGGCCGACCTCATCGACCAGCGCCGGCTTGTCGGCCGCGAAGGTGTGGATGATGGTGATCAGACCGCTGCCGGCGTCCGGTCGGGCCCCCGCCCGGGCAGCCGGCCCGACGAGGATGCCCAGCAAGGCGGCCACGAACACGATCGACGTGCGCTTACCGCTCATGGACCCTCATTTCAGTCGGCCAACGCGAAAAGAATCTCCCGTCGCGCCGGATCCGCGGTGACCAGCTTCGCCAGCACCCGCTCCCCCAGCGGCAACCGACCGGAACACCGTGCCCGGACCGCGGGCTCATCCAACGCCACGACCCCGCCTGGCCCGGCGGCGCCGGGGCGCTCGTCGTCCACATCGATCACCATAGCCGGGAACAGCTCACCCACCCGGGCCGCCAACACCGTCGCCTCGGCCAGGTCGACAGCGCCACGGTCGGCGGAACCCGCCAGCCGTCCGCTGTCTGCCATCACGCGTGGCAGTTGCGGCAACGCCTGGGTGGCCCACTGTGGCGGGGTCCGACCCTCGAACAGCGCCAACGCCACCTCGGTGGCGTACCGGTCGGCCAGGCGGCGCAGCGGCGCCGTGACGTGCGCGTACGTCCCGCCCACCCCGGCGTGGGCGGTCTGCTCCGGGGGCGCGCCGTCGAAGGCCGTGTAGCCGGCGCCGCGCATCAGCTCGGCCGCGTGGTCGAGGAAGGCGGCGCCGCGCGGGTCAGCGGCGTCGACACCCGCCACCACCTGTCCGGTGCTCGCCTCCGCCGGCCAGGGCACGCCCAACGCCCGCGCCGCAATCTGAAGCCGGCTCAGGGACTGCGGGGGCGGAGCGGGCATGGTGCGCAGCAGCCCCACACCCCCGGCCAGCATGATCTCGGCAGCGGTCCGGCCGGTCAGCAACGAAATCTGGGCGTTGTGTTCTTCCGACGGGACCGGCTGACGCAGGACCAGTCGCCAGGAGTCCCCGTCGGCGACCAACTCCTGCTCGGGGAGGGGCAGGTTCACCGCGCCGTGCTCAAGCGAGCGCTCCAACAGTAACGCGCCCAACCGTGGCAGGTCGGTCAGCGCCGGCGGCAGGGCGCCGGCGTCCGCGTCACGCTGCACCGTCGCGTAGTCGAGCTGGGCGCGGCTGCGCACCACGGCCCGCTCGACGTGGAACGACTCGGTGGCGCCGTCGGCGTCCAGGTCGATCGTCCACAGTACCGCCAACCGGTCGACGTCCGGCAGCAGGCTGGCCGCTCCCTCGCTGAGCTGACGCGGGTGCAACGGCACGCTGCCGTCCGGCAGGTAGATCGTCTGGCCGCGGCGCCAGGTCTCCGCCACCAGCGGCCCGTCGGCGACGATGAACGCGCTGACGTCGGCGATGGCGTACCGCACCCGGTGCCCGCCGGGCCGGCGCTCCAGGCACACCGCCTGGTCGAGGTCCCGGCTGCCGGGCGGGTCTATCGTCACGAACGGCAGGTCGGTACGGTCCGCCCGATCCCGGGCGGCCACGCCTGCGGACTGGACGGCCAGCGCCGCCTCCTGCTCAACCTCCGGCGAGAACCCGGTGGGCAGGCGCAGCTCCGCGCGCAGCGCGGCGAAGTCGATGCGGGGGGCGTGGACGCGACGGATCAGCACCGGTTCTTTCTACCAGCGCCGCCTGGCCCGCGCCGGGCGAGCGAGCACGGAAGGACGACCGGGCCCAGCTACCCGCTGAGATTTCCCTCAGATCATCCGGCCCGTCATACAGTGGGTCCATTACGGATTGTCGCTAGCACCAGTCGAACATGGCTGCCGACGGCCGCGGAGGCGGGGAGATGGCGTCGCTCGTGACCGGAGGCAACAGCGATGGCTGAGGTGGACGTGGCAATCGTGGGGGCCGGCCTGGCCGGGCTCACCGCGGCACGGCGGCTGATCCGCGCCGGGCGCCGGGTGACCGTGCTTGAGGCCCGGAACCGGGTCGGCGGCCGGGTGCTGAGCGTCCCCACCGACGACGGGCCGGTGGTGGAGTGCGGCGCCGAGTTCGTCGGGCCCACACAGAACCGCATCCTGGCTCTGGCCGACGAGTTCGAGGTAGCTACCGCGCGCACGTTCGACACCGGCCGCAACGTCTACCACCGGGGCGGCAAACTTCGCCGGTACCACGCGGCCGGGCCGCTCGGGCCGATCCCGCCGGACATCGGCGCCGTCGAGGCCGCCGCGGCGATGCTGACGCTCAACCGGATGGCGCGGGCCATGCCGGTCGGCGCCCCTTGGCGGCATCGGCACGCCCGCCGCCTCGACGCGCAGAGCGTCCAGGAATGGATCAACAAGCGATCGTTCACACCAGGCGCCCGGTTTCTGCTCAGCGTCGCGATGAGCGCCGCGCTGTCAGCGCATCCGGCCGAGGTGTCCCTGCTGTACTGGCTCAACTACATCGCCGCCGCCGGCGACGAGAACCACCCTGGGACCGTGCAGCGCCTCGCCTCCACCACCGGCGGCGCCCAGGAGTCGGTGCTCGTCGGCGGAGCGCAGCGCATTCCCGACGCGATGGCCGCCGAGCTGGGCGAGCGGGTCCGGCTCGGCGTCGCCGTGCGCGCGGTCGAACAGGCCGGCGACACCGCGACCGTCGTCGCCGACCAGCTCACCGTGCGGGCCCGCCGGGTGGTCGTGGCGATGTCGCCCGCGCTCAGCTCGACGATCGTGTTCACACCCACCCTGCCCGCCGCACGGCTGCAACTTGCCCAACGGATGCCGATGGGCTCGGTCGGCAAGGCGCTCGCGGTGTACGCGCGGCCGTTCTGGCGGGCCCGTGGCCTCACCGGCCAGGCCGTCAGCGACCAGGGGCCGGTCGACGTGACGTTCGACGGCACGCCACCGGACACCACCGCCGGGGTGCTGGTCGGTTTCGTGTCGGCGGAGCACATGCGGCGGCTTGACGGCGCCGACGAGGATCTCGTCCGCGCCGAGTGCCTCGGCTCGTTCGTGCGGTACTTCGGCGCGGCGGCGGCGACCCCGACGGCGTTCGTCCTGCAACGCTGGGACCGCGAACAGTGGTCCCGGGGCGGCCCCACCGGGATCGCCGGACCTGGCACGCTCAGCACCCTCGGCCCGGCGCTGCGGGAGCCCTGCGGCCTCACCCACTGGGCTGGCGCCGAGACCGCCGACTACTGGACCGGCTACATGGACGGGGCGGTGCGTTCGGGCGAACGCGTCGCCGACGAGGTCGACGCGGCGCTCGGCTGACCGTCCCGGACTTGTGGGGTGGGGTCAGCCGATGGCGAAGGTGGTGGCGCTGCCGGTGCCGCCGGCGTAGACCAGCCCGGTGCGGCCGGGCACGAGCTTGGGGGTGGTCTCGGTGGCGGTGTCGCCCTGGCCGAGCTGGCCGTAGTTGTTCCTGCCCCAGCAGTAGATGGCGCGGTCGTTGCGGTTGGCGCAGGTCGACTCGTTGCTGGGGGTCACCTTCATCCAGTCGGTGGCTGCGCCGACCTGGACCGGTGAGGTCCGGTCGGTGGTGTTGCCCAGGCCCAGCTCGTAGTTGGTGTTCAGTCCCCAGCACCACAGGGTGCCCGACTTCAGACCGCAGGTGTGGTCACGGCCGGCGACGATGGAGGTCCAGGTCGTCAACGCCCCGATCTGGGTCGGGGTCTGCGCGGTGGTGTAGTTGCCCCGGCCGAGTTGTCCGGAGTCGTTGAGCCCCCAGCACCACAGCGTGCCGCCGCTGCGGAGGGCGCAGGCGTGCATCCGACCCATGGTGACCTGGGTGTGGGTGTTGCTGTTGATCAGATCGGGAGAAGTCTGCTCGGCGGTCGAGCCGTTACCCAGCTTGTAGTTGAGGCCCTCGCCCCAGCAGTAGAGATCGCCGCTGTTGCGCAGGCCGCACCCCTGCACGTTGCCGGCCGCGATCGCCGTCCAGTCCGACGCGGACCCCACCTGCCGCGGCGAGGTGTACGTCATGTTGCTGCCCACGCCCAACTGACCGAAGGAGTTCTGGCCCCAACACCACAGCGTGCCGGTGGTCCGGATGCCGCAGGTGTGCATACCACCCAACGCGATCTTGCTCCAGCTGCCCGAAATCTGGACCGGACTGTAGGTGTCGGTGTAGTTGCCGCGCCCGAGCTGGCCTTCGGCGTTACGCCCCCAGCACCACAGCGTGTCGTCGGTCCTGATGGCGCAGGTATGACCGGTGTCGGCGTCGATCGCCGGCTGGTTTGTGGTCTCGACGACGGACCAGGTGGTGACCGCGCCCACCTGCAGCGGGCTCGTCCTGGGGCTGGTGTTGTTGCCGAGGCCGATCTGGCCGGTGGTGTTGTCACCCCACCCGTACAACTCGCCAGCGAAGAAGTTGGTAGACGCCGTGAAAGTGCCAGCGATGTTCGGACTGCTCTTGCTGAACGCGGCTCGCGCGGTCTCGACAACGGTGAGGGTCAGGACAAGGCCAACCGCGACGAGCACACGTAGCGTCCTGCTGCCGTTGTCCATCGCACCCGCCTTCCGCCTTCCCGCAGGGCCAATGCTGTCTTCTTCGGCTGCTCGACGCCCGATCTGAACGACTTGCGAAGGAAGGCGGGGTGCGACTTTGCGACGATGGGCGAGTCGGCCTGTACGCCGGATCCTGTACCGACGCCCGTGGCGTCGGTGGCGGCCATCCATCTCGGCCTGCCGTCGCCGGCAGGCTCCAGCGGCCTACCCGCAGACATCGGGCGGGCCGCCCTCGAACGTCTGCGCGGGCCGCTCACGCGGCCCTTCTTGGCCTTGCTCCGGGTGGGGTTTACCTAGCCGCCCCGGTCACCCGGAGCGCTGGTGGGCTCTTACCCCACCGTTTCACCCTTACCGACGCGAACGTCGGCGGTCTGTTTTCTGTGGCACTGTCCCGCGGGTCGCCCCGGGTTGCCGTTAACAACCACCCTGCCCTGCGGAGTCCGGACGTTCCTCGGCGGCCCCGACCCTGGGGCGAGCCCGAGATCGGGACCTACGCGGCCGCCCAGCCGACTCGCCCATCGCCTCGCCATCGTAGCCCCAGGCTGGGCCGGGGCCGCCGGGCGGATCCCCCGTCGTGTGCCGGCGGGCCCATAGGGTGGGCGGGGCGTCGGTGGATGGAGGGCGATGGACTTCGGCGAGGCTGCTGTCCTCGTGGCGGCGGGGCTGGCGGCCGGCGGGGTGAACGCCGTCGCCGGCGGTGGTTCCCTCATCACCTTCCCCACGCTGCTGGCGTTGGGCATGCCGCCGGTCGCGGCTAACGTCACCAACTCGGTCGCGGTCGTGCCCGGATATCTGGCGGCGGTCGGCGGCAGCGCCCGGGACCTGTCCGGACAGCGCGGGGACCTGCTACGGCTGCTGCCGTCGATGGTGCTGGGCTCAGCCGCCGGGTGCGCGCTGCTGCTGTTGACGCCGGCGACGGCGTTCGCGTGGGCGGCGCCGGCGTTGGTCCTGGCGGCCAGCGGGGCCCTGGCAGCGCAGGACCGACTGCGGGCGATCGCCGGCGAACCGCACCCGGCGGCCCGACAGCTGCTGGTCGCGCTGGCCGCCTGCTACGGCGGTTACTTCGGGGCGGCGCTGGGCGTCCTGCTCATCGCGGTGCTGGCCCTGACCAGCGGGGAACGGCTGGCCCGGGTCGGGGCGGCCAAGAACGTCGTCGCGGCCGTGGTCGGCGCGGTGACGGTGCTGGCGTTCGGGGGGTTCGGGCCGGTCAGCTGGGCGACGGTCGGGGTGCTGGCGCCGGCGGCGATGCTCGGTGGGTACGCCGGGGCGCGGTTGGCCACGCGTCTTCCCGCCAAGGGGCTGCGGACGGCGATCGTGGCCGTGGGAGTCGCGGTGGGCCTCACCCTCCTGGCCGTCCAGGTGCTGTGACCGGACGGTCCAGCCCGACGACACTCCGTCCGATGTGCATTATCTGAACTTTCCACCGCCGGTAGGCCGGAACATTCGGCCACCGTCGACCGTTAACGGAGTCAAGATGGCATCCGACCTGGTGGGACGCTCGCTCGACGTCAGCCTCGTGCACCGCGCTGTGCTCCGCGTCCCGGACACCGACCCGGGACGCCGTGGCGCCGCGCCGGTCGTCGTCTTCGAGGCGGGGCCAGGCGGCGGGAAGACGGCGCTGCTGTCGGCGTTGGCTGAGTCGGTGGCCGGTCGCGCCCCGCACAGCTATCTGGACCTGGACCAGCTGCGCCCCTCGGCCCGCCACCCCCTCCGGGCGCTCCTGGTCGCGGTGGCGCTGCAGCTCGCCCGGCCGTGCCAGCCGTACGGGGCGTTGTCGTTCCCGCGCTTCTTCCTGGGAATTCTCGCCATCGAGCTGGACCTCAGCGCCGGCGGCGAGACCGAGCACCGCTCGGCGGTCCAGTCGCTGCTGCGGCGGTGGCGCGGCCAGGCGACGATCAAGGAAGTCGTCGCCGGGGTGATCACCGACGCGGTCAGCCTCATCCCTGGGCTGGCGCCCGCGCCGCAGACGATCGGCGCGCTCACCGGAGTCGTCATCGACACGGTCGCCAACCGGGTGCGACGAGACACCGCCGCCCACGAGTGGTGGGCCCGGCAACACCCGGCGCACGGGGCGGATCCGGTGGCGGCGTTGATCGAGCTGAACCACTCCACCCAGGGCGAGGGGCGACCGAACGGCGCGCTCACCGCGCACGCGACGTTGCTGACGGCCCTCCTGGACGACCTGGCCGACGGCTACCGCAACGGCCGGTACGCCGACGAGCGGACCGCGAACTGCGTGGTGCTCCTGGACAACGCGGACACCGCCGTCGGCGTCCAGCTGCTGCACGACACGTTCGCGGCCGCCCGGCCCGACGGCCCCGGCCTGCACACCGACGACCCGCTCGTCCTGGTGACCACCAGTCGCGGGGGTCTGCTCGACCGGCTGCCCAAACCGGTGCGGCACGCCACCGTGACGGACGTGCAGCCGGTGGCCGGCGGCGCGTTGCCGACGCTCGGCCGGCGCCGCTGGGCCCGCCGCACCCTCGACCCGCTCACCGAGGCTGACATCGTGCCGTTGGTGACATCGGTGGCGGCAGGTCCTGACGCCGTGAACCTGGCCCAGCTGCTGCACCAGCTGGGCTGCGGGCACCCGGGCGCCACCGTCCTGCTGCGCGACTACCTGCGCCCGGCGATGCGCGACCACATCCGGCACGGCGCGATCATCGAGCCGGAGGACCTGCTGACCGACGACGGCGGGGCGTTGGAGGCCGCGCTGGCGGCGTCCGCTGGCCAGGAGATCGACCCGGACCTGCGCGAACTGCTGGTGACCTGCTCGGCGGCGCGCAACCGGAAGGCGGCCGAGGCGCTACTTCGGGCGATGGAAATCCCGTACCCGAACCGCGGGGCGCCGTTCCCCGTCGGCTGGTGGGCCGCCGCCGACGGCCTGGAGGTGACGATGCCGCGGCTGCTGGCCCAGCGGGAGCTGGCCCGCCGCACGACCGGGCCGTGGAATTGGCTGCCGGTCCACCGCGCGCTGGCGCTGGCCGAGGACGACCTCGGCGGCCGGCTGCACCACCTGCTCGCCGCCGAACAGACCGACGCCGTGGCGACAGCGTTGACCGAGCAGCTTCCGCTCCTCCCGGCCCCACAGTGGCTACGGTTGCTCGATGCCGCCACCAGCGCCCCGCACCGGCCGGGGCGACCGCTCGCGGTCCCCTACAGCGCCGCCGACGAGCAGGATGCCGAGGACGGCCCGACGGCGTTCGTCAGGGCGCTGGCGCGACTGGAGTGGACGGTGCGAGGCCCGACGTTCGGCAGCGAGCGCACCGGCCTGTACCGGCGGCTCGTCGGAGCGTACTGGCGGCTGCTGGAGCACCACCAGCACGATTGCCCTGCGGTGTCCGACCGGATCGAGCACTACCAGCACCTGGCCACCCGGTGGCGGCGCGCGCCGACCACCGACCGGAGACTGGAAGGGGGCCGTTGATGGTCGGCGTCGCCGGATTGGAAGTGCCGCCGCATCCCAAGACGCTGGCCCGGCAGCGGCGCCGACGGCGGCTGTTGCGGGGCGGGCTCGCCGTCGGCGCGGTCATCGCCATCGCCGCCGGGGCGCTGGGTTGGCAGGAGATCGCGGAGCGGCGATCCGAGACGGCGCTCCAGAAGCGTTGGCGCTGCCCGCAGGTGGCGGCGCTGGCCACCGCCGACTACGCCCTGTCCCGTCCCGGCGGTCGCTTCGGCGACCAGTGCCTGGGCTGGATCATCACCGCCGACCACCCCTTCGGGTCCACCGACCCGACCGTCAACGAGGCCATCAGCCGGATCGTCGCGGAGAACAAGCGGGTCGACGACCGGGCCGCCGGCGGGGTCCCGGTGGTGCGGGTGGCGGTGCTGTCGCCGATGACCAGCGGCGACGGCTCGGCGATGGGGCCCCGGGAGATCGCCCACGCCCTGTGGGGGGCGCACGCGGCGCAGGTGGCCGCCAACGGGGACCGTTCCCGCGCCCACGGCCTACGCGACCCGTCGCCGCTGGTCCAGCTCGTGCTCGCCAACAGCGGTCTGGACCAGGGCGCCTGGGACCGGCTGCACACGCCCGGCCCCAACGACCAGGCCGACTGGCCGGGCGTCGCCGGGCAACTGGTGGCCCTGAGCCAGGACCGGCAGCGCCCGTTGGTCGCGGTGACCGGAATGGGCATCAGCGTCCCTGACACCAGGCTGGCGGCCGGGGCGCTGGGCGCGAAGGGTCTGGCGAGCATCGGCGCGGTGGTCAGCGCCGACGACATGACCGCCGAGTCGTTCTTCAAGGTGTCCCCGTCGAACCAGCAGTACGCGGCGGCGCTGGCCGCCGCCATCGCCGCCGCCAAGAAAGCCGGCGCCCCGATGGAACGGGGGTTCCTGGTCTTCGACCGGAACCCGGACGACAACTACGTCCAGCGACTCAAGGAGGCGCTGACCACCCAGTTCGACGCCGCCTACCGGATCACCGACCACAGCGTCGCGTTCACCGGCAGCAAACCGCCGCGACGCGGCCAGCCGCACGACTTCGCCCACGTCGTCGACGCCATCTGCCGGAACCGGCCCGACATCGTCTTCTACGCCGGCCGGGACCGAGACCTTGGCCCCCTGGTGGCCGCGCTGGCGGACCGGGGCGCCTGTCAGAACCCGATCCGCAAATTCGTCATCGCCACCGGCGCCACCGGCCTCACCCTCACCGAGAAGGCCGCCGACGAAGCCCAGCTCGGCGTGCTCGACGCCTCCTCCACCGACCCGGACGGCTGGCCGGCGGGCCAGGCCGGCACGCCCGCCTACTACGGCAGGTTCCACAACCTCATGACCGCCAACCTGCGGGTGCCGGCGGCGCGGCTACGGGACGGCTACGCCCTCATGCACCACGACGCCGTCGCCGCCGCCGTCTGGGCGACCAGGCGGGCGATGGAGGATCGGGCGGCGGCAGCCGCCGGGCCGCCGTCCCCACAGGAGACGTTGAACAAGATGTTCGCCGACGACACCCTGGCCATGCCCACGGCCAGCGGCGGGATCTACTTCAGCGAGCTGTCCCAGGCGGGGCTGTGGCCCCGCCTCAAGCCGGTGCCGGTGCTCAAGGTCGGCCAGTATGCCCGTCGGCTGGCCACCGGTTCGGTCTACCTGACCCCGGGTCCAGCAGTGCCGAAATCGTAATCAACAGAGTTGGACTCGGTTCCTGGTGATTCGGGTGTTTGGCCGGCCGGCGGCATTTCGTCGCCGTCATCTCCTTATACCCTCGTAGACGCCGACATCCGCAACTGCCGATGAGAGTGAGCGCATCTTGCGTGCGGGTCGCCGTTCATTGTGTGCGGCGGTACCGCTGGACAACCACTCCACTGTCGTATGCCTGAGTGCCCATGAATGTAAACTGTTGCACTTCGAATTGTCGGTTGAATAGCGGCCTACCTGAGCCGATAAGCACAGGGTTCACCTTGAGGATAAGCTGATCTAACTCCGGCAACAACGCACCAGCGAGGTCGCTGCCTCCACAAAGCCAGATGCCGAGACCTGAGCGTTGCTTGAGTCGACGCACGTATGCAACGGGGTCCTCATTCACAAGTGTCACGCTGGGGTCGGGAGCCTCGCGCATGGTCCGAGAGAAGACGTGCTGATCGAGATGTGGGTACGCGCTGGTAAGGCCGGCACGGGCGGCCGGTTCGTAGGTGCGGCGCCCCATCAGCACAGTGTCAAACTGCCGGGCCGAGATGTCGGTCAGCCCTAGGGCTGCACGGAGATGAACCGGCATCGTCTCGGGAAACTCTTTGATCAACCCGGTCAGGTGGTTTCCCCGCAGTGGGAAAAACCCGAAGTCCCCGTCTGGGGCCGCAATGAAGCCATCGATAGTGACAGCGACGTAGTAGGTCAGCTCGCGCACGGGTCTCCCGTCAAGTAGGTCACCCTTCAGTAACCACTACTGATGTCGTGGTTAAAGTAGCACGCCTGTAGTGGTAGAGCTATCCTGTTCCGGTGCCCAGCAATCCTGAACGCCGTGCCCAGTTGGCAGACGCCGGCCTGCGCATCCTCGCCGCCGGGGGCGCCCGCGGCCTCACCCACCGGGCCGTCGACCGGGCAGCGGGCGTGCCGTTGGGCACCGCGTCGAACTATTTCGGGTCGCGGAATTCCCTGCTGATAGCGCTGGGCCAACGGGTTTTCGAGCGACTCGCACCCGACCCTGAGCGAGTGAGCGCTCTCGCACACCGCCAACCCGACGTCAGCCTGTTCACCGACTACATGCGCTATATCGTCGAACGCGCGATGGCCGATCCTGAGGTTATGCTCGCCCTGATGGAACTTCGATTGGAAGCGACCCGGCGACCCGAACTCCGTGGTTTGCTCGGTGACGTTCTACAGCGCAACTACCACGCAAACATAGCGTTCAGCCAAGAAGCAGACTTTACCGTGGGACCGGGCGACATCGCGTTGATGCAATACGCGATGGATGGGTTGCTTCTGGACATGCTCACGCCCTCGATCGATGCTGACCATTCGACGGAAGATGTCGTAGCGACATTGACCCAACGCTTACTGAGGTCCACTGACATTAATGGGTGATCGTCGCGCATCCAAGGCACTATCGTGCCGCCGTCAGCGCGTCGGGCGGTGCCGAGCATGGATGGCCCAGGCGACGGCTGCCCGTCGGACGCAGCCGGCGCCGCGTCTGGAGACTGTTGGTATGACGAATTCCGAGCCGGGACGGTACGCGGCAGTCGATGTCCACTACCCGGCCACCGGCGGTGCCCGCGCCGCCCTCGTGACGGCCTACAAACCCCGCTTCACCCGGATCCTCGACGAACGAGTGCGCTGGCTGCTTGAGGTCGCCCCCTACCAATCCGGCCGGTTCTACACCCGCGAACTACCCGCACTGCGGGCCGTGCTCGCCGACCTCGCCCACCCCTTGTCCCTCGTAATCATCGACGGCTACGTCGACCTTGACCCCCAGGGCCGCCCAGGTCTCGGCGCGCACTTGCACACCTACCTCAACGTCGCCGTCATCGGCGTGGCCAAAACGGCGTTCCGGCCGGCCACCCACGCAATCGCGGTACATCGCGGCGACGCAAAGCGACCGCTCTACGTCACCTCAGCCGGCATCCCAGCCACCCACGCCGCCACCCTCGTGACCGATATGGCCGGCCCTTACCGGCTACCCGACGCCCTACGCCGCGTCGACGCGCTCACCCGAGCAACGACCTAACCACCAGGCACCGGAGCCGATCGGCCGGTATCCCGCCACACCGCCACCGTGCACCGTGCACCGTCCAGCCGCACTCATTAGCCGCAACGCGGGTTGGGGCCGGTCATCGCCTTGGCCGTTTGGTCGATGCGGCGATGTCCGTCGGGTCTCGGCCGTATTCCTCGGGGTGCCGCCGGTGGGCCTGATCGCAGCGTGTCGCCGCGCTGGTGCCGAGCGCCTAACCTGAGAGTGTGATTAGAGACGCGTATCTCGTGGCGGCGACCGTACTCACCGACTTCCTCGACCATCCGGCGATCGAAGCCGCGTGGGGCGCGCCGAGCCGGCTGCCAAAGATGACCGTCGGCGGTGTCGCGGTGCATCTGGGTAGTGCGATCGGCCGGGTGCCGCCGCTGCTGGCCGCGTCGCCGCCGGACGAGGCACCGATCCCGCTGCTGGAGCACTTCGTCCGGGCGTCTTGGCGGGGCGGGGACATCGACAATCCCCGCAACACCGAGATCCGCACCGGCAGTGAAGCCGCGGCGGGCGGCGGCGGGGCGGCGCTGGTCAAGCAGTGCCGCGGGCACTTGGCCGAGCTGCGCGAGCGGCTCCCGGCCGAGCCGTCTGGGCGGGTGGTGCTGTTCGCTCCCGGCCCGTGGGCGTTGACTCTGGACGACTTCCTGGTCACCCGGCTCGTGGAAATGGCCGTACACCTCGACGACCTGGCAGTGAGCGTCGAGCAGGAGACGCCGGACCTGCCGCAGGAGGCACTCGCGGCGGTGTTCGCCGTGCTGACCCGGCTCGCCGTGCATGAGCACGGGCCGATCGCGGTGCTGCGGGCGCTGACCCGCGCCGAGCGGGCGCCGGCCAGCATCGCGGTGCTGTGAAGACCAGCCTGGTCATTGCGGTACCGGAGGCAGATACGCTGCTCGCGCCAAGACGACTGCCCCAATGTCGCGGTCGTCGTCGACGATCAGAGTGGCGATGACGCTCTTATCACTGGCCTGCGCCAAGCGATTTCCTGCGAAATCGCAGTCGTCACGGAATTTGCGGTAAAACTCAGGAAAAGCACTTTGTCATGCGCCCGAGGTATCTCGGATAGCTCGCCCTGACGCAGACCCTAGTGTCGCGTGTCTGAAGTGATTTGACGAGTTGGGTGCGAGACAATGCGGCATGTCTGTTGCTGCGGCGGCGTTGGTCCTGTGTCCCGGTGAT
>NZ_BAAARY010000023.1:0-36644 GCF_039532605.1 Pilimelia columellifera subsp. columellifera
ATGGGGCTTCAACACCATGCTGATGTGCTCTCCTCAGGGCCGTCCAGGAAGACTATCTCCTGGTAGACGAGCTGTCTCACACCAGCGTGACAGGGAGGGACCGCTGGAAACCGCCCCTATCACTCGGGTTCTCGGGTCGACGATTCGGTCGACGGGATGAGCGGCGGTCGCGGCTTACGGGAGGGCGGCGAGGGCCGGTGCGTGTCGCCGTACGTCGACGACGGCCTGGGCCAGGGCGGGGACGGTGCGGGCGATGGCGACGTCGGGATGCAGGAAGAGCAGGATTGCCCGGTCGACCGGCTCCCCGGTGGCGTCCGCCAGCGCCGCCACGTACGCCGCAATCTGCGGCCGGTAGTACTCCGTCCGGCGGTCGAGGGCGGCTACCGGCGTGGCATCGGTCTTGTAGTCGACGAGGACGAGCTGGCCGTCGTCGTCGCGGTACACCAGGTCGATGATTCCTTCCAGAATCTGGGCTCCGAGCCTGGCGCCGACGTACGTCTCCCGCCAGTGCGGCCCGGCCGCCGCCCGCTGTACCACTGGGCTGGCGAGCGCGGCGCGGGCCAGCTGCGTCACCAGCTCACCGGCGCCGGGCACCCCCTCGGCCAGGCACTGCGCGGCGACCACGGCGGGCAGGTCGGCGCCGGTGGCGAGGTCGACGGTCTGCAGGACGCCGTGGGCGGCACGGCCGATCGCGGTGCCGTACCGGCCCTTGTTCCACGGAGGCAGCTCCAGGTCGCGGGCGTCCTTGGCCAGGCCGGGGTCAACGGGCTGTTCGGCCAGGTCGACAGCGGCCCGCACCATAGTGCCGGCCTTGCCTTCCAGGCTGGAGGCGCGGATCGCTACCGGTCGGCGCAGCCGCGCGCTCAGGTCCTGCTGTCCTTCGAGCCATTGCTCGTACGGCTCGGGCCGGTCCACCGGCGGGGCGGGGCGTTCGCCGGTGAGTGGCTCCTGCGTTGGTGCGGCGATGGTTTGGGGGTGCAGGTCGGCGCAGGCCTCGGAGATCAACTCGGCGTTGGTGAGCTTGCCCGGCTCGGCCGGGCTGCGGCGGGCACAGCGGTGTTGCGAGACGACCAGATGATCGCGGGCGCGGGTGCAGGCGACGTAGAGCAGACGGATGCGCTCGTGGTGGTCCATCTCCTCGTCAACGGGTTTGGCCAGGTCGAAGTCGGCGGTGGCCAGGCCGCGGCCGAGGCTGATGTGCCAGCCGCCGTCGGGCTGCCAGAGCACCTCCACGCCGCGGCGCGCGCCGCCGGGTCGGCTGCTGAGTCCAGCCACGATCACGATCGGGAATTCCAGACCTTTGGCGGCGTGCACGGTCATGATCCGTACGGTGGCGGCGTCGGTCTCGGGCAGCAGTGCCTCGGCGACGCGGGCGGAGTCGCTGGACTGGCGCGCCGCCCAGGCTAGGTAGTCGCGCAGGCCGCCGTGGGTGACGTCGGCCCAGGCCCGGGCGGCGTCGGTGACGATGCGCAGCTGGCGCCACTGCTCGATAGCGGTATCGGAGTCGGCGGCGGTCTCCAGCATCCGGCGGTCGGTGATGAGGGTGGTGAGTAGTTCGCTGGGGGCCAGCCAGGAGCGGCGGTAGTGCAGCCGGCGCAGGTACCGCAGGGCGGCGGCGACCGGCTGATCCTCGGCGATGTCCGCGGGCGGTGGGGCCAGGATGCTCCACCGCCCGCCGGCGCGGCGCCAGGCCCACAGGTCGTCGTCGCCGCAGCCGAACAGCGGCGAGCGCAGCGCGGTGACCAGTGCGAGGGCGTCGCTGGGGTCGTCGATGGCGCGGGCGGTGGCCAGCAGAGCCCGGGTCGCGGAGGATCGGTAGACCAGCGAGCTGGCAGCGGCGTGGTGGGCGATGCCGGCGCCGTCGAGGGCTGCCTCCAGCTGCGGCAGACAGGTGCGGGTGGGGATCAGAACGGCGATGTCGCTGGCGGTAGCCGGGCGCCAGCCACCGACGCCGTCGGCCACCGGCCAGCCGTCGGTGAGGGCACGGTGGACGGTGTAGGCGACGTCGGCGGCTTCCCGCTCACGGACGGTGGTGGCGTCCGGGCCGTCGTGGTGGGCGGCAGTGCCGAGAGTCGCCACCACCGGCCCGCTGGGGGGTTCGCCTCGGTGGGCACGTAACGCCTGGTACGGGGGCTGCGCGTCGGGCACCGGTGCGATCAGGGTGCCGAAGACGGCGTTGACCCAGGCCAGTACGCCGGCGCCGGTGCGGAAGTTGGTGTCGAGGACCAGATCGGTGCCGATGTGCTGCTGTGCCCGCAGGTAGGTGCGGATGTCGGCGCGGCGGAAGCGGTAGATGGACTGCTTGGGGTCGCCGACGATGAACAGTCGACCCTCCGGGACCGGGATCTGGGCCCAGTCGTCGGCGTCGGCGGCGGCGCCGGCGGCGATCCGTACGGCCAGTTCGATCTGGATTGGGTCGGTGTCCTGGAACTCGTCGAGGAGTAGGCGGTGGTAGGTCTGCTGCAGCTCGGCCCGGACGCGAGCGCCGTGCGTGGGGTGGCGCAGCAGTTCGCGGGCGAGCACCAGCAGGTCGTGGAATTCCAGCCGGCCCTCCGCCCGCCGCGCCTGGGCGGCGGCCACGACTTCCGCCCCGATGCGGTGGGCGAGCAGCCGCAGGAGTGCGTCGATGATGCTGGTGCGGTAGGCGGCGCAGTCGCTGGTCAGCGCGGCCAGGTCTGCGCGCAGCGTGGCCAGGTCCGCCCCCGGCCAGTTGGCGGCCTTGCCGAACCGGCCGAACTTGAGCCCGACCAGCGGCTCCAGGGCGGCGAGCCGGTCGGCGTCAGTGGGCGCCTGGCTCAGCGTGTCGGCGTGGCCGCGCAGCAGCTCGAGGCGGGCCAGGAGTTTGTCGTCGGCGGCGGTGCAGCGGTCGGCGAGGTCCGCGAACCGGCGGGCGGTGGCCAGGATCGGGCTAATGTCCACAACCGGCAGAGCGGGCGGGTCAGCCAGGCGGTCGACGACCAGATCCCAGTTCTGGTTGAGCGCACGCATCAGGCTGCGCAGGTTGTCCAGCGTGATCCCGGCGGCGAGGGCGAGCAGCAAACCGTCGGTGACGCGGGGATCCTCCAGTAGCGCGCTGCGGGTGCTCTCCCAACGGGCGTCGAAAGCCACGCCGGAGGCGACCTCGTCGCGCACGTCCACCAGCGGTGGCAGGCCCACCTCGATCGGGTACGCGGTGAGCAGGCGCAGGGCGAACGCGTGCAGTGTGCCGATGGCGGCCGCGTCGACTTCCGCGAGCGCCTCGTGAGCCGCCGGCTTGTCGGCGTGGTCTTCGAAGGCCAACCGGAGCCGGTCGCGCAGCTCAGCGCCGGCCTGCTCGGTGAAGGTGACCGCGGCGACGTGCCGCAGCGGGGTGCCCGCCAGGACGGTGTGCACGACGCGGTCCACCAGCGCGCTGGTCTTGCCGGAACCGGCGCCGGCCGCCACGAACAGCGTGCGGTCGAGCTGCTCGCGGATCGCCCGGCGGGCCTCCAGGTCATCCATCATCGGTGGAGTCTCCGATCAGGTCCAGGTAGCGGCGCAGGCGCGGGTCGGCCCGGTGTCGGCGCCAGCGCTGCCGGTGGTCGGCGGTGCCCAGTCCGTCGGGGTCGCAGTACCGGCACGGGATGTAACCGCCGAAGCCGTCGGTCTCCGGGGGCCGGTGGGGGTATAGGCCGCCGCCGATGCCGTCGACGATGGTGGCCAGGTCGGTGACGAACCGGCGGTGGACGGCTTCGGTGAGCGGCAGCCGCACCCGGTGGCCGCGGTGCTTGCGCAGGAACCAGTACTCGGCGGTGACCGGCGTGTCCGGCCGGCCGAGGGCTTGGCGGGCGGCGGCCGCGTAGACCGGCAGCTGCAGCTTCTCCCCCGCGCCCGTCGGGTCGCTCTCACCCAACTTCAGGAAGGAGGTCGCCGATCCGGACTTGTAGTCGACGACCACGATGGCGTCGCCGTCGGTGTCGACCCGGTCCGCGCTGCCGCGGAACCGCACCGTCCGGCCGTCGGGCAGGGTGAACGTGACCGGCTCGGCGTCGTGCCAGCCGAAGGCCAACTCGGAACGCACCTGCCGGCGGCTGCCGTCCGTACGCAGCGCGTCGTCGTCGTGCAGCAGGTGGGCCAGGTCATCGAGGATGCGGCGCAGTTCCTGGCGCCACAGCAGTTGATGCCCGGCGACGCCGGCCCGGACCAGCCCGTCCGCCCGCCCCTCGGTGATCGCCCGCAAGCGGGCGTGCTGGGCCGTCGTCCACTGCTGCCCCGGGCCGGGTACGGCGCCTGCGGCCTGCTGTTCGGCGAAGAACTCGTCGAGCGCCTCGTGGATGAGCGTGCCGGTCTCCAGCGGGCTGGCGGTCAGGATCTCCTCCGGCGCGATGACCGGCTCGACGCCCAGCAGCCGGCGCATGAAGTAGGCGTGCGGGCAACGGGTCCAGGACTCCAGCGTGGTCGGCGAGACGACTGTCGCGGTGGGGTCGGGAACGTCCGCGCTGGTCAGGTCGCCGTCGTAGCGGCTGAGTAGGGGGTTGGCGCGCCCGGCGCGCAGGTCCCCGGCGGCGCGCAGCACCGGATCGTCGAAGGCCGACTCTGGACGCTGACCGGCGGCGCGGGCGGCCGTCACCGCGCGGGTCCGCCACTCCTGGGCGGTGGCCAGCCGGTCGGTGGTACACAGGCCGTGGTGGTATGAGGGGACGCCGACGATGCGCTGGCCGTCGAGTCGTTGCCAGTCGGTTGGGGCGGCTGGCCCGTCCGCCAGTGCGCGCAAAGAGGGCATCAGCCATCGTGACGGCAGCCGCTGCCTGGTCTTGCGCAGGTCGCCGCGGGCGAACGACACCGTGGTCGGGCCAGCCGCACAGGCGGCTAGGAAGTGCCGGTGGGTCCGCGCGACCCGGTCCCCGGCGGTCGGCAGCTGCCCGGGTACGCGCGTCCTGATCCGCTCGGGGAGCAGTGGGTCCTCAGTGCTCAGGCCGGGTAGGAGGTCGTCGGAGGCGCCGACGATGAACACCCGGTCGCAGTCCAGCCCGACCGCCGCCGACAGCGGCGCGATGAGCACACCGTCACCGAACCGGCCGTGCCGCCCCCGATCGTCGGCGAGGACCAGCTCCAGGGTGGACGCCAGCGCGTGGATGTCGGCGTGCTCCTCCAGCTCCGCCAGCTGCGGCAGGCTCGCCAGGATGCCGCGAACGCGCGTGATGGCACGGGCCTCAGCCGGCGGCAGCCACGGCTGCTCGGCGAGGTCGCCGACCAGTTGGTCGTAGGCGTGGTGGGCGACGTCGGCCAGGCCGCCCCACGACCGAGAGGTGCTCAGCCCGGTCCACCAGTGGCGTAGGTAAGACAGGAACTGCTGGCACTCGTCGACCTCGGCGGCCTCCCGCAGCAGCGCTTCGCCGCGCCCGTCCGCGCCGGATGCGGTCGCTTCCTTCGCCTTGGCGGCTAGCCGGGCGGCGTAGTCGCCCATGCGGTCCCAGTCGTCGCCGGCGACGACGCCGGACGCGCGGGTCACCCGCTCCCACCGCGCCACCGGCAGCGTCCGGTCGGTGCCGGGCAGCCGGATCGGGGCGATGGACATCCAGGCCAGCACCTCGTCGCGACGCCAGTTGCGCTCCCCCAACGGCAGCAGGTCGCGCAGCAGCCGGGCATACGCGCACTCAATGGTCGGGCGCACGCCCGGCCCGTTCCAGATCAGGCCGGCGGCGTCGGCCTGCTCGGCAAGCAGTCGGGCGTACGGCTTGGCGGCGCAGTACAGGACCGCGACCCGGTCAGGCGCGGTGGTGCGTAGGGTGGCCCGCAGCTCGCGGATGACGGCACGGACCTCGTCGTCAGCGTCGGAGGCGTGCAGGACCCGATCAGCCCGCGGCGGGGTAGGCGTGTCGCCGGGCCCATTCCCGCCGGCTGCGGCGGCGTCCATCGCCGTGGCATCGGCGGTGGACATCGTCGGGCCGGTGATGGGCGCGTCGGCCACCGGGTCGCCAGTGCGACCGCAGATGGTGGTCACCGACTGGGTAGCAGCCAGCGTTGCCACGAACGCCGCCGCCGTCGGTGTCAGCTCCTGCGGCAGGAACAGCACGATGGACCCGCGCTCAGCGGCCAGCGCCGGGCGGGAGCGCAGGACCTCGACGGCGGCGCCACGCAGGTCGGTGACGTCGTACCAGCGTGCGGCGTGCGCCCGAACCAGCCGGTGCACGCGTACCAGGTCAGCGGCGAGCGGCCCGCCTGAGCCGATGGCGCCCAGGCCGGCGACGTCCACCTCCCGCAGTTGCCGGTACGCGACTGCCAACGCACGGACGGTCGCGGGGTGGTCGGCCACCGTCTGGAACTGACCGGGCGCTTCGGCGAGGGCACGGCGACAGGCCGCGGCCAGGACGGGGTCGGTCAGCGGCTGGCGGCCCTGGGCGGCCATGAGCGGGGCGGCCCACAGTTCGGCGAGGCGGTCGACGGTGAGGACGGTCAGGGCGGCGACGCCCGGGCGGCCAGCGACACCGCGGGCCAGACGGCGCCGGACGATCACCCCGCACAAGTCAGTGGGGACCAGGACGGTCACTGGTGCCATCGAGTCGGTGACCTTGGCGGCGGCGACCAGGTCGGCCAGCGCCGCGTGCGCGGCGGCGCCGTACCCGGTGGTGAGCGTGGTCATCGTGGGCGCTCCGCTCCGCCGGCGATCTTCTCGGCGAGGGCGGCCACGTCGCGCAGCAGCGGCTCCGGCTCCTGGTCCAGGTTCAGGCCGTGGCAGTGGATGTCGATGTCGCGGTGCCGGACCCGGTGTGTGGGCAGGTCACCGGGCTCGTTGGCGTAGACAAGGTGCCCCCGGCGCAGGTTCAGCGCCGTGCAGTACGCGAGCATCTGGTACAGGTCGGCGTGCCGGACATCCTCGCCGTACGCGGCCCCGACGGCCTTGTACTTGGCGTCGATGACCGCCGCGGGCCGGTCATCGACCCACCACACCAGGTCGGGGCGCAGCGGCACCCGGCGCGCCGCGTCCAGGTGGTGCGCGGTGTCCTGGCCGCGCAGCACACCGCCGTGGCGGCGCAGCGCCTCCCGCAGCGACGTTTCCAGAAAGGACTCGAACACCGCCGGCATCTGGACCAGAAAGCCGTGGACGGCCACCGTGCCGGTGGCGAACTCCACCGATGTGCCGCGCAGCACCAGCTCCGCCACCGCCAGCGCCGGTTGGTAGCGGCCGTTGCGGGCGTCCGGCCGCCAACGCGGCGGGCGCTGCCCGGGGGTCAGGACCGTCACGTCCCGCAGTTTCCGGTCCTGCTGGCGCAGCGTCGCCGACACCGCCGGGGCTATCGCGGGCAGGTGACGCATCCGGGCGGCTGCGGCGCGCAGGATCTGGTTTTCCGGGATGTCCGGTCCAAACTGGTCACACTCCAACTCCAACGGCGGGAACCGGCCCAGGTGACGGGCCAGCTGATCCGCCGCCCGGATCCGGCCGCGCAGCGTCGGGCCGGTTTCGTGAACGACCCGGTAGCCCTGAAGCAGGCCCTGGGCGGTAGCGCGGTCGCTGAGCCGGGCGAGCACCCCAGCGACAGCCGGCAGCAACCGGTCCCTGGCGCCGACCGAAACCAGCTCCGGCCGCCAGTCGATCCTCTTGGCGTAGCCGAGGAGGAAGAACAGGCGGGCGATGGGCACCTTCGGGTCGATCCGCACCTCCAGGTCGCCGACCCGGATCACACCGACGCTGCCATCGGCGGACAGCAGCCAACCGCCGTCGGCGGCGGCCCGCACCTTAACGCACCCAGATCGCACCAGGGCGCCCCGCTGCTCGGGCGTGAGCGGCGGGGCGGGCACCTCACCGGTTTCGCTGAGCCGCACCACCGCCCCGGCGCTCATGCCGGGCCGTCACCAGCGCTGGGCGGGGCGACCAGGGACCGAATATGGTCCAGGCCGAATTCCTTTCGGACGTCGCGGCCTTCGCCGTAGAAGGCATCGGCCAGCACCGGAAGAATCTCGTGTTCCCAGATCTTGACCAACCGATCCGGGCGCCCGGTGTCGGTGTCCATCAGATAGGTGGGGCCGATGACGTGCTCCGCGCCGAGCTGGCGGTTCAGGGCGTCGAGCAGGTCGGCGGGCTCGGTCGGCAGAGCGCGGGTGGTAAGCCACCGGCGCAGCAGGCCGCGCACCGGCGATTCGTCGGGGTGCAGCGTGAAGAACGCGAACCGGCGCCGCATCGCCGCGTCGACCGGGGCGATGGAGCGGTCAGCGGTGTTCATGGTGCCGATGAGGAACACGTTGGGCGGCAGCGAGAACGGCTCCGCCGAATACATCAAGTCCACCGCGCCGTCGCGGTACTCCAGCAGGTAGTACAGCTCGCCGAAGACCTTCGGCAGGTTCGCCCGGTTCAGCTCGTCAATGATCAGCACGTACGGGTGGTGCGGGTCGTCGGCGGCCCGCAGGGCGACCTCGCGCATCGGGCCCGCCTTGAGATCCAGCTCCACCGGACCGTCGCCGGTCTTCTTTGGCCGGTACCCCTCGAAGAAGTCCTCATAGGAGTAGGACGGGTGGAACTGGACGATCTTCACGGCGTCTGGGGTGGCCAGGTGCTGGGCGAGCTGCTGGGCGGTGTAGGTCTTGCCGGTGCCAGGCGGCCCGTCGAGCACGATCTGCCGCTTGCGGCCCAGGATGTCGACGACATCAGTCAGCCAGGCGACATCCACCGTCAACCGGTCGGCCAGCTCCCGGGTCGGCGGGGCCAGCCGGGGCGTGCCCGCGCCGCCGGCCGGGCGGGCGGCCTGGTCCAAGTCGTCGGTGACGTCCACGACGTCCAGGCTCTGTGCGAGCTTGCTGACCAGGCGCTCGGGCAACTGGTTGTGCGGGGTTGCGTCACTGTGCCAGGTGACCTTGCGGCGCAGGTTCGCCAGGCCGTCCGGGGAGCTGACGAACTCGGCCGGGCCGGTCACCCTCCCCCGGTGCAGACGCTGGTCGGCGTCGGTGGTGACCACCGTGTCGCCCTCCCGCATCACAGTCAGGAACCGGTGCAGATCCTCGACCAGCTTCTCCCGGGCGTCGTACGGCTTGCCGCTGTAATTCACCTCCACGGCCGCCCGCAGCCGGCGCAGGTCCGGGCGGCCGGGCAACGGGTCCAGGTACCGGGCCGGCAGGGAGACGTAGCCGTGGGAGAGCCATTCGGGGACCAGGTTGTGGCCCTCGACGCTGGCCCCGCGCACCCGCCACGCCCTCGTTCCCACGCCGCTCATTTGTTCGTCTTAGCCGGGTGGCGGGGGCCGTGGCCGGGCGGCGGGTCCAGGATGGTCTGGTATGGCTTACCGGTGACGATGGCGTCGGCCATCGCGTCGTAGATCTCCAGGATCAGCCGCTTGGTACGGAACTCACCGTGCGCGGCGATGTCCTTCCGCTTGACAATTGGGAATGTCTCCATGACGTAGTCGACATCATCTCGCACGACGCCGTAGAGATGGAAGTACGCCGCATCCAACTCGGCCCGCAACAACGCCCGGCGCTCAACATCCCAACGAAACGGTGGCCCGTCGTCCCCCAAGTCGCCAGCGAATACCTCCATATCCCAGGCGGTAACTATCAGCTCTTTCACAAGCGTCGCAAGCCATTCACTTAGGGACAGTTCCTTGGACCATGGACAACGCTGGCGATATAACCACGGAGGTAACGCTGGATTCTGCTCATAAATGAAAAAGTTCAAATGCGTTCCACCGACTTTGAGTCTGGTTGGAAAGTCATGAGCGAAAGAAGCAAGGTCGGCCGTCAATAATGCCATCTCGATGTCCGTTTTAGATAAGTGAATTGGCATGTTATTACCGACGCCGGAGCGAGGGAACGGGCTTGCGATGGTGGTGCGTTCGTTGGTGGTGTTGGTGATGTCGCGCCAGCCGAGGAGCCAGGGGTGGTGCCAGCGGTTGGCCAGTTTGGCGTCTACGTCGGGGGCGGGGACCCAGTAGCGGGGTTGGACTACGAAGTTGGGGTCTTGTTTTTCGGTGAGGGTTACGTCGCGGGTGGTGCCGTCGGGTTCGTAGGTGGCCCAGCGGTGGTCGTAGTGGTGGATCATTTTGGCTTCGTAGAGGGGGAGCATGGTGGCGGGGCCTCGGGTGAAGGTGTTGCCGGTTAGGGTCCAGCCGTCGGCTTCCAGTTCGGCACGGGTGTGAAACAGGTGCGAGTCGCTCGTCATGTTGAATAGTCCCTGCATGAAGGACACGCCCCACGGGTTGCCGTCCGGGTCGCCTTCGCGGACCAGGACCGGCACACGGCGGTAGATGCCGAGGGTGATCTCGGCGTCGCGGCGGGAGCGGAACACCGGGCAGGTGCCGGTGTTCGGGTTCAGCAGCGTGATCTCCTCCGGCGTCAGCGTGAACCGCGCGTCAACCCGTGCCAGATCGGCCACGTCGCGCATGAAGAACGCGAAGTCGGCCGCCGCCACCCGCTCGCCCCGCCCGGCCATCGTCAACAGGCAGAACTTGAAGCTGCGATGCACATTCTCGAAGGTCGGCTTGGAATTCTCGAAGTCGTACAACGAGGCGAGCGCCCCCGTCACCACCAGGTCGCGGAAGAAGTATTGGGTGGTGGCGTCGGTGGCGATGCCGGTGGGCAGGACGATTCCGAACCGGCCGTCCGGGCCGATGAGTGAACGACCCAGCTCGGCGAAGAGCGGATCGGTCTTGATTCGCCCGCGGCCGGTCAGCGGAAACACGCCCGAGTTGCCACCGAAGTGGCGCTGGCCGTCCAGCTGCCGCTTGGCATCCTCATAGGCGGTGGCGAGCACGGGGTCGGTCTGAGGTAGCGCGGCGATCAGCTTCTTGCGCTTGGCGCCGGCTGCCGCTGCGATTTCGGGCGCTCGTTGCTCAAAGAACTCCTGTTCCTTCAGCTCGATGTGCTCCCAGGGGACGTTGCCGATGACGCAGGTGAAGCCGCCGGTCCAGCCGGTGGTGGGCTCCGGGTCGCCGGCGGGGTCGGTGAAGATGTGCGGGAACTCCAGGTGCCAGTGGAAGAACCGGTAAGCCGCCGTCAGCCGCCCCAACTCTCCGCGGCTCTCGCCGGCCAGGCTCAGCGGGTCTGCGGCGAAGTCCGCCAGCACCCGGGTGGTGATCGCTGGCGGCGCGTCGGGGGTCTTGGGCCACACGAACGCCGCGCACCAGGCGTCGGCGACCTCGCGGGCGTGCCGCAGCTCGGGTGAGTGTTCGTAGTCGCGGTGCCGCGCCTGCCGCACGTGCGCGTCGGCCAGGGTGAACGGAGTTTCCCGGTCGAGGATGTCGCGGGCGGTGCGGGCCAGCCGCAGCTGGGCGGCGCGCAGTTCGCTCTCGTCGAGCAGGGTGCCCTGGCCGGTGTGGGTGCGGCGCTCGTCGCGGTTGCGCTTGGCCAGTGCGCTGGTGTGTTTCTTGTCGTCGCCGAGGATCGGTTTGAACGTCTCGTCGGGCAGTCCGCCGGCGAGCAGGGCGGGGGTGGCGCCGAGCAGGGAGTTGCCGACGCGGATGTTGGCGTCCAGGAATGTCAGTGGGGCGCCGGGGCTCAGCGTCTCCAGCCACAGCGAGATGCGGGCCAGTTCGGCGGCCATCGGGTTGATGTCCACCCCGTACACGCATCGGTCGACGACCTCCCGCAGCGCTTCGCGGACGGCACTGGGTGGCGGTTCGGCTTCGCCGGTGCGGACGGCGGCCAGGCGTTTGGCGATGCGGCGGGCGGCGCCGACGAGGAAGTGCCCGGATCCGCAGGCGGGGTCGCAAACGGTCAGCGCGAGCAGGGCGGCCTGCGGGTCGGTGGCGGCCGCCGCGCGGTCGATGAGCGGGTTGAGGGTGGAGTCGAGCAGGCAGTCGACCAAGGCGGTCGGGGTGTAGTAGGAGCCGGACTTCTTGCGCTCGCTGCCGTGCGCCCCGGCGAGGGTGAAGGTCTGCTCGGCCGGGTCGTGGTGGGGGTGCAGTTCCAGCAGCTGTTCGTAGACGCTGCCCAGCTCCTCGGCGTCGAGGTGGCGGAAGTCGACGGTGCGGCGGCGGCCGGTGTCGTCGGTGGTCACCGACAGGCAACGGATGGCGTGCAGCAGATCCTCGTTGGCCAGGGCGGCGTCGTCGATCGGCTCGTCGAGCGGGCCGGAGTCGAACAGGCCGCCCAGGCCGGTCAGGCCCAGTTCGGGGCGGCCGTCCTCGCGGGCGAGCGCCCGCCACACCAGGGTGACGCTGTGCCACAGGTCGCTCTGGCGGTTGCCGCGTCGGCGGCGGGCGACCTGGCGCAGGTGGGCGGCGGAGTAGTAGTCGCTGTAGCGCTGGCGGGCGAGCGGGTCGGCGTCGGGCAGGTGCAGCAGGTCGCGGTCCTCGGCGACGAACCAGAACAGCGTCCGGTACACCCAGCGCAGCAGGCCCCGCTGGTAGTCCTCGGTGGTCAGGTCGCCGCTGGCGAGCTGCTTGCGTAGCTGGGTGTTGTCGGGGTGGCGCAGCAGGCCGGTGCCGACGCGTTGGATGGCCTCGGCGACGCCGCGGCGCATCCGCTCGCGGGCGCGGGTGCCCTGCTCGGCGGCGGTGTCCCGCCAGCGTTCCAGCCAGCATGACGCCGCGCCGACCGCCTCGTCGCGCACGGCGACGCGGCTGCGGTGGCACATCGCCAGCAGCAGCGCGAAGTCGGCGAACAGGTCGCCGTCGAAGATGGCCTCCAGGTCGAACTCGACGTAGGCGGAGCCGACCAGGGAGGTGGAGTCGCGGAGCAGCCGCAGCCGCTGCCCGTTGCTCAGCACCGCCCACAGGTGCGCGTCGCTGGCGTTGAGTAGCTCCTGGCACATCGACTGCGGGGCGGCGCCTGCCGCGCCGGCCAGGCCGGGGGTGCGGCGGTCCAGTTCCACACCCCAGCCAAGCAGGTGTACCGGCGCGGGGCCGGCCAGGTGGCTGACCGGGAAGGCGCGCTCGCCGACCGGTAGGCCTCCGGCGCCGGTGGCGGCCAGGTCGTGGTAGCCGAGGGCGTCCAGCAGCGGGTGCAGCCAGCGGTCGCGGGTGTGCCCGGCCTTGGCCGGGGCGGCGCGGTCCAGGTCGGTGGTGAAGGCCGCCCACGCCCCGCAGAGCCGCTCCCACACCCGCGACGCCTCCTGCCGCAGGGTTTCGCCGGCCGGCAGGCCGTACTCGGTGGGGGCCAGGCCCGGCAGGTCCACGCCGTCGGCGACCTGGGTGAGCAGGTCGCCGGGCAGCAACCCGCCCTCCAGCCGTACGGATGGGAAACGCGCCTCGGTCGCCATCCTCGCGCCCCTCTCTCAGGCTGTCGGTAGGAACACGTACACGCCGAGCACGTCCACCGGCCGCTGCGCGGCGACCTGGATCTGGCGGCGGGCCCGCTGGCCGGCGCTCTCCCGGACCCGCAGGTGGGCGTCGCGCAACTGCTCGGCCAGGTCGTCGGCGCGGGCGGCCAACTCCGGGGCGAGCGCCTCGGCGGCGTCTATGGCGGTGGTGATGAAGTCGCGAGCACCACCGGGGTCGACGTTGCCGGCCGGGGTGGCGGACAGCAGCGCCGCTACCGCGTCATCGTCCAGCCAGGACGGCTTGGCGGCGGTGCCGGTGAAGGCGACCGTGGTGGCGTCCTCGGCGACGATGCGCTTCTCGCCCTGCCGACCGGGCAGGGTCAGGTGGAAGCGGTGGCGCAGTAGCAGCAGGGTGGTGCGGCGGTCTACCGCGCCGGTGCGCATCACTCCGCAGCGGCGGGCGGGACGCAGCGCGGCCGGGGTGGTGGGGTCCAGTGCGGTGTCGAGCACGTAGCGTGCGACGGCGGCGACCTGCGGGTCGGTGCGGTCCAGCCGGGCCTCGTGCCGGGGTATCGGCAGGTCGCGGTGGAACGGTAGCGGCTCGCGGTGGCCGGGGGTGAGCGCGTCGCGCAACCCGACGGGCAGGCCGCCGGTGTGGGCGGTGAAGCCGTCGGCGGTGTCCACGGGACGGGCGCCCAGCGCGTCGAGTGCCTCGCGGGTGAACGCGGCCACGTCGCCGACTGAGCCCAATGCGGCGCGCACCGCGGCCAGCTCGCGGGCCACCTCGGCGGGTTTGATGCCGACCTGGGCGTACTTGGTGTTCTCCGGGCGCTCCTTGTCGGCGGTGGACTGCCAGTCCAAGGTCAGCTGGTCCACGCCGGGCACGCCCAAATCGGCGAGGGTTAGCTGCTCGGGTGCCAGGTCGGCGTGCAGCACCTTGTCCAGCACGGCCTCCAGGACCGACTCGGCCCGCTCGGGCACCGGTACGGACACCCCGAGCGTTTTACGGATCTGTTCGTGCTTGCGCAGCAGCACTTCCAGCACGATCGGGTCGACGATGTTGTTGGCGCCGTAAAGAGTGACCGCGCGGACCTCGCTACTGACCTGCCCGAAACGGTCCACCCGGCCCTCGCGCTGCTCGTGTCGGGTGGGGTTCCAGGCCAGGTCGTAGTGGACGACCGCCTGGAACAGCGACTGGAGGTTCACCCCCTCGGACAGGCAGTCGGTGGCGACCAGCACCCGCCGGCCGCCGACGTCGCCGAGCGCGGCGATCCGGTCGACCCGCTCGTTTGGGGTCAGCGCGCCGGTGACCGCATCGACGGTGATGCCGCGTTTGAGCGCGTTGTCCAAGTGGTCCCGGACGTACTCGGCGGTGTCGATGAAGCGGCAGAAGACGATCGGGTCGTAGCCGTCGGCCAGCAGCTTCTTCACCACCTTGGTGACGGCGGCGAGCTTGGCATCGGGGTCGCCGGCCAGCGCGTCGGCCCGGGCGGCCAGGTCACGCAGCCGGCCGGCGTGGCTGTCGGCCGGCGCGGTCTCCACGTCGGCGCCGGGGGTGGCGTCGGCGGACTCGGTCGTCTCGTCGTCGGTGAGGTCCAGCACCGCGGTGCGGCCCAGTTCGTCGGCCTCGGCGGTGGTGGCGGCTGCGGCGTTGATCGCGCGGGTGCGCAGGGTGGCCGCGGCGGCGCGCGGCGATGAGGCCAGGGCGCGCAGCAGCGCCAGCGCTGACCACCAGCGCACCCGCTGCCGGACGCTGCCGTCGGCGGCGTCGCGGACCTGTTCGCGGGCGTAGTCGAGCACGTCGTCGAGGAGCTGGCGGTGCGGCGGACTGAGCCGGTAGTTGACCTCGCTGGAGCGCCGGTCGCGCGGGAACGGGGTGTCGGTGTCCAGGTAGCGGCGGATGTGGGCGCGGCGGCGCTGGACGAAGTATCGGGCCAGCTCCTCGCGGCCCGCCGTGGTGGACAGGTCGGCCTCGGCCAACGCCGGGTGCAGCAGCCCGATCAGGTTGCGGAAGCCCTCCTCCTTGCCGCTGTGCGGGGTGGCGGTAGCCAGGATCAGGTGCCGGGTCGGGTCGGCGGCCAGTTGACGCAGCAGCTCGTAGCGCTGGTGGCGGCCCTTGCCGGCGCCAGCGGCGCCATCCTGCGCCACGCAGGTGTGGACCTCGTCCACAATCACCAGTTCGGGGCAGGAGCGGACGAAGTCGTCCCGGCGGCGAGTCGACTTGATGAAGTCCAGCGAGACGATGACGTGCCGGTGCCGGTCGAACAGCGACTCGCCCAGCAGCAGGTCCCGTTCCAGCCGGGTGACCGTGCCAGGCAGCACCAGCGTCGCCTCGATGCCGAACTTGTCGCTCAGCTCCTGCGCCCACTGCGCCGCCAGCGACGGCGCGCACAGCACGGCCAGCCGACCGGCGTCGCCGGCGGCGAGCAGCTCGGCGGCGATCAGACCCGCCTCGACGGTCTTGCCGATGCCGACGTCGTCGCCGATCAGCAGCCGCACCGGGTCCTGCCGCATCGCCATCAGCAGCGGCACCAGCTGGTACGGGCGCGGCTCGACGGCCAGCGACGCCAGCGACCGGAACGGGCCGGCGCTGGCCCGGAACCCAACCTGCAGCGCGGTACGCAGGAGGGCTGCGCCGCTGGCGTTACCGGCATCCTCCGGGGTGGGCGGCGGGAAGGTGGCCGCCGCGACGTTCTCCAGGTGCGGGAAAACACCGGCGTTGTCGGTGTCGCCACCGCCGAGCGGTCGCAGCACCAGGAAGTCGTCGGCGGAGTCCGGCAGCACCACCCAGTCCCGGCCCCGGCTGTGCACCAGGGAGCCGGCGGCGAAGCCCGGTCGGGTCAACGTCGAGGTCACAGCGCACTCCTTGGTCGAGCGCCGAACACGTCGGCGTAGCGTTCGACGACGGCTGGCCAACTGGCCGGGTCGGCGCCAGCACGGATGACGGTCCAGCCCTGGTCGGCCAGGTCCTCGAGGGCTGCGTCGTCACGGCCGGGGCCGTCGCCGACGAAGACGGCCACCGCGCCGCTGGCGCGGCGATAGACCAAATCGGGCCGGGCCTGTCCCTGGTCGACCGAGACAGCGTCCGGCAGTCGGTAGTCGTGGCTGTCCAGCCAGCGGGCGAACTCCCCCGCCGGACCGTCCACCACGGCCGTGACCTGGTGGGTGGCCTGCGCGCCGGCTGCGGCATCCATCCTGGCGGTCCTGCCGGTGGCAAGGTCGCGCAGCAGGTCCCGGACCAGATGGCGGTTGATCTGCTCGTGCCAGAGCTGGTTGCCGTAGGACAGCAAGCACTCGTAGCAGGCGTGCGCGCACGGCTCCCCCGCCGCCGGGCCGCCACGGTCCGCCCCGGTGTCCGGGTCAAAGTGGGTGATCTCCAGGGCGGTGCGGGCCACTTCGGCCAGCGCGCCCGGCTCGTCCACCAACCGGCGCAGCACCCCGGCGCCACCTTCGGCGCTCTCGGTGAACAGCGTCCGCCCGCGCCCGTCCAGATCGGGCAGGGCCTGGGTGGCCAGCTCGGCGTCCTCCAGCTGGAACTGGGCCTCGATGCCCCGTTCCAAGGCGAAGGCCAGGCTGGTGGCGGTCGCCTCGGGTACCGGCGCGGTCAGTCGCAGCACCAGGATGTTGCGGCGGTCTTCGACGTACGGGATGACCTTCTGTTTTTGGGCGACATCCTCGGCGGCGTCCAGCTCCCCGGTGTCGGGGGTGGCGTCCGTGCCCTCCTTCTCGCTGAGCCAGCGGCCGGTGCGGGTGTCCAGCCAGAAGCCGGTGTCCTGCGGGTAGGCGCGGCGACGACGGCCGACGTTGGTCACCCGCACGGTCGCGGTGTCGCCGTAGCGCAGCTCCAGCAGTGGCGCCCCGGCGGCGTCGCAGGTTTGAGCGTCCACATGCCCGGGCCGGGAGCCGTGATCGTGGAACCGGTACGAGGTGTGCAGCTCGAAGCCCGAGCGGCGGCGCTCCTCCTCGTCGCTGGAGATGCGGTCCCGGCGCTGAGTGAAGACCTGCTGCAGCCGCAGCAGCCCTCGCTGGGTGCCGGTGAGAGTGTGGCCGCACGCCTCGCACACGTCCGCGGCGTCCACCCGGTCGTGCAGGTAGCCGCAGGCGGGGCAGAGGCGGGCCTGAGTAGTCTCGATGACTGTCTGGCCGGCCTCGGCGGGCGGCAGCTGAATCCGGTGTACCTGGTATCTGGCGCCCTCGTGGTAGAGAACGGCGCCCGGGCCGAACTCGCTGATCGCCAGGAATCGCGGCCGCTGAACGTACTGACCATCGCCGCGTACCTGCTGGGTACCGGGGATGTAGGCCGACAACGGCAGGCGCGGGAACGAGTAGCCGGGCAGAAAGCCCTCGGAAGCGAAGTAACGGTAGGTGTAGAAATCGGACTGTCCGGCGCTGGACTCCTCGTTGCGCAGCAATCGCAGCTGGGTCTCGGCCTCGCGGCGGCGGCCAGCGGCGACATCACGGTCCCGCTTCGCGCCGGACTGGTCCAACACGATCTTGTTCTGGTGCTCCTGCTCGGCCAGCGCCGCCCGGTACAGGCCCCGCCAGCGATCACAAGCGGCGTCGAAGTTTCGCGGCGCCGTGGTGACCACCTGGTCGACCCACCCGTCATGCCACCACGAGGTGCGCTCCAAATCTGGGCGCAGGTCGGCTAACACCCGAGTGGCCCGGACGCGGCCGCGCTGCTGCGCCTGCGGATCAGCGAACGCCTCGGCCAGCTCGGCCCGAACCGCCAGGGTGGGGGTCTCACCGGAGACGTCCAGCACGTCGGGCAACGCCCGGCCCAACTCCTGCCCGGTCTCGGCCAGCCACAGCGCCTGGACGTGCGAGCGCAACAGATCCTCGTTCGTCAGATCCAGTCGCGGCGCGGCGACGACGCCGGCGACCATGTCGCGGCTATGCCGGAAGTAGTAGTGGTCGTGGGCGTTGCCGTTGGCGCAGTAGGTGACCACGAGCGCCGGCTGGCCGGCGCGGCCGGCGCGGCCGCTGCGCTGGGCGTAGTTGGCCGGCGTCGGCGGGACGTTGCGCATCGCCACGGCGTTGAGGTCGGCGATGTCGACGCCCAGCTCCATCGTCGGGGAGCAGAACAGCATCGGCAGCCGTCCGGCCCGGAACTCCTCCTCGCGCCTCTCCCGATCAGCGGCGGTGACCTGGGCGGTGTGCTCGCGGGCGGTCAGACCCGCGAGGGAGCCGGCGACGTCGCGGTAGAGGTCCTGGTAGAACGGGTTCACCCAAGGTCCGTGGTCGCCGGCCAACTCCTTGCGGATCGGGTCATGGGCGCCGTACTTGCCGCTGCCCGCCCGCCAGATCAAGGCGGAGGCCCGCAGCTGGTACGCCCTGCCTGCCTTGAGGTCGACCTCAGCGAGCACCCCACTGTCGGCCAGGGTCCGCATCACGTCGGCGATGATCCGGTCGCCGTCGGCGGCGTCGAGCGGGCCGGCGTTGCGGCTGCGAAGTTGGCGTCGCAGGTAGAGACCAAACTTGCCGCGCCCAGACAGCGCGATGTCTTCCCGGCGTCGGCCCCGGCCGCCCGGACCGGCGATCGCCACCCCGGCCGGCTGGCGCTGCTCGCGGTCCGGCAGCGCCCACGGCGGGATCAGCTGCTGGCTGCTGAGCTTGCGGATCTGCTCGAAGCCGGGCTCGGTCAGGCACTCCACCTCGATCACCAGGGATCGACGCAGCTCGTCGAGCATGATCCGACACAGGTCCTCGCGCAGTCCGCGCTCGGCGTCGCGCAGCGCCGCGTGGGCGTTGGCCCAGCTCGGCTGGTCAGCGGCGATCTCGGGTAGGTCGCGGTAGGCGATCTGGAGCAGACCCGTCTGCTCCAGATTGGGCATGGTCACCCGCCAGCCGCGCTCCAGATCCTGGAACAGGCGATAGTCGACCACCGCGCGCAGGGCTCGCCAGGCCTCGTCCCGGGCGCTGAACTTCGCCTCGGGGCTGCGGGCGAAGGCGCGCATGTCCAGACCGAGCGCATCGGTGACCCGCTGTGCGAGCGCGTGGTACGGCAGCCCGTCCGGGGCGTCACGCAGCGCTCGCCACGTCCCGCCGCGTAGCTGGACCACCTGGACGAAGTCGTTGAAGTGGCCGGCCTGCAGGCTGGCGTCCTGCCGGTTGTCGACGAAGGCGAGCAGCTTTTGCGCCTCAGGGGTCAAGCCGGCGGCCGGGTCGCGCAGGCTGCGCACGATGCTGGCGCCCAGCACCGACATCGCCGAGCTGCGGCCCTCCGCGGTCAGCGAGGCCAGCTGGGCGAAATCCTGGCCACGGTTGCGTTCGTAGGAGACGCGGCAGCGCAGGCAGAACAGGAACGGGCTGGGCAGGTACGCCGCGCGCAGCCCCTGGCCGGCGGGCGTTTCCTGGCCGTCCCCACCGACCCACACGATCTTCGGTAGAGCCTTGCGGCGTCGAGTCTCCACCACCCGTCGTCCACCGGTCTCGGTGGTGATCCAGGAGTCGGGCAGGCGGGCATCCTCGATCGCCTGCTCCACCGAGTCCGGCCAGGGGGCGTCCTGCTCGGCGCTGACGTACAGGTAGCCGTTTGCCGCGTCACCGCCGCTGGCGTCGCTGTCGCGGCGCGGCCGGTAGCGCACGCCGCCGTCGCGCTCGGCGCGGGACACGACCAGGTACTCGTGGCCACACTCGCGGCAGAACGCCAACGGCGCCAGGATGTTCTCCTCGGCGCCGGGTACCACCGTTTGGTAGTGGCTGGTGATGTGGCGTCGGTCGACCGGCTCGAGACTGACGTAGAGGTTGTCGCCCTTGGACAGGAACTGGTGGATCCGAAAGGCGTACGCCGACCGCTTTGTCGCCGGGTCAGTGATGGTCGCGCCGTGCTTCAGGCTGCCCCGGATCGCCTCCGCGCAAGCGGCGACGTCCAGGCCGGTCAGCTCGGCCAACTCCCGCGCCGCCGTGGTGACGGTCGTGGGGCGTCGGCGCACCAGCCGGCCGGACTCCGGGTCGTTGTCCAGGCCGAATGTCGACTCGATCCAGGCGGCTAATGGGTGATGGCGCAGCTCGTCGTACGAGCCAGGCAGGGTGCCGGCGACGACCGCCGCGCGAAGCGCCTCAGCGCTGGGTGGAGTGTCGTCGGTGGTGCGGCTCAGGGTCTCGCCAATCACCTCGTCCGGGCCGACCGGCACACCGAAGAGGCGGGTGGCCACATCGGCGACGCGCCGCCGCTGGTCAGCCAGGCTGCCGCCAGAGGCCATCGTGGCCGAGGTGCCGATCACTTGAACGTCCGGCGCTTCGCACGCGTCGCGTACTCGACGAATCAGCAACGACACGTCGGCGCCTTGCCGGCCCCGGTAGGTGTGCAGCTCGTCGAAGACCAGGAAGCTCAGTCCCTGAGCAGCCCGGATGAGCCGGTCGCGCTCGTGCGGGCGGGTGAGAATGAGTTCGAGCATCACGTAGTTGGTCAGCAGGATGTCGGGCGGGTTCTCCAGGATCGCCTTGCGCTCGTCCTCGGACTCCTGCCCGGTGTAGCGGGCGAACCTGACCGGGGCGACATCGGCGCCATCGGGTTGCAGGAACTTTCTCAGCTCGCCAAGTTGGCTGTTAGCCAGGGCGTTCATCGGATACACGACGATGGCCCGCACACCGGAGGCCCGGGCGGGGTTGACCTGCTCGCGCAGCAACCGGTCCACGATCGGAACGATGTAGGCCAGGCTCTTACCCGACCCGGTACCGGTGGTCAGCACGTAGCTGCGCCCGGAGCGGGCCACCTCGATGGCCTCGCGCTGGTGCTGGTGCAGGGTCAGCCCGTCAATGCTGGCAGGGGACCGGAAGATTTGTTGGGTGTCGGGGTGAAGCAGCCCGGCCCGCGCGAGCTCGCCGACGGTGCCGCCGGGGGCAAAGGTCGGGTTGAGGGAGACCCACGGGTCGGGCCACTGGGCGTCGCTGTCGTAGCGCTGGTCCAGGTGCGCCCGCAGCCGCTCATCACGAATCTGGGTGAAAGCGGAGGTGAAGCCGCGATAATCGGTGATGAGCCGGTCGCGAACCGCGAAGACGTCCACGCGTGTTCCTCCCATTCACCTTGGGTGCCTCGGCCATCCCCTCCAACGATCCGGTTATGAGAACTTCTCACAATTTGGTCTCACAAGGGCGGAAACGCTACTGATCGGCTGTTGACCCGCTGTCCGGGGACGGCTCGGGGCGAGCACGCCAGTCGAGCACGGCGGTGTGGAGAAGTCCGAGCGCCGGGACCGAGAGATCGGACGCGCTCGCGCAGCGCAGCCCGCCGTCGTCGGCGTCGGTCACCCACCAGTGCTGTCCGGCGAGGTTCCGGCTGGCGATCACCTCACCGCGACGCAGGGAGCACCCGCCGGCTTTGTCCGGGTACGCCATCATCGTGGCGAAGGTCAGCCCCTGGGGGTTCTCCCGACACAGGTTCCAGCCGGCGAATGGTAGGCACTCCTGCATCGGCGCCTCCGACCAGGCCGCCCGCAACCGGGCCAGGGTCTCCCCTTGTGCGTCGTGTAATGGCAAGGGTCAGCCGGTCAAGTATTTCCCCGACTCCGCGGCCGGTGTGACCCTGTCAGCGGCGGCGTTCTTTCTCGACTAGAAGCTCCTAACACGATCTCTGTAGATCGATGGCCGTGACTTGATCTCGTGGTCGTCCGTTGCTGTGTGTATGGCCAAACCGAAGCCGTGGCAGGTGGATGACGAGTTATGGGCGCTGATCGAGGGTTTGTTGCCGCCGTGGCCCGACCGGGCGCCAGGTCCTCGGCCGGTCCCGGACCGGGCTTGCCTGCAGGGGATCTTGTTCGTCCTGCATACCGGGATCGGCTGGGAAGACCTGCCGCAGGAACTTGGGTTCGGGTCGGGCATGACCTGTTGGCGGCGGCTTGAGCGCTGGAACCGGGCCGGGGTGTTCGACCAGCTCCACCGGATCTTGCTGGCCAACATGAACGCTGCCGCGATGATCGACTGGACGCGGGTCGCGATCGACGCCTCCCACATCGACTCTAAAAAGGGGGCCTCAGCACCGGCCCGTCGCCAGTCAACCGCGCCAAACCAGGCAGCAAACACCACTTGATCTGCGACGGAGCAGGGACACCCCTACACGTCATCACTACCGGCGGGAACATCGCGGACATCACCCAAGGCGTCGCACTGCTGGACGGTGTCCCACCGATCGCGGGCGTTCCTGGCCGGCCCCGCCGCCGCTTCAGCGTTTTGCTGGCCGACAAGGGGTACGACAGCGCCGCGTTCCGGGCCCAGTGCCGCAAACGCAAGACCGAACCGATCATCCCCAGACGCGGAACGAAGGGAATCAAAGGCGTCGGCAAGATGCGGTACGTCGTCGAACAGACCTTCGCCCTGCTTCACCAATTCCGGCGCCTCGCCGTCCGCTGGGAACGACGCCTCGACATCCACCAAGGGTTCGTCACCCTCGGTTGCGCACTCATCTGCTGGCGCCGGTTGATCAAGGAACTACGAAGATCGTGTTAGGAGCTTTAGGCGAAACCATTGGGTACCGGGGATGGGATGGAGTCATCGTCCGGTGAGGCGCGTTAGCCCGGCGCACTTGCGCGGCGGTGACCCCTATTTGTTTGGGGAGTGCGCCCTCTATTGGCGGCAGATTGTCAGGGGCGCGCGCACATGACATCACGTGTCCGTGAGGCCCCGCGACAGGATGCGCAAGCAGTTCGGTGAACGTCTGCTTTGCGGGAGGACAGCTCAGCCGCGCTTCATCTGCCGGCCGACGCGGTCATCATTTCGGTAGTGAGTTCGTCCCCGCGGCCATTGCTGGCGCCCTCTTTCATACAATGGCGAGCATGGCCATCGAGCAGGCCCAATCCGACCTTGTCGAGGACGGGGGCCAGCTATGAGCGAGACGTCGAAGTCAGAAGTTCCTGCAGGAGGTCGTCTACCCAGACGACCCCTTCCGGGTCGATGACCAGCACCGGTGAGGCAACCTTCATATCGGATTGGTGGGACGACTCGCTGGCCCAACCGTTGATCGCGTGAACGGCGCGCCGTATCTCCGCCTCGCTGCGTCCAAGATCCACGGCGATTTGCTCGAGCCGATAGCTGTCACGCCGGCTCACCCACTGGGCGATCTCCAGCAGCTCCGGGGGCAGGCCTACGCGTTTAGAATCGGGATCAATCTCGGTGTCGTGGGTGGTGGCAGGCGGTTGATGAGCCGACTGCGCTGATGGCGCCGCGCCCGCGGCGACGGCTTTCTGGCCGATGGCCGTGATTCCCAGCTGCGCCTGATGCAGCTGGCGGGCGAGGTCATGGCGAAGCGCCCGCAACTCCAGCATCGAGCGGTGCATCTGCGCCTCATGCCGTTCCATTAGATCGAGCGTCACTATCGCAGCGCTGAGGCTCTCGTTGACACGAGTGGCAGCGCCGTGCGTCACGGGTTCGGGGTCTTCCGTAGCCGTGGGCCCGAGATCTTCCGCCCCGCGCGCAATTAGCCACCTGGTGAGAGCCGTGAGAGACGGTCGTGAGCTGATGTCGTCCTCGGATACGGCATGGCCAGGATGCATCAGAAAGACCGACTCATACTCGCCTGGCGTTCCGTTGGGCGCACAGACCTTCACGTAGGTCATCCCGTTCTCGGTCGCCAGATGGATCTCGTTCGCGCCGAGTCGCACGGCCGTCGCCTCGGCGTCTGTCGTGTCGGTCGGGTGAGCCTCCGCCTCTTGCTCGACAACTTCGGAACCACCTGTCGGGTCAGCCGTCTCTCCGAGTCCGGTGGTTCGCAGCACGATGCTTGCCGGCGCCGTTGAATAGCCCTCCAGGGATGCCTGGATGGCCCAGACTGGGCGGCGCTCTGGGAGCTGCCCCTCGGCGCCGACGCGGATGGCGAGGTCGAAGGGCAAATGGCGCGTGTCCAGGACGAAACCGCTGGGGTCCAACACTTCCATCTCTAAGCTCGGCACCCCGATTTCTACAGGCGCCAGCTCCTCCAGGGACGCTTCGTCAGCATCCAGACCCTCCTCCTCGCCGTAGGCCGCCAGCAACGCCGCGACTGAACCGAACTCAACCGTCCCGGCGGCCCACAGGTGGCCCTTTTGTACGCTCGATGAGTAGTTCGCCCGAGCTTCGAAGGCCAGCCGAATGGCGCTGTCCGCGGGACGCTCGATGACATCCACGGCAACCGGGACGGAGTCCGCTGGGGCCAGGTCATCAGGCGAGTCGAACTGCACTTCGTCGAACGCTGTCAGGTGCACCCGCACCTGACGTGGGTCCAGAGGAACGCTGTCCCGCTCCAGGTCCAAGCGCTCCGACAGCCGGACCGGTCCGGTAGTGGTCCGGCGCCGCTCGACCAGGTCGAACTCGCAGAAGACTGGTTCAGGATGCCCCTGTACCTCGATACGCGCCACGACCGGAGCGCAGTAGCGGTCGGCTCCAAATCGGTCGGACCATTGGTCGGCCTGAAAAGTCATCTCCAGCGACATGGCGACCTCGTAATAGTGCTCGTCGTCCTCCTCGTAAATGGTCTCGACGAGCCGTGCCTGAAACGCGTCCACTGCCCAACCACGCCGCGCCAGCTCCGCCACGTCAACGCGGGCGGGAAGGTCGATAGTGCGCTTACCCATGGCCTCGTCGTATCACGGACCTGACCCGCGGCATCGGGAAAGAGTCAACTCTCGGAGCTGCGACGAGGCAAGGTGGCGGCCGCTCACCCCCGCTGACCGGCGCTCGCGACCGCAGTTCGTCGCGGGCTCGGGCCGCGGCTGCGTAGATCAGTGACCGCGTACGCAACTCGGCATCCGCCCGATCAGCCGGGTCCATGCGCTCCAGGCGAGCGAGCTCAGCGGGCGTTCGCTTCCCCGCCACCAGCACGACCTTGGAGAACTCAATGCCCTTGGCCCGGTGCATCGTCATGGCCGCCATCCGGTCGGGGGGGGCGGGCGGTCCCGGTCGACGGCCTGGGCTTTCACGCCCGGCTCTTCGAGCGCGGTCACGACCCGGTCCCGGTGGAACGGATCAGCGGCCAACACCGCCACGGTTGTGGGAGGATCGCCGCGGTCGAGCCAGCCACGCACATGGCGGGTGGCTGCAGACAGCTCTCCTGCGACATCATCCGCGGGTCTCCACCGCGGGCGGCGGCCGCTGCGCGCCGAACGGTGACATCGCATCGGGGTCAATCGGTCACAGGCCCGGGTAAAAGTCCGGTGGCGGCGCGCCAATCGAGAATGGCCGATAGTTGGTGTCCCGGCGCGGGAACTGGAAGATCGGACGCGCTCGCCCAGCGCGGCACGCCGCCGTCGCCCGTCACCCACCAATGCTGGCCGGCGAGATTCCGGCTGGCGATAACCTCACAGCGACGCAGCGAGCACCGGCCGGCCTCGTCCGGATTAGCCACCGTGGCGAAGGTCAGCCCTTGGTGGTCCTCCCGACACAGGTCCCAGCCGGCGAACGGCGGGCCTTCCCACACCGGTGCCTCCGACCAGGCCGCCCGCAACCGGGTCAGGGTCGCCTGCCGATCGGCTGGTTCCCGAGCCCCGCCCTGCACGTACGCCACCGCGACCGGGGGCTCCGCCGCGCCGACCTGTCGGGTCGCCGCCGCGAGCAGGGCGTCCACCTCAGCAGCCGGCGGTAGGGGCTGCCCCACTTCGGCGACGGCCAGGCTGGTGAACCCGGCAGGGTCAGCCGTGGTCACGGCGCCGTCGGCAGCTACCGCGACGGTGTGCAGTCGGGTGGTCGTGGCGTCGTGTCCGGGCGCCTCGTAGGCCGCCAGGAGATACGGCGTTGTGCTGCGGTCGTCCATCAGGACGACGCCGCGGCGCAGGGCCTCGCCGTGACGGTTCCCCACTACGCCGACCAGGGCGGTCAGCAGGGGATGCCCCGGAGCGACCAGCTCGGCGGCGCCGCTCACCGAGCCAGCCTGCGCCCGCGGCGAGAAGGTGACCGCCTCGTACCGGGCCCGTACCGCCCCGGCGGCCACCGTAGGTTGCTCCCGCACCTCCCGGGGCACGTGCCCGACGCGCCATCGGCCCCCGGGCAGCTGCCGCAGATCGCCGTGCAGCGCCTCCATCGCGGCGCCGACGAACGCGCCGGTGATGTCCGGGGTCAGCGCCGCGGCCCGCGACAGCGCCAACTCCCGCCGCACCGCCGCAAGGTCGGCGGCGGTCAGCTCCCCGACGGGGGCGGCCCGCCGGGAGACCGCGTCGGCCAGCTCTGTGCCCAGTTTTCGCTCCAGAAACCGCTCCGCCCGACTGGCGCGGTCGGCGCCGACATCGGTGAGCAGGTCCCGCAGTTCAGCGCCGGATAGTACGTCCCCCAGTACGTCGAAGACCTGGTCGCCGAGTGCCGCCCGCTGCCGCTCGAGCTTCTCCAGCAGCGTGGTGAAGACATCGCCCTCCCGGGTGTCGGTGGCGACGAGGTTCCACAGCTGGCAGGTGTGGCGCTGACCGATGCGGTGAATCCGGCCGAACCGCTGCTCCAGCCGATTCGGGTTCCACGGGATGTCGTAGTTGACCATCAAGTGGGCCACCTGAAGATTGACGCCCTCACCGGCCGCATCGGTCGCGAGCAGCACGCTGGCATACGGGCTTTCGGCAAATCGCAGTTGGGCCAAGCGTCGGTCGCCACGACTGGACCCGCCGTGGATGCGCTCCACGCCGAGCACCGGCCCGGGAAGCGCGGACAACCGCTCGGAAAGGTAGTCCAGTGTGTCCCGGTGCTCCGTAAAGATAATGATCTTGCGGCGTTGGCCGTCCTGGTCAACCATCGCCGGGCTGAGCAGCAGGCCCGCCAGCGCCTCCCACTTGCGGTCGATGCCCGCGTCCCGGATATCGCGGGCTTGGATCACCAGCTGATCGAGGACGAGTGCCTCGGTCTCCAGCTCCGCCGGTGTTCGGGATGCGGTCGCCGTCCACGACGCCGCGTCCTCGACGGACTCGACCGCCGAGTGCGGCACCTCGTCCTGATCCAGGGTGGCGATGTCGGAGTCCAGCGCTTGCAGGCTGGCCCGTAGCTGCGCGCCGAGCAGCGCCTCCTGCTGGCGGACCTGGCCCGCCTGCTCCCGGAGCCGGTCGCGGCGACGGGTCAGCGACCGAAGGATCGCTTCCGGGGACGAGGCCAGCCGCCGTTGGAGCACCGTCAAGGCGAATCCGACGGTGCGGCGAGTCTCTTCGCCGGTCACCTTGTTCATCTCATGGCGCACGTACTCGCTGACCGCCTCGTAGAGGGCGCGCTCGCGCGCCGACAGCTGGTAGCCCACTGTTTCGGCGCGCCGTGGCGGGAAGAGTGGGCTGCCATCGGCGTGGACGAGTTGCTCCTTGAGTAGTCGCCGCATGAACGCCGGCGGCTCCGCGCCGTTGGGGTCGCGGGCTAAGTAGTCGCGAACCGTCGTGCCGCCCAGCAGCCCCAGCAGCAGGTGGAACTCGGGGTCCTTGCCGTTGTGCGGGGTGGCGGTCATCAGGAGCATGCCCCGGCAGGTATCCCGGAGCAGCTCGCCCAGCTCGTACCGGCGGGACTTGAGAATGTCGCCGCTCCAGTATCGGGCGGACATCTTGTGGGCCTCGTCAACGATCGCCAGGTCGTAGGGCGCGGCGCGCAGCGCCCTACGCAGCGGTTTATTGCGAGCCACCTGGTCCAGTCGCACGATGAGGCACGGCTGCTCGACGAACGGGTTCTCCGCCGTCGTCGTGCCGGGCTCATGCAGTGCGAAGGTCAGGCCGAGTTTGTAGCGCAGCTCCTCCTGCCACTGTTCGACAAGACCACCCGGCGCGACGATGAGGACGCGACGCACCCAGCCGCGGGCGAGCGCCTCCTTCAGATAGAGGCCGGCCATGACGGTCTTTCCCGCACCCGGGTCGTCGGCTAGCAGGAAGCGCAGCGGTCGGGTCGGCAGCATGTGTTGGTACACCGCGCGCAGCTGGTGTGGCAGCGGCTCCACCGCCGCCGCGTTGACAGCCTGGTAAGGGTCGATGTCGGGGGCGTGGGCGAGTCGTAGCGCCTCGGCGGCGAGCGCGAACGCGTCGTACGGAGCGTCAAGCGGGTGCTGGCGCACGCCGTCGAGAACTCGCAGGGCGGACAGCTCGGCGGCGAACATCATCCGGGAATCGGTGACGCCGTCAGAGTCACGGAACGTGACCATGGCGGCATTGCCCAACCACTCGATGCCGTCCAGCTCCGCGGGGCCACGCGGGCACAGGCCGAGCAACCGGACACCAGGGCGAAGGTCAGTCGAGGGATCGATCACCGGAGCCCCCATCCGCAGATCCCGCCCGGAGCCTGTCTTCTCTCGGGTATACAGCAGAGACCGAGAGGAAGGTGAGAACTATTCGCATCGTGGCTATCGCTGACGTGGGCCTCGACCGGCCGTGGCTGCCGCTGGCGCCCGCCGCCGGCGCCCGTCGTCGAGAGTCCAGCCGACACGCTCTCGTACGCGCCATCGGGCTCGGCAGAGAGCAGCAGGCCTCAGCACTTGTCATTGTGGGCGGACTGTTCGACCGAGCTACGGTTACCCTACCCACGCTGGAGTTCGCCGCGCGTGCCTTCGCGGCCTTCCCTGGCCCGGTCCTTATCGCCCCCGGCGCGCTCGACTGGCACACCGAGACCAGCCCTTACGCCACCACGAACTGGTTCGACAACACCCACCTCTGGCATGACGCGCAGTACCGACCGGGCGTGACTGTCGACGGTGACACTATTGCGGGCAGCGCCTGGACCGGCTCCAGCCTCGGTGGCGAGCCGCCCCTTTCCTCGTCGGCTGACGAAGAACGGGTGCTGTATGTCCGGGCCGGCCTAGCGCCGCGGGCGCGGCCCGTTGTGTGCTCCACCGCCGCTGACGCCGATGACGAAAGGGTAGTCGCCGTCGGCGCGCTTACACCGGCGGTCGGGGCGGGGGGCGCGACCGTGACTGTGATCGACTGGTCGAACGGATCGCTGCGCTCCACCCAACTGATGATCGACGACGAGCCAGGGGAAACCCGTCCGGTGGACGTCGCGACCGTTAACGGCACTGATGAGCTTCTGGCTCGATTGAGCTCGACCGTCGACAGCGTGCCTCCGTGGAGCGTGATCGCGTTACACGGTCGTCTGCCCAGCGGTGTCCTGCTGCCCAGCATCGCCGGGTTCACCACCGACCGTGAGGACGTCCTCATTGACGAGACAGCGGTCGAATTCGCGTTGGCCCCACCCGCCAACGCCGACCATAGCGCCATGACTGAGTTCCGGCGCGGCATGCGCGACAGCGACGCCGACGAGCGAACGCTCCACCAGGCTACGGCCCTGGGCCTACGCGCCCTTGCCGAAGTCGCGCCGGACGGGGAACCGATATGAGATTCACCCAGGTTGAGGCCACAGCCTTCGGCCCACTGCGGAACGCTCTTCTGACGCTCACCCCTGGCCTCAACGTCATCCACGGACCGAACGAGGCGGGGAAATCCTCCTGGTTCGCCGCCTGCTACGCAGCTCTGTGTGGGCGCCGTCGGCAGCGCGGCCGTGGAACAGCTGATCAGGCGGACTTCAAACGCCGCCATCACCCGTGGACCGGACGGGCCTGGAGCGTGACGGCGGATATCGTGCTGGACTCCGGGACGCGCCTGCGCATCACACAGGACCTGGCCTGCGGAAGCGGCTCAGTGACCGATCTGGCCACCGGTCGCCCGTTTGACCCTCGCCAGACGCGGCGCGATCTGCTGACCGAGGGCACGCTCGATGCGGCCCGGCTCCTGGGCCTGAGCAGGGACACCGTCCGCAGCACCATTTTCGTCGGTCAAGCCGACGTGCTGCGGGTGGCCACCAGCGCCGACCAGTTGCAGGAGGCGATCCAGCGGGCCGCCACCAGCGAGAGCGTGGACACCACTACCGAAGGCGCGCTGATGTGGTTGGCCGAGCAGCGGCAGCTGCGCGTCGGCCACCCGACCCGAGGGCAGCGCCCGCTTCGGGCCGCGACCGAGGCGCTAGAGCGCGCCCGCGAGGCCGCCGTGGCCGCCCGGGACCGGCACCAGTCCACCCAACAGATTTCCGCCCAATACCATCACGCCCGAATGGCAGCCACGGCGATGGACACGGAAGCGGCGCGCCTGCGCCACGCTCAACGATGGGTCGCGATCGACACGTTGCGGCACCGGGTCGACCAGGTGACCAAGCTGACCGCGCAGCTGGCCGCCGACGCCAGCCCCGGTCAACGGCCCGCCGACGAGGCGACCGTCCGCGAGGTCACCGCGGCGCTGGCTGCGTTCCACGACCGCGGCCCGCTGCCCGAGCCACCAACCGGACCCGACGCGGCCGCCATCACCGCTGAGCTGGCCCAGCTGCCCACGCCCGTGGCCGGCGACAGTGAGCCCCGGCCGGAGATCGTCGCGGCCCGGGAACGGCTCCTGGCCGCCCGGACCGCGCTGGTCACCCACCGCGACGCGGCCCCACCGAACCCCCCGGACGTGCGCGTGCCGTGCCCTGCTGAACGCCTCCGCGAACTCGCCAGCACCCTCGATCAGCCCGGGCCCGCCACCGACAGCGGGCTCGAAGCCCACATCGCCGAGTTGACCGAGCAGCAGCGCGCCGCCGAGCGTGCCTACGAAACAGCCCGCGAGACGCACCAGCGCGCGGAGCGGCTACGGCGTGAGGCGCAGCAGCGGTACGCCAAGGAGACCGCCCAGTACGACACCGGGCTGCGCCAGTTCCAGGCTGATACCGCCGCCTACCTCGCCGCCCGGGAGGCGGCCGACGCCGCGGCGGCCGACCGTGCCCGGGCCCGTCGCGCGGCTCGCCGGACAGGCCTGGCTATCGCTGGCGCCGGCGGGCTGCTGCTCGGCGTGGGTCTGCTGCTCGTCGTTCTGGGGCTGGTCGGGCCGGGGATCGCCGCACTGGTGGTCGGCGGGATCGGCGCCATCGCGGGAATCTGGCGGATGCGGCCGGACTCACGCCAACCGACCGAGGCCGACGCTCCTGCCCCGTCCACGCAGCCGTCACCGCCGCCAGCGCCGACTCCCCCAACCGTGACGGATCCTGGCCCCCCGCCGACTCCGCCCGCGCCCGATACACGGCTCGCGGAGCTTACGGCGCGACAGGCTCAGCAGCAAGCGGCCGCCGCGACCTACGGCGCTCAACAGGAGCAGGCGCGGGCCGAATTGGCCGACCTGGGCCTTGATCTGGATTCCGGGGCGCTGCGCCACCTCGCCCGCCAGATCGACGACGCCACCGACGCCCAGCAGCGCCGGGAGGCGCACGCCCAGCAACTCGCCGCCCGCCAGGCGGAGCAGGACGCGGCCGTCCAGGAACTGGCCAAGCTGCTCGATGTGACGGTCAGTGATCCGGGGGGCGCTTTGGAACGGTTCGACACTTACGCGCAGGCGTGTCAGGAACGCGCCGCCATCGAACGGGCGGCAGCCCGACGCCCCGATCTGCAACGGGCCCTGGCGGCTCGTACGGAACAGGAGCGCGGGCACGAACGGAGGCTGGCCGAGTGGCGCCAGGTCGGGCAGCGGATCCAGGATCTGGCGGCCCAGATCACCGGCGAGGCAGGTGAGGAGAGCTACCGGCGGCTCGCCGAGTGGCTGGACGCCCAGGAGGAACTGCGAGCCCAGGCCACCAACCACGCTTCGGTGACCGGGCGGCTCAGTCAGCTTCTCGATGGCGAGACCCTGGCGGACCTGGAAGAGCAGTTGGTCACGGTGACGGCCGACGCGGGCGAACGCCCCGCCACGATCCCTGCCGACCTCGACCGGGAGCTGGCGGAGGTGAGCCGACGACGGGAGGTGACGCACGCTCAGGTCGCCAAGCTCGCCGGCCAGTTGTCCGCACCGGACACCACTCCCCGCCTCGCGGAGGCGATCGAGGCCGAAGCGGCAGCTGAAAGCGCCCTCGCCGACGTTGAGGTGCTGGACGGATACTTCCGGTTGGCTCAGGAGCAGTTAGAGCTGGCGAAGGAGCGGGCCCACGCCACCATCGCGCCCGTCCTGTCCGCCACCATCCGTCCCTGGCTGCCCCGCATCACCGGCCACCGGTATGTGGACCTCGACATCGACGTGGCGGACCTCAGCGTCCGCGCGACGGACCGGGACGGAGCGGTCCGGGACGCGGCGCTGCTCTCGCACGGCACCACCGAGCAGATATTTCTGCTGCTGCGCCTCGGGCTCGCCCAGCATCTCGCCGACCGGGCCGAAACCGCGCCGTTCGTGCTCGACGACGTCACCGTGCAGTCGGACGCCACCCGCACGTTGGCCGTGCTGAAGCTGCTGCGCGAGGTCAGCGCGGACCGCCAGGTGATCCTGTTCACCCAGGAACAAGAGGTCGTCGACTGGGCGAACGACCTGAATGGAGACGCCAGCCAGGTGGTGGCAGTGCCAACAGGCGTCTGACGGTCCGCGCATTCCGACGGCGGGCGGATCGGTGATCATCGCGCAGCCTTGTCAACGGATCCGGGGGTGGTGCGCGAGTGGGTGTAAACCTGCTTGATCCCGAACCCGCTAGCAGCACGCGCTCCGGATGAGTCGGACGGCTATGCTCCCCGTCACTCAGTCCATTGGGCCGACCAGTCCGACAGTGGGTGTGGCCGGCCGGTCATGGCGGACAGAGCGACCGCTACCGCTTGGAGGTCAGCCTTGATGTAGGTGGTGGTCGCTGCGCCGACGCTGTCGGTGTGGCCGGCGTACGCGCGGGCCACACCGTATCCGAAGTGGCGTTCGACCCAGGTCAGGGTGGTGTGCCGTAGCCAGTGGGTGGAGATGCCCTGCGCGGCGACCCATGGCAGCTCCTGGCCGAGACGCTTCCAGAGGTGGTCGTAGCGGCGGCTGGTCATCGCCGTACCGTGCCGGAACCGCAGCAGCGCATCGCCGGACAGGACGGCGCCGCGGCACCGGGCGTGGTCAGCCAACACTGCAGCAAGGTCGAGGGTCACCGGTTGCCACCGTTGGGTGCCGCCCTTCTCCCGAAGGCAAAGCAGGCCGCGTTCGGCGTCGAGGTCCATCAACCGCAAGCCCAGCGCGCCGCCGCGACGGCAGGCAGTCTCGGTATGTAAGCGAAGCAGCAGGGCGTCGAGCACGACGTCGTTGCCGCTGGCCCGGGCCGCCAGGTTGATCTGCGTAAGCTCATCGGGCGTCAGGGCACGCCGTGTGCTGGGCAGTCGTCGTGGCTTCGTCACTCGATGAGCGGGACTGTCTCCCGGCTGGATCAGCCCGTCGGCGATCGCCCGGTTGTACAACGCGCGGGCCGCGGCGATGACGTGCTCGCCTGCGTGCCGCCCGCCGCGGCTCGTCCGCCGCACCCGGGCCTCAGCGACCGTGGAACGCTGCAACGCCTCGATGTCGCTGGCAGCGATCTCATCCAGCCGCCGATCACCCCACGCCGCTCTCATCCGATCCCAGTAGCTGCCATACGTACGGCAGGCGCCCGGCCCGGCAGCGGCGGCGACCCGTTCCAGGTACTCCCCCACCGTCGGCGCCGCCGGTCGGGCATCCCGGCGGAGGTCGTCGACGGTCACGCCGAGCTGAGCGAGCATCGCGCGAGCTTGCGCGACCCGGTCCTGGTCAGCCGCCATGGCCTACCCTCAGGCTCTGGTGCAACTGATGGAGGTACCGGGCTACAACGGCGGCGGGATGGGCCAGCACCACACCAGCCATCGGATAGGCGGCCACCACCAACGCCGCGTCCTCGATATTCAGACCACACAGGGCACGGGCGGCCGCCGGCAGCGCCAGATCACCGCGGCTGCCCACACGATGCGTTCCGTCGAACGTCGACACGACGAGGATCGCACCGTCGACCACGTCGATGTCCACGCGATGGCCGGGCCGCCAGGCGAGATGCCTGAGAACCGCGCGCATCGACAACCTGCCGGAGCGGTCCAGCCGGGCCAGCTCCACCAGCGGTAACCCTCCGCAGGCCGCCGCCTTCAGCCGCGTAGCCGGCAGCAACGGTAAGGGCGCGGGAGTTGGCGACGGTCGGCGTAGCGCGGCCGGGACCACGGCGGCGATGAGCTGCTCGGGTGATCGAGGATGGACGCCGCGACTCATGAGACCATCGTCGCTTCCGGATGGGTAGTCACCCAGGAGACCATCCGACTGGGCGTCACGCCACGGAGGGATTGACCTCTACGTTGACATCGGTGCGACAGATGACTGGTGGAATTCCACCAGTAGTGGTGTCCGAGGGGGGAAACCCCTCAATGTGGCACTGATGCCACAAGGCATCAGTGTTCATGTGGACAATAGTACCCGACTCGGCCCTTGATCGCTATGCGGTCGGCAATCCGCCACGAACACGCGGAATATCCAAATCTAACTCGTCACGTCTGCTGGTTGGGGCCGCCCGCTCATGCCGAGAAGAGTGCGCCCGTGTGGGCGCTGTCAGGCAGCCGGAGGAGTTCTTCAAAAGGGTAATCTTGACACGGTGCATCTCGATTACGGCAGGGAGTCGGCCAACTCGGCGACGGTGTCAAGGACGGCGGCTATCTGCTGTCGTACATCGGCTGTCAGCTCGACACGTTCGATGCGGGTCAGGCTCTCGCGGGCTGTGTCCGGGTCGGCCAGTGTCATGGCGGTCTCTGCCCGGTAGGCGAGGGCTTGCACCAGAACGGCGGGGTCATCGCCTGCGTCCGGCCTCGTGAGTCCGCCGTCTAGGATGCGGGCCGCTTGGCGGTGATCACCGCGGGAATCACCTTGGACGACCGCGTTCTGCAGGGTGACGGCCAGCCGGCCGGTCGGCTCGGGTGTTGCCCCCGGCGGGGACTTCGCCGTGATGCGGATCCAGTTTCCGCCGGGGTCGACAACGCTGAAGCCGGTCACCCCATCCATGTTCTTCTTTGCGCGTGGTCGGGTCATACGCGGGATCCCGGAGACCAAAACCTTGCCGTACGCGGCGCGCATACCCACCGCGAAAGCCTGGTACAGGCCTTCGACATCCGGGACCAGGACCAGGCACGAGCCATAGGAGTTCTCGGAGTCGAAGTCGGCGATCCCGAAGAAGTGCAGGTGAAGGTCCTCGCGACGCAAGGTGAGGTAGGGGTTCGGGCGAGTCTGCCTGTACGTGACCCGGAAGCCCAGGACGCGATAGAAGTCGGCGATGACATCGATGGAGGAGCAGGGCAGCAGTGGGACCGTCACCTCGTCAGCCATTGGGCCTTTCTACCGGCAATCGCGAGCGATCGCACATGAGAATTCACGAACGCGCGTATCGAACTAAAGGGATAAATATCGCATCAACGGCTGCGCGGATCCTCGCGACGCCCCCGTTAGTGATCAAGAAGTTCTTCGTTGCACTCACATGCCGCCGAGCGCGTTGCCTTGGTCGGCCGCCAGCACCCGGCTCCGCTGCTACCTCGGATCTGCGACAGGCTGGTTGCGCGCGGCGGTCATACTTTGTGGATGCGATCGCCTTCGGTAGCCACGTGGCCTGCCGTGTTGGCTGTGTCCGCCACGGCGCTCGTGGCTTTGGGCGGTTGCGTCGATCCGGCGTCCTCGAGCGCCGAGGGCCCGCCGCAGCCGACGCCGAGCTCGACCGCAGCGAACCCGGAGGCTGTGGACCAGGGGTCAGGGCCGGGCGACGTTGCCCCGCACGGTGCCGAGAACAATGCTTGGAAGCGTCGGCACGGCATCAGCATTGATCAACAACGCCGTGGCGACCATGTTGCAGCTCTTGTACGGGCCGCTCTGGGCAGGCAACGGGCGGCGAAGAAGTTTGACGCTGCGACGACCGAGAGGACGCTGCGTGCGTTGAAGATCGCCGATTTTGAACTGACTGTTACCCCGATGAGCGTGCCTTCGTACCGCACCGACGTTACCCCCAATCCACCGCTGGGTGCGGTGTTCGCGCTTCAGCATGAGCGTCTATGCGTCGACGGGGACATACGGCCCGAGCGGCTACTCGTCCAAGTTGAAGGCGCTGCTAACGAGTTCGGCTGCATTGAACCGGTAAGCCATTAATTCGCTAGATCCCCGGCGCACTCAACTGCCGCCGACCGCGCGTAGCCCGAGTCGGCCATCACGGGGCGTAGCCACGCCCAGTGCCCGGTCATGGGTGGGCCTGCAACGCCTTGAAATGCCTGGCGACGCCTGCCTACAGTGTCGATCCATGGATGTGCTCGTCGAACTACTCGGCTGGTTCAACACCGAACGTACAACCGCCGTAGTCGCTGTCCTCGCCTTGGCTGGCATCGCTTACTCGGCGCAGTCCGCCTCAGCAGCCAAAAAGCAGGCCAGGAGTGCCAAAGACCAGGCTGAGCGCGCGAAAGAGCAAGTTGAGCTCGGCAGGCAACAGGTCGACTTGCTGATGCGGCAGGTCAGGCAGGCAGAGGCTGTCGAAGCAGCAACTCAGCAGGCCAGGCGGGAGTCGCTTCAGCCCAATGTCCTCGTCGATGTCGCTCCGGGCGTGAACGACCCCGGCGTGTTCGTCTTGTCGATCTCGAACATCGGTACCTCGGTTGCAAGGAATGTCCGGGTCAGGGCCCTGGATGAGATGGTCCGGTCTGATGGATTAAAGCTGCATGAGCTGACAGTGAGGTGATCTCAACGAGGGTTCGGTAGGTACCGGTATTCGAAGTGGGTGAGGTGGACGGCTGCGCGGACGATGTCGCCGAGGTTTCGGGGGCTGGCCG
>NZ_BAAARY010000024.1:0-24960 GCF_039532605.1 Pilimelia columellifera subsp. columellifera
ACCGAGGGCCCCGCGCCCTCTCCAACACCGTCCGTTATGGACGAGGTGCCCGTGTCGTCCCCGCCGACGATCACGCCCTTGCTGAGATCACCTCATTGTTGAATTGGCTCGGGCGAACAACCATGAGGACGGTGGGCGGAAAACGGCCCGACCCACCCTGACACAAACGAAAAGAGGAGCCCCCGACCGCGTCGGGGGCTCCTCTTTTCGTATCGGTTGTTCAGCCGTGAGCCTTGCCCCGATCGCCCTTTCCGGCGTTCTTCTTCGCCCGGACGCTGACTTCGATCGGCGAGCCGACGAAGCCGAACTCCTCGCGCAGCTTCCGGGCGATGAATCGCTGGTACCCGGCGTCGATCGGGCCGGTCGTGAAGAGCACGAACTTCGGCGGCTTCGTGCCGGCCTGCGTCGAGAACAGCACCCGCGGAGCCCGTCCGCCCCGCACCGGGTGCGGCGTGGCCTGCACCAGGGCGGTCAACCACTGGTTGAGCACCCCGGTCGGGATCCGCTGCTCCCACGACGCCAGCGCCGTGCGCAACGCTGGCGCGAGTTTGTCGACCGCCCGGCCGGTGAGCGCGGAGATGTTCACCCGCAACGCCCACGGGATCCGCTTGAGCTCCCGCTCGATCTCCTTGTCCAGGTAGTAACGCCTGTCGGCGTCCACCAGGTCCCACTTGTTGAATGCGATCACCAGGGCCCGGCCGGCCTCGGCGACCATGCTCAGAATCCGCTGGTCCTGCTCCGAGATCGGCTCGCTGGCGTCCAGCAGCATCACCACCACCTCAGCGGCCTCGACCGCCGCGGACGTACGCAGGCTGGCGTAGTACTCGGTGCCGCTGGCCCGGCCGACCCGCTTGCGAAGACCGGCGGTGTCGACCAGCTGCCACGTCTCGCCGCCGATCTCGACCAGGCTGTCAACCGGGTCGACAGTGGTGCCGGCGACCGAGTCCACGACCGCGCGCTCTTCGCGGGCGAGCCGGTTGAGCAGCGAGGATTTCCCGACGTTGGGCCGGCCGACCAGGGCCACCCGGCGCGGTCCACGCGGGCCCGCCGGACCCGTCGGCGCCGGGATCGGCATGGCTTTGAGGACGGCGTCCAGCAGGTCACCTGAGCCACGGCCGTGCAGGGCCGAGATCGGATAGGGCTCGCCGAGCCCGAGCGACCACAGCGCTGCCACCTCGGACTCCAACGCCGTGTTGTCCACCTTGTTGCCGACCAGCAGCACCGGCTTGGCGCCCCGGCGCAGCATCTTCACCGCGGCCTCGTCCACGTCGGTGGGGCCGACGACCGCGTCCACCACAAAGATGACGACGTCGGCGGTGGCCACCGCGATCTCGGCCTGGGCGGCGATAGCGGCGGCCCGGTCCCGGGCGTCAGGCTCCCAGCCGCCGGTGTCGACGACGGTGAACCGGCGTCCCAGCCACTCGGCGTCATAGGCGACCCGGTCCCGGGTGACGCCCGCGACATCCTCGACCACCGCCTGACGCCGGCCGATGATCCGGTTCACCAGAGTCGATTTACCCACGTTCGGGCGACCAACGACAGCGACGACCGGGACCGGCCCAAAGTCGACCTCGTCCCCGGCGGCGTCGATCTCGGCATCGTCGTCAACGGTGGGCAGCTCCACCCAGCCGTCTTCGGTAAGCTCGTCGGTCACTTCACTCCCCGGGCGAGCAGCTGCTCACGGATGGTGGCGACGACCTCGTCGATGCCCAGCGCGGTGGAGTCCAACTCCACGGCGTCCGAGGCCTGAGCCAGCGGGTCCACCGCCCTGGTCGTATCGTGCTGGTCGCGCCGGGCCAGGTCGGCCGCGGTCGCGGCGACGTCGGCGGCGTTCTCGGCGCTACGGCGGCGGGCCCGCTCAGCGGCCGAGGCGGTCAGGTAGACCTTGAGGTCAGCGTCCGGCGCCACGACGGTCCCGATGTCACGTCCCTCGATGACGATCCGGTCGGCGGCCTCGACGAGCGCACGTTGCCGGTCCACCAGCAGCCGGCGCACCTCGGCGACGGCGGCGACCGCGGAGACGGCGCCGGTGACCTCGTTGCCGCGGATGGCGACATCGACGCATGTGCCGTCGACGTCGAACGTCGGCGCGGCCGGGTCAGTGCCGACGGCCAGGTCGATCTCGGCGGCGACCTTGGCGACCGCCGCTGCGTCATGAAGGTCGACGCCGGAGCGCAGCACCGCCCACGTCACGGCCCGGTACATGGCGCCCGTGTCCAGATAGCGGGCGCCGAGACCCGTGGCCAGCCTGCGGGAGACAGTCGACTTGCCCGAGCCCGACGGGCCGTCCACCGCCACGACACACCGTGACGAGCCCAGCTCACCAGTCAACGTTTCCTCCTTCAGCGCCACCGGGACATTCTGCCGGTTGTCCGGCGCACACCCAAACCGACCGTTCAGTCGGCGACGGCCTGGAACAGCGCGGCGACCTCGCCGCGGTTAAGCCGCCGGGTCCGTCCCGCCTTGAGGTCGCCAAGCCGGATCGGTCCGATCGCGGTGCGCACCAGGCGCTGCACCGGGTGGCCCTGCGACTCAAGCATCCGCCGGACAATGTGCTTGCGACCCTCGTGCAGGACGATCTCGATCAACGCCGTTCGGCCGACCGCGTCGACCAGTCGGTACGAGTCGGCCCTGGCCGGGCCGTCCTCCAGCTCGACACCGGACGTCAAAGTCCGGCCGAGCTGACGCGGCACCGGTCCGGCCACCTCGCACAGGTACGTCTTGGCGACCTCGTACGACGGATGCATGAGCCGGTGCGCGAGGTTGCCGTCGTTGGTGAGCAGCAGCAGGCCCTCGCTGTCGGCGTCCAGCCGGCCGACGTGGAAGACCCGCTGGCTGAGGTTGCCGATGTAGTCGGCGATGGCCTCCCGGCCCTTCTCATCGTCCATCGTCGCCACGACTCCGCGCGGCTTGTTCATCGCCAGGTACACCAGGTTCGTGTTGGCGACGACCCGGGCCCCGTCGACCTTGATCTCGGCGGTCAGCGGGTCGACCTTGTCACCGAGCTCGGCGCGACGGCCGTCGATGGTCACCCTGCCCCGGAAGATAAGGTCCTCGCAGGCGCGGCGCGAGCCGATCCCGGCGGCGGCGAGCACCTTCTGCAGCCGCTCGGTGGCGGCCGGCGGGAAGGACTGCCGGTCGGTGGTCGGCTCAGGCATCGGCGATCTCCTCGACGTTGTCGGGCAGGAACGGGGCGAGCTGGGGCAGCTGGTCGACAGAGTCCAGACCCAGCTTCTCCAGGAACAGCGGGGTGGTGCGGTAGAGGTACGCGCCGCTGTCCGGCTCGCTGCCGCACTCCTCGATAAGCCCGCGAGTGACCAGGGTACGGGTCACCCCGTCGCAGTTGACACCCCGGATGGCCGAGATGCGCGACCTCGTCACAGGCTGTTTATATGCCACTACCGCGAGTGCTTCCAGGGCAGCCTGGGTGAGGCGCGACTGCTGCCCGTCGAGGACGAACCGCTGCACGTAGTCGGCGTACTCGGGTCGGGTGTAGAGCCGCCAGCCACCAGCCGCCCGGCGCAGGTCAATGCCGCTGCCGGCCGCGGTGTACCGGGCCGACAGCTCGACCAGAGCGAACACCACCCGCTCCAGCGGCTCGTCGAGAACCTCGGCGAGCTTGTCGTCGGCCACCGGCTCGTCGACCACGAGCAGGATCGACTCCAGCGCCGCCGTCAGCTCGGCGTCGTCCAGCGGCCCGACCGGCTCTGCCACTGCTGCCGAGGGCTCTGCCACTGCTGCCGACTCAGGCTCGACAGCAGGCACTACCTCCACAGCGGGCTGGGCCTGGGCGACCTGGTCGGTCTCCGGCCGGGGACGCCCCGGCGGCGGCGCCCAGCCGGCCAGTTCGTCGGCCAGCGAACGGTGCTCGTCCACGTTCACTCCTGTCCGTCGGCGTCGGCCGCGGTCTCGGCCGGCGTCCCCGCGTACTCGTCCACCCGCAACTCCACCGCGCCGTCTCCGCCCGACCAGCGGACGGTCAGCTCGCCGAGCGCCTCGGCCTGCACGAAGCTGATGAGACCCTCCCGGTACAGCTCCAACAGCGCCAGGAACCGGGCCACCACCTCCAGGGTGTTCTGGCAGTCGGCGCACAGCGTCCGGAACGTCGCGACCTGCAAAGCCCGCAACCGGTCCCGCAGGATGCCGGCGTGCTCACGCACGCTCACCCGCACCTGGTGGATGTGGTCCACCGACACCGTCGGGGCGACCTTCGGGGTCATCGCCTTGACGGCGAGCGCGGCCAGCCGCTGCGGGCTGATGGTGAGCACCAGCTCCGGCAACGCCGCGGCGTAGTGCGGCTCCAGGCTGACCAACCGGGGCCAACGCCGGGCGCCGGCGGCCTCCAGGCCGCTGATGTGGGCCGCGGCCTCCTTGAACGCCTTGTACTGCAACAACCGGGCGAACAGCAGGTCCCGTGCCTCCAGCAGCGCCAGGTCCTCCTCGTCCTCGACGGTGGCGGCCGGCAGCAACCGGGCGGCTTTGAGGTCGAGCAGGGTGGCGGCGATGACGAGAAACTCGCTGGCCTCGTCGAGGTCCCAGCCCTCCCCCATCGCCCGGATGTAGGCGATGAACTCGTCGGTGACCGTCGACAGCGCGACCTCGGTGACGTCCAGCTTGTGCTTGGAAATCAGCTGGAGGAGCAGGTCGAACGGGCCGGTGAAGTTGGTGAGCCGGACGGTGAAGCCCTCGGTGGCGCCGTCAGTCACGCGAGCGCCCACAGTAGCGGGGTGGCGATGAGGTCGACTGGGATCCGCAGCATCGGGCGGTCCAGTGGGAAAAACGACATGAAGAGCAGGATCAACGGCCCGACGTTGTTGTCCACCAGGACATGCCGGATCTTGTGTGCTGTCACCCGTGGGGTGCGCATCGCGTGCCACAGCAGCGCGTACCCGTCCAGGGGCGGCAGCGGCAGCAACGCCAGGGCGCCGAAGCACAACAGCTCCACTGCCAGGGACAGCAGCAGCTCGGCCAGGTAGTCGGGAGCGGGGCCGCCGTGCAGCTGGTCGGTGGCCAGCAGCAGCGGCGGCGGGCCGTAGGCGACGCGGTAGCCGGCCAGCAGAGCGGCGCCGAGCAGCAGCGGCGACAGCGCCCCGACGAGCGTGGGCACGACCCGCTGCGCCCGGGAACCGGAATGGTCAAGGTCGACGCCGCGTCCCCAGCCGGGCCCGGCGACAGCGGCGGCCACGACACCGAAGATGTCGAACTCGGCGCGCCACCAGGAGGCGCCGCGCGGTCTGACCGGCGCGCGGACCAGGCGGGCGGTGGCGCGGCGGGCCGCCGACCGCGTCACGACCGCCAGGACGAACCCGAGGAGCAGCCCGACGAACGACACCGGCCAGGCCAGGGCGAAGAGCACCGCCCGCTACCCCTGGTCGGTGTGCGCGGCGATGACCTCGCGGGCGAGCTGACGGTAGTTGCGGGCGCCGGAGGACGCCGGATCGAGCGTGGTGATCGGCGCCCCGGCCACGGTGGACTCCGGGAACTTGACGGTCTTGGTGATGACCGTCTGGTAGACCTTGTCGCCGAACGCCTCGACGACCCGTTGGAGCACCTGGCGGCAGTGCGTGGTGCGGCTGTCGTACATGGTGGCCAGGATGCCTTCGAGCTCCAGGTCGAAGTTGAGCCGCTCGCGCACCTTGTCGATGGTGTCGAGCAGCAGCGCCACGCCCCGGAGACTGAAGAACTCGCACTCCAGCGGGATGAGCACGCCGTGGGCGACGGTCAGCGCGTTGATCGCCAACAGGCCGAGCGAGGGCTGACAGTCGATGAGGATGAAGTCATAGTCCTTGCGGACGGTGCGCAGGATGCGCGCCAGCGCCATCTCCCGGGCGACCTCGTTGACCAGCTGGATCTCGGCCGCCGACAGGTCGATGTTCGCCGGCAGCAGGTGCAGCCCGGCGACATCGGTCTTGATGACGACTTCCTCGACGGTCACGTCGTCCTGCATGAGCAGGTTGTAGACAGACAGGTCGAGGGTGTGCGGGTTGACGCCCAGACCGACCGACAACGCGCCCTGCGGATCGAAATCCACCAGCAGGACCTTGCGACCGTACTCGGCCAGCGCCGCGCCGAGATTGATCGTGGTGGTGGTCTTGCCGACGCCGCCCTTCTGGTTGGCCATGGCGATGATGCGCGCCGGGCCGTGCCGGTCGGGGGGCATCGGGTCGGGGATGGGCCGACGGGTGGTGTAGGCGGTGGGGTCGGCCGGGCCCAGCTGGGCGCTGAGGTCAAGGGAGGACTGCTGGGCGCGCAGCGCGGTGGTCCACGCCTCGGCCCGGTCGCCGTTGCCTGCCATTCCTCCGCCTCACGCCCTTCCCCACGAGCACCGATGCCCTCGGTGTCCGGTGTGGCGCCCCGCTGCGAACCGGTCTCGCGTTCCCACCGCGCTCGCGCCGATGCGGCGACTGTACGCCACGTCACAGACCGCGCCATGCAGCCGGTCCGACCTGCGGCCCGGCGTGTCGACCCTACGCCACATCCCACCCCGCCCTCACCCGCCACCCACTCGAACCAGCGCCTCTGATCATGAACGCCGCGCGCCCGGTCACGGGCCGGGAAGACGCAGCGTCCATGATCAGAAGATCGTGGTCAGCGAGTTCGGCTCAGGACAGCACGTCATCCAGCTTGAGGGCCGTCATGCCGTGGGCCTCGGCCACCGGGCCGTAGGTGACATGGCCGTCGTGGGTGTTCAGACCCAGAGCCAGCGCCCGGTCCCGACGCAGGGCCTCACGCCAACCGAGGTCGGCCAACGCCAGCGCGTACGGCATGGTGACGTTCGTCAACGCGTAGGTGCTGGTGTGCGGCACCGCCCCCGGCATGTTCGCCACGCAGTAGAACAGGGTGTCGTGGACCGCGTAGGTCGGGTCGGCGTGGGTGGTCGGACGCGAGTCCTCGAAGCATCCGCCCTGGTCGATGGCGATGTCCACGAGCACCGCCCCGGGCTTCATCCGGGACACCAGATCGTTGGAGATCAACGTCGGGGCCTTGGCGCCGGGCACCAGGACCGCGCCGATCACCATGTCCGCGTCCCGGACGGCCCGTTCGACCTCGTACGAGTTCGAGGCGACAGTCTGCAGGTGCCCCTGGTAGATGGCGTCAGCCTGACGCAGCTTGTTGATGTTGTTGTCCAGCAGCAACACCTCGGCCTGCATGCCGAGCGCGATCGCCGCCGCGTTCATGCCCGAAACCCCGGCGCCAATGACCACGACCTTCGCCGCGTACACCCCGGACACGCCGCCGATGAGCACGCCACGCCCCCCGCCGGAACGCATCAGGTGGTACGCGCCGACCTGCGGGGCGAGCCGACCGGCAACCTCAGACATCGGGGCCAGCAACGGCAACGCCCGGTCCGACGTCTCCACCGTCTCGTACGCGATCGCGGTGACCTTACGGTCCAGCAGGGCGTCGGTGCACTCCTTCGACGCCGCCAGGTGCAGGTACGTGAAGAGGGTCTGCCCCTCGCGCATCCGGTGGTACTCCTCGGCGACCGGCTCCTTGACCTTCAGGATCAGATCGCCGGCCGCCCACACGTCATCGGCGGTCGGCAGGATCGTCGCCCCGGCGGCGGCGAACTCCTGGTCGGTGATCGACGAACCGACCCCGGCCTGCGCCTCCACAACCACCTCGTGCCCGTGCCGGACCAACTCGTGCACCCCGGACGGGGTGCACGCCACCCGGTACTCGTGGTTCTTCACCTCGCGGGGAATCCCGACCTTAGCCATTTGTCACCCTCGCTGTCTTCGTCAGTGTCGGCGCTGCTCAGCCGGCCGTCGCCAACATGTCAGCCGGCCGAAGCCAGCAACACCCACGGCCGTCCGGCAGTCTAAAGCCGGCAGTGGCGGACATCGCCGGCGCCACGCCCTCGCCAGAACTCGCCGAGGTCCGGGCCGCTCCGCCCGCGGACCCACGCCTACCGGGCGACCTGCGCGGCGGCGCGCAGCCGGCGGTCCGCCGCCAACAGACCCGCCACCGTCACGCCGTTGGTGATCTCCCCAGAGTCGATCATAGAGAGGGCGCGCGGCATCGCGATGCGCTCGACGATCAGATCAGCCTCCTCGCCGCGGCGCGGTGGGCGCTCCCCAGGAGCGTCCGCCAGGTCCCGCGCCAGGAACACCTCGATCTCCTCGCTGGAGCAGCCCGGCGAGGGATGCAGGCGCAGCAACGGCGTCCACGACCCGGCCGTCAGGTCGGTCTCCTCGGCCAACTCGCGCTGCGCGGTGCGGACCGCGGGCTCGTCAACGACATCCCGCAACCCCGCCGGGGCCTCCCACAGCCGCCGACGCACCGGATGCCGGTAATGCCCGAGGAGCACCACCGCCCCGGCGTCGTCAACGGCGATGACCGCCACCGCGCCGGGATGGCGCAGGTAGTCGCGGGTCGCCACCCCGCCGTCGGGCATCCGGACCTCGTCGCTCACCACCGAGAAGATCCGGCCCGCGAACCGGTCCGTCGATCCGACGACGACGTAGCCGTCAGGCACGCTCACCGACGCGGACGAGCGCCGGCGCGGCCGGTGGACTCCCTGGCGCCCGGGGCCGCCGGCTCGTCGGCCGCCGGGGCCGGCTCCCCGGACGACGAGGCCGACTCTCCGGCCGTCGTGGACAGTTCGGCCTGGCGCGGCTCCGCCGTGGCGACCCGGTCACCGGCGTGGTAGGTCAGCGCGGCGCCGACGAACGCGGCGAACAAGGGGTGCGGACGGGTCGGGCGGCTCTTCAGCTCCGGGTGGGCCTGGGTGGCCACGAAGAACGGGTGCAGCACGGTGTCCAACTCGACGAACTCCACCAACCGGCCGTCCGGCGACGTGCCACTGAACCGCAGGCCGACCGCCGACAGGCGGTCCCGGTACGCGTTGTTCACCTCGAACCGGTGCCGGTGCCGCTCGCTCACGTCGGTCTGGCCGTACGCCTTGGCCACCAGCGAACCCTCGGCCAGCGCGGCCGGGTACGCGCCCAGGCGCATCGTGCCGCCCAGGTCGCCGTTCCCGGCGACGATGTCGGTCTGGTCGGCCATCGTGGAGATCACCGGGTCGACGGCGTTCTCGGCGAACTCCAACGAGTTCGCGCCCTCGATGCCGGCCAGGTGTCGGGCCACCTCGATGGTCATGCACTGCAGTCCAAGACACAGGCCCAGGACCGGAATGCGGTTCTCCCGCGCATAGCGGGCCGCGCCGACCTTACCCTCGATGCCGCGCACGCCGAAGCCGCCCGGAATGAGGATGCCGTCGACGCCGTCGAGGGCCGCCGCGGCGCCGGCCGGATTGATGAGCTCGTCGCTGGGCACCCACCGGATCTGCACCCGGGCCCGGTGGGCGAACCCGGCGGCGCGCACCGCCTCGGTCACCGACAGGTACGCGTCCGGCAGGTCCACGTACTTGCCGACCAGGGCGATGGTGACGGTGTGCTTCGGGTTGTGCACCCGGTCCAGCAGGTCGTTCCAGCCGCGCCAGTCCACGTCCCGGAAAGACAGGCCGAGCCGGCGAACGACGTACGCGTCCAGGCCCTCACGGTGCAGCACCTTCGGGATGTCGTAGATGCTCGGCGCGTCCGGGGCGGCGATGACCGCCTCCTGGTCCACGTCGCAGTACAGCGACAGCTTGCGCTTGACCGCCTCGGGGATCTCGCGGTCCGAGCGGCAGACCAGCGCGTCGGGCTGGATGCCGATGTTGCGCAACGCCGCCACCGAGTGCTGGGTGGGCTTGGTCTTCAACTCGCCGGACGGCGCGAGGTACGGCACCAGCGAGACGTGCAGGTAGAAGCAGCGGTCCCGGCCGATCTCGTGCCGCACCTGGCGGATCGACTCGAGGAACGGCAGGGACTCGATGTCGCCGACGGTCCCGCCGACCTCGGTGATCACCACGTCCGGGACACGGCCCGAGCGGTCCGGCTCGGCCATCGCGAAGATCCGGGCCTTGATCTCGTTGGTGATGTGCGGGATGACCTGCACCGTGTCGCCCAGGTACTCACCCCGGCGCTCCTTGGCGATGACCGTCGAGTACACCTGGCCGGTGGTGACGTTCGCCGACGCGGACAGGTCACGGTCCAGGAAACGCTCGTAGTGGCCGACGTCCAGATCGGTCTCGGCGCCGTCCTCGGTGACGAAGACCTCGCCGTGCTGGAACGGGTTCATCGTGCCCGGGTCGACGTTGAGGTACGGGTCGAGCTTCTGCATGACGACGCGCAGGCCGCGGGAGGTGAGCAGATTGCCGAGGCTGGAGGCCGTCAGACCCTTGCCCAGCGAGGAGGCGACGCCTCCGGTGACGAAGATGTGCCGGGTGGTCCGTGTTGATGGGGCCAAGGCCTGCTCCCGTGGTCGTGCGGGCGTCCGGGCAGGCCCGGCGCCGCGCTGTTCGGCTGCTGCGCCCGCGACTCTCCACGACCGGACTGGTCAATCGCCAGCCTGGTCGTGGATCTTCGCGATCCACGGGTCTCCACGCTAACACCATGCTCGACCCGCCTCCCGCGGGGCGGGGTCAGTCCGAGAGCTGCTGCGGGAGAGGGGTGCGGTCGGCGGCATGGTCGAGGACCCGCAGCGCGCCGAGGGTGGCCAACGGGACGACGACCGCAGCCGCCGCCCCGGCGACGTTGAGCGCCAGCCCCCCCACCGCGCCGGCCAGGAGCGTCGCCACCGCCACTCCGACAAGGCCCGCCCGGATAGCCGGATAGATCCCGTAGAGCCGTTTGAGGCCACCCCAGTCCCGCAGCAGCGCCAGCCAGACGAACAGGGCCGCGACAATCGCCAGAATCGTCAACGGGCTGGTGGCGAAGGTGATGACGTTCGCCGCGCCGGTCCGCTGGATTGTCGGCCCGCCGGCGCCCTCGCTCCACTGGGTAAGGAACCGCCCGAGGCTCCCCTGGTCCTGCGGTGGCCGCCTCAGATCCCAGGTCGCGAGGCCCACCGCGACCGCGACCCCGGCCAGGCTGGACCATGCGAACCTGGAGAAGGTGAGCCAGCCGCCGGCGCTCAGCGCCCCCGCGACCGCCACGCCCGAGGTGACGGCGATCGCGCCCACCGCGTCCGCGCCGAGGTATGGGCTACCGACGAGCAGCACGGCGACCGCGCCCACTCCCGCCATCGCCCACGGACGCGCCGATCGGGCCAGCAGCTGCGCCACACAACCGGCGCCCAGCAGCACCCCGGCCACCAGGACGCCGAGTCCCACCGACCCGATCCCGGCATACCGGACCCCGTCCAGGGCCGAATAGCCGGCGACGCCGTTGAGCTGCAATGACGAACCGGTCAGCAGATCGGCGACGACGACGCTCGTGGCGATCCCGGCGACCATGGCGATCGGCCCCCAGGGGCGGGCGTACAGCGGAGTCACCGCGACCAGCGCCGTCAACAACGTCACCACGACCGCGGTGATCCCCAGGAACAGCCAACCGCCGTGGCCCGCGCGCCACCACGGGAGAACGTCCGCGACCAGCGCCGCCGGCATCGCCAGCGCCGCCGCCACCAACGCCAGCTCCATCAACCGCAGCCACCGTCGCGGCGGCGACGGCGGCCCGCCGGGACCGGCGTGACGACGGGCCCGGCGCAGCAACGGCACCGCCAGGCCGGACAGGACCATGAACACCACGGTGAGACCGCCGAAGAACCAGCCCGCCACCCGCAGCTGCGCCCGGGCCGCCTGGTCGGCGTCCGTTGACGCGGCGACGACAGCGGGCAGATCCGCCGGGCGGCCCGGTGTCGAGGTCATCGGCCGGCCAGCGAGAAGCCGGTACGGAACCGACCGCCCCAGCGACGACAGGACGGTGGGCGCCACATCGACGAGCTGCACGTATCCGTCGCGGTCAGTGCTCGGCGAGGTCAACCAACCGCCCTCCCAGCCCTGACCGTGGGCGATCGCCACCTGCAGACGCGAGCCGGCGCTGACGTCGCCCACCCCGACCACCAGCAGCAGCGCGTTCGGCGGCCGGGCCGCGACGACCGCGGCGACCGTCTGGTCGGCCCTCCTGGCGGCCGCCCGGCGGTCCGGGCCACCGCCGATGGCGCCGGCGTCGATGACGCTCAGCACGCAGCTGGCCAACAGCTCGCTGGCGCCGACCGGCGGGAGCGTCGGTTCGTACCGGTCCACCCGACCGTACGGTCGGGCGGCCGCGATCGCCGCCCCGGGGCCGACAGCCACCGCGCAGCGCACCGATTCCGCCAACGCCCCGGGCACGGCGCCCCACGGCAGCGAGGCGCTGTTGCGGGCGACGACCGCGCGCTGGTCCGGTAGGTGCGCGCCGAGCCGGTCGGGCCGCTCCAACCGCGCCGTGGCGGCGCCGCAGGGGCCGTCGCCGCGCTCCCAGGCGGCGAAGTTTCCCGCGCCCAGCGTCAGCCAGCCGTCGGCCGGGCAGGTGGGGGCGCGGGCCGAGCGGGTCGACAGCGAGCCCACCGAACCCTCCGCGGCCAGCCGCCACAGGGTCGGCGTGTGCTCGGGGTCGAGGTCGCTCCACCGCAGCCCGGCGACGCCAACCACCACCGCGTAGTCCGAATGCCGCGTCTGGTCCGGTCCGGGTAGGTCGGCCGACTGGCCGACCACCGCGATGAAGACCGTCAAAGCTGCCAGGATGGCCAGCCCGAGCCGCCGCACCGTAGCCGCCGCGGCGCGCGCGCCCGAGCCGGGGCTGTCGCCGTTCACCGGCCGGACCCGCGGTCCAGCTGCCGGTACAGGTCGGCGAGCGCCGCCACCGTCTGGGCCTCGGACGGCCACGTCGCCGCCCTCGCACGGCCGGCGGCGGTCAGCCGGACCCGCTCCTGCGGGTCGCCGAGCAGTTCCCGGACGGCGCTGTCAACGGCGTCGACATCGTTGGCCGGAATCAGTCGGGCGGCGTCGCCGACGAGGCCGGGGATCCCCCCGACGGCGGTCGCCACCAGGGGCAGACCAGCCCGCAGCGCCTCCTGGACGAACAGCTGCCGGGCCTCCCAGGAGCTGGTCACCACGGCGAGGTCCGCCGCGGCGAGCAGGTCGGCGACATCGGACCGACGCCCCAGCAGCCGGACCGGCGCGTTGGCCCTGGCGACCTGGGCCTGGAGCGTGTCCGTGTCCGGCCCGTCGCCGGCGATCGCCACCAGCGGCGTCGGGCGCAGGTCGCGCCAACGGGCAGCGGCGGCCACCAACACGTCGAGCCGCTTCTGCGGGTGCAGCCGGCCGACGGTGAGCAGCAACGGGACATCCTCGCCGAGGCCGAGCTCGGCGCGGACCTCGGCACGGCTACGGCCGGGCGCCAGCCGCGGCGCGGACAGCTCGCCCAGCCGCACGTCGCGGCCGCCGACCCGGCGGGCCCGCTCGACAAGATCGGACGACGCTCCCAGGGTGACGTCCGCGCCGCGGGCCACCGCTGTCTCCAGCACGCGGTGCGCCACCGCGCGGACGCCGCCGGACAACGGCGCGTTGTGCCAGGTCACCACCAACGGTCGCCCGGTGCGGGCGAGCACCGCGACGAATCCGGCCCGAAGGCCGTGGGCGTGCACGACGGACACATGGCCAGCTGTTCGGATCGCACGCCGCAGCGTCCACACCGCGCGCAGATCCGCCAGGCGGGGGCTGGGCGGGATCTCGACCGGGGACGTCGCGGCGTCGCCGAAATCGAACAGCGACAGCGCTGACGCCGGGGCGCAGACGGTCACCGGAGCCCCGTCGGCCCGCAGGCCACGGGTCACCGACGCGACATGCGCGCCGATGCCACCAGCGCTGGACGCCAGAACCTGCACCACCTGTCCGCGCCGGATGTCGGCGCCGGACACCGCGCCAGTCACCGGCGCCTCCCTTTCCATATCGCTCTAGCCACGACGGCGGGATCGCAGCGCGCGCAGGCGCGCCAGCGCCGGCCGCAGATCGTGACGATCCAACGGGTAAGCCACCGCGAGGAACAACAGCATGACAGCGGGCGCGACGACGGCGGCGCGCAGGGCGCCGGCCACAGCTGGTGTCCAGGCTGGCAGAAGGCCAGGCAGCACGCCCTCCAAGGCCCAACCGCCGGCCGCCGAGACCACGGCCGCGACCAGCCCGGTTGAGGCCGCGCGGCCGAGGCCGGCGAGCGCGGCCGGACCGGCGATCCGTGACGTCGCGCCCACCATCAGAGCGCCCAGCAGCAGCAGGCCGGCCGACTGGGCGGCCAGCAACGCGGGGACCATCGGCACGGGGAGCAGAAGCGGGAGGGCGAACGTGCCGCCGATCACCGCCAGCCAGCCGGCGCCGGTCGTGGCAGCCGCCAACCCGACCGCGCCCCTGGCGTACAGGGCGCGGGAGAGCACGGCGAACAGACCGTAGCCCAGCAGTCCCGGCGCCGACGCAGCGATGCCGTCCGCCAGCGCGAACCGTCCGGCGGAGCCGAGCAGGACATCAGCGGCTGGACCGGCCAACGCGACGAGCAACGCGGCGCCGAGCGCGCTGAGCAGCGCCGCTGCCCGGACGGCGGGAGCGAGGGTGGCGGCGAAGCGGGTATCGTCCCGTTCCGCCGCGGCGGTCGCCAGACCTGGGTAGACGGCGGTCGCCACCGGGACTGCCAGCACCGCCCACGGCAGCAGGAACACCGTCTGGGCGAAGTTGAACTGCACCGGCGTTCCCGGTGGGCCGGCCCCCGCGTGGGCGAGCATGGCCAGTTGGGCGAGCTGCTGCCCCAGCACGGTCACCACGGCCACGCCGGCAAGCCCCGCGACGGTGCGGCGGGCCGCCTCCGGCATCTTGGCGGTCAGGTCCCAACCAAGGCGGAGCCGCCGTACCGGGACGACCAGGCACAGGCCCAGGACCGCGACGCCCGCGGTGGTGCCCGCGGTCAGGATCAGCTCGGCGCCGCGGCTCACCGCGCCCGCGTCCGGACGCGCTCCGGCGACCGCGGCGAACGACAGGTAGGCGGTGATCACTGTGACGCTCGAAAGCAGCGGGGCCAGCACCGGCCAGAGGAACCGCCGGTGCGCCTGGAGCACCCCGGTCAGCACGACGGCCACCCCGTACAGCGGGATCTGCGGCGCGAAGACCCACAGCATCCGGCGCCCCATCGGGAGCATGTCGGCGGGAACGTTCAGCAGGTCCAGGATCGGACCGTTCGCCAACGCCACGACCGCCGCCACCGACGCCAGCAGCGCCACCGTCCACAGTAGGAGGCTGGAGGCGATCGCGGCGACCCGCCGGTGGTCGCCGGCCGCGACCGGACCGGCCAGCAGCGGCACCACCAGGCTGGCCAGGGCCCCGCCGGCCACCACCTCGAAGACGATGTTCGGCACCGCGTTGACCAGCGTGTACACCGAACCGACGGCAGTGTCCGAGACCGCGTTGCCGAACACGACGGTACGACCGAACCCGACGACTCTGGCGACCACCGTCAGCAAGGCGATCATGGTGGCAGCGCCGGCGATCCGGACGGCTGGCCCGGGGGATGGGGAACTCACGTCGGACGTCTGGTCAGATCTACAGTCGACGACGACCGAGGTCGTCCAGCTGACGCAGCGCAGGCGTGTGATCGATGACGGCGGTGAAGCTGACCTTCTCGCTGGCGAGCGTGAGCGAGGCGATGACCGCCAGCGCCCCGGCACGACCGAGGACGCCCGTCCGCGCGGCGAACGCCGTGCCGAGCAACGCGCCGAGAGCGTTGGCGCCGCAGTCCCCCACCATGATGTTCTCGCCCAGGTCGTCGCGGAGCAGCCCGCCGGCCGCGCCCACCGGGCCGGCGGCCATGCCGCCGCCACGCCCGCCGAGCATCAGGGCCCCGAGCATCGTGGTGACCTTGAGCGCCCGACCCGGACGCAGATCGAGCAGGTTGACAAGGTTGGCCGCGCCAGCGATGACGCCAGCGGCGAGCGCGGTGTCGACGACGCGACGCTGACGTCCGGCGTCCACCAGCGCGGCCGCGCCGACCGCGGCCGCGCCGACCCCGAGAATCTTCACCATTCCGCTGCTGACCCGCCGCTCCCGCAGCGCCGCCAGATGCCCGCGGAACCCTTTGTACGCCTTCTGCTCCGGGCGGTTGCCGACGACATCGTCGTAGAGTCCGACTGCCCCCGAGCCCAGCCCGGCCAGCAGGCACGCGCCGGCGGCACGTCGGCTGCCGGCGCCGGCGGCAGACACCGCCGAGGCGGCGATGGCGGCGGCGGGGCCGCCGGCGAGGGTGACCTGCCGCCCGCGGAAGTTCGTCCGCCGCAGCGCCGGCGCCACCGGGGTGGCGGTGAGCGCTTCGACGGCCGTCTGCGCGACGACCCCGGCGACCGCCAACAGCGCGAGGCGCCCCGCGCGACGGCCTCTCACGGCGCGGCCTTGGGCATCAGACCCTGTGCCCCGGCGCCGACACCGTACTGACCGGCGACGCCGACGAGTTGGCCACCGACGGCCATCGCGGTGACCAGCTGCCCCTGGGCGGTGTCGGCGTTGTCGACGGTGGAGATGGTCTTGGACAGGGTCGGGTCGGCCCGCACCGCCTCGACCACGTTGCCCGCGCCGACCCCGCCGCCGCCGACGACGATCCGTCCGGCCCGGTCGAACTGGGCGACCAGGGTCAACGTGTTCTTGTTCTCTGCCTGAGCGTTGTTGTCGGTGGGCGGCAGGTCGCTGACCACGACGACGACCTCGGCGGGGCCGGACGGCGCGGCCGAGGTGGACAGGTAGCCGGTGTCCTGGTACGCCGCGAGCACCGAGCGGAGGTCGTTGAGCGCCACCGCGGGGACGCGATCGAGCAGAGCCGCGGCAAGCAACGCGCTGGACTTCTCCACGCCGTCGCTGTTGCCGGGAAGCGTGGCGGCGGCGACGGTGGGCGGCAACGCCTTGTCGGCCAGGTCCAGCAGCTCGATGCCGTTGGCCGGGTCGATGAACTTGTCCTCGACGTCGATCTGGCCGGTGACCCTGGCGCCGGCGACCGCGAGCATCGCGCGCACGCCCTCGGCGTGCTCCCGGCCGCCCGGCAGGGTCAGCACCAGTACCCGACGGTTGGTCAGGGCGCCACCGATGATCTTGGGGGCGGCCAACCGGAGGAAGTCCTCTTTGCGCCCGGCGTCCTCGCGTAGGTGGATGACCTGGTCGCGCAGGTTTCCGTTGGCCTTGCCAAGCGAGTTGACCTGGTCGCTCAGGGAGTCGGCCGCGGGGCCGTTGAGGGCCGCCGTGCCGACGACCAGACCGATCGCCAACGCGAGGAAGACCGCGGTCAGCGACACTACGTGGTACCGAAAGTTGATCACTTCAATGGCCTCTTGGTCCGTCGCCCGCTGACTGCGCCACGCTCGTCAGAACAACTGCCGCAGGGGGAAGATCAGGTTGTCCCACCAGGCGGCCACCACCGCCAGGTACGCCTTGCCGACGGTCGACACCGCCACCGCCGCCGCCATCGCGGCGATCGCCGAGAGCACCAGCAGCAGCAGCGCCGAGCCGGACAGGTTCTGCCGGTAGAGACGACTGACGCCCTTGGCGTCCACCAGCTTTCCACCGACCTTCAACCGGGTCAGGAACGTCGACGCCATGCCGCCCCGCCCCTTGTCGAGGAACTCGACGAGCGTGGCGTGCGTGCCAACAGCGACGATGAGCGAAACGCCCTTCTCGTCGGCAAGCAGCATGGCCAGGTCCTCGCTGGTGGCCGCGGCCGGGAACGTGATCGCCGGGACGCCCAACTGCTGGGTGCGCGCCAGGCCAGGGGCCCGGCCGTCCGGGTAGGCGTGCACCACCACCTCGGCGCCACAGCGCAGCACGTCGTCGGAGACCGAGTCCATGTCACCGATGATCATGTCGGGCGTGTAGCCGGCCTCGACGAGAGCGTCGGCGCCGCCGTCGACGCCGACGAGCACCGGCTTGAACTCGCGCACGTACGGGCGCAGCACGTCCAGGTCGGCCTTGTAGTCGTAGCCGCGCACCACGATGAGGCAGTGCCGGCCCGCGAACGACGTCACGACGTCCGGCACGCCGACGCCGTCGAGCAGGAGGTCACGTTCCTGTTTGAGGTACTCCATGGTGTTGGCCGCGAATGCCTCCAACTGCACCGACAGGCCCTCACGCGCGTCGGCCATCGCCTTGCCGACCGACGCGACGTCCTGACGGACGCCGGCAGCCACCGGCTCGCCGTCGACCAGGACCTTGTCGTCCTCGATCCGGACGACGGCGCCCTCACGTAACTGCTGGAAGATCGTCTCGCCGAGGTCGTCGATCAGCGGAATGCCCGCCTCGACGAGCATCTGCGGGCCGAGGTTCGGATAGCGGCCGGAGATCGACGGCCGGGCGTTGAGCACCGCCGCGACACCGACCGCCACCAACGAATCCGCCGCGACCCGATCGAGGTCGACATGGTCGATGACGGCGATGTCACCGGGGCGCAGCCGACCGACCAGACGCTTGGTCCGGCGGTCGAGGCGGGCAGTGCCGGACAGCGCGCCTGGCTCGGCGCTGCGGGTCCGACGCAGGGTGGGTAGACGCATCGTCAGCCATCTTGACATGTCGCCGAACGCGCCGTGAGCGCGACATGCCTGTTCAGCACGGTTATCACCGATTTCTGACGCTCTCGCTTGCGGGTTTGGCCCGGGTGACGGGCACCGGCGGCTGCTTCTCCGCCGCCGCGACCGCCAGCAGCTCCTGCGCGTGCGCGATCCCCAGGTCAGAGTCCGGCAGGCCGGCGAGCATCCGGGCGAGCTCGCGGGCCCGATCATCGTCGGTGACCATCCGGACCCCGCTGGTCGTCACCGAGCCGCTGGTGTCCTTGGCGACCACCAGATGCCGGTCGGCGAACGCGGCCACCTGCGGCAGGTGCGTCACCACCAGCACCTGATGACTGCGGGCCAGCCTGGCCAGCCGCCGGCCGATCTCCACCGCGGCCCGACCTCCCACCCCGGCGTCGACCTCGTCGAAGACGAGCGTGCCCGGCCCGCCCGCGCCGGCGAAGACGACCTCGATCGCCAACATCACCCGCGACAGCTCACCTCCGGACGCGCCCCGCTGCAACGGCAGCGCCGGCGCCCCCGGATGAGCGGCCAACCGCAGCTCCACCTCGTCGGCACCGTCAGCGGCCACCGCCTGTGGCGACCCCGCGATGACGACGGTCGCCGCGTCCGACGCCACTGGACGCGGCGTCACCGACACCTCGATCCGCGCCTGTGGCATGGCCAGGCCCGCCAACTCGACGCTCACCTGATCGGCGAAGCGGACCGCCGCCTCCCGCCGCGACGCGGACAGCCCGGCGGCCAGATCCGCGACCTCCGCCGCGAGGGCGTCACGGCGGGCGGTGAGCTCCTCCAACCGTTCATCCGACGAGTCCAGCTCAGCGAGCCGGTCCTGTGACCTGGCCGCCCAGCCCAGCACCCCGTCGATATCGTCGGCGTACTTGCGCGTCAGCGTTCTCAGGACCGCACGTCGCTCGTTCAGCGCCGACAGCCGATGGGGGTCCGCATCCAGGCTCTGCAAATAGGCGGACAGCTCCGCGACGACGTCCGCGACCAACGCGCCGGCCTCGGCGAGACGCTCAGACAGCGGCCCGAGCGCGGCGTCCACCGATGCCTGGGCGTCGAGCTGGCGGCGGGCGGCGCCGATGAGCGCCACGGCGTCAGCGTCAGCGTCGGCGTCGCCGCCGCAGGCCGTGTACGCGGCGTGCGCGGCGATACGCAGACCCTCAGCATGCTCAAGCCGCTGAGCCTCGGCGCGCAGCGCGATGTCCTCGCCCGGCTGCGGGTCCAACTCGGCGATCTCGGCCAGTCCCAGCCGCAGCAGATCGGCCTCGCGGTGGCGCTCGCGCAGGTTGGCGAGGCGGTCAGCCAGGTCACCGCTGATCCGGCGCCACTGGTCGAAGGCCTGCCGGTAGGCGACCAGGGCCTTCTCGTGCTCAGGTCCGGCGAACCGGTCCAGGGCGGAGCGTTGCTCAGCCGGACGCAGCAGCCGGAGCTGACCGGCCTGGCCGTGCACCGCCACCAGCTGCTCGCCCAGCTCGCCGAGCAGCCCCACCGGCGCCGACCGTCCGCCGACGTGCGCCCGGGATCGACCCTCGGCGGTCACCGTACGGCTCAACAGCAAGGCGCCGTCCTCGTCGACGTCGCCGCCGGCGTCCCGAACCCGCTCGGCTATCGACCCACTTGCCCCGCCACTCGGGCGGACCCGCCCCTCGACGACCGCGCGACCCGGCTCGGCCCGCACCTTCGCCGCGTCGGCCCGACCGCCCAGCAGCAGGCCCAGACCGGTCACGACCATCGTCTTGCCCGCGCCGGTCTCGCCGGTGATGACGTTCATGCCTCGGGTCAGCGGCAGGGTCGTGTCGTCGATCACGCCGAGCCCGGTGATGCGCAACTCCTCCAGCACAGTGCCCGACAGTAGCGGCGCACACCGACGCTGGCCAACCCGTCGCCCGTTACGGGCGTCCGCCGCGCCAACCGGACACCGACAGCCCGAACTTGGCCACCAGCCGCTCCGTGAACGTCTGCGGACGCAACCGGGCCACCCGCACCGGCAGGTGACCCCGTCTCACCTGCACCTTCGCCCCCGGCGGCAGGTCGAAGACGCGACGACCGTCACAGCACAACACCGCCATCGCGATGTACGGGTCGACGGTGATGTCGATGGTGGACGTCGGCGCGGTCACCAACGGCCGGTTGAACAGGGCGTGCGCGCTGATCGGCACCAGCAGCATCGCCTCCACCTCCGGCCACACGACCGGACCGCCGGCCGACAACGCGTACGCCGTCGAACCGGTCGGCGTGGCGCAGACCACCCCGTCACAGCCGTAGCGCGACAGCGGACGCCCGTCCACGTCGACCCGCAGCTCCAGCATGTGCGCGCGGGAGCCCTTCTCGACCGTGACCTCGTTGAGCGCCCAGGAGCTGGCCACCTCGCTGCCGGCCAGTTCGGCCCGCACGTCGAGGGTGAGCCGCTCGTCCACGGTGTATTCGCGCGCGATGACGTCGCGGACGACCTGGTCGATGTCATCAGTCTCGGCCTCAGCCAGGAATCCGACCTTTCCCAGGTTGATGCCCAGCAACGGGGCCTTCGCCGGACGGGCCAGTTCGGCGGCGCGAAGGAGCGTGCCGTCCCCGCCCAACGCGAAGACGATCTCCGCACCGTCAGCCGCGGAAGGGTCGTCGACCCAGGTCAGCCCCGGCAGGTCAAGATCAGGGGCCTCTTGGGCCAGGACGCGCACCTGGAAACCGGCGTCCAGCAGATCCTTGGCGACGGTCCGCGCGTGGGCGGTGTTCATCACCCGGCCGGTATGGGTGACCAGCAACGCAGCCCGACTCATCGCCGCTCCCCCGCTCCGATGGAATCCGTCGCCGGGGGGGCCGCCCCGGTCGGGCCGCCCGCAGGCCCGGCCGCGACGACCGCCGCGACCTGATCGGCGTCCACCGGCGGCGCGTCGGCCCGCAACCAGAGAAAGAACTCGACGTTTCCGCTCGGCCCCGGCAACGGGCTGGCGGCGACCCCCGCCACGCCGAGGCCCAACCGGCCGGCGCCGGCGGCCACCTCCAGCACCGCTTCAGCACGCAACGTCGGATCGCGGACGACCCCGCCGTCGCCGACGCGCTGCCTGCCGACCTCGAACTGCGGCTTCACCATCAGGGCCAGGTCCCCGTCGGGGCAGGTGCAGTCCCGCAACGCGGGCAACACCAGGCGCAGCGAGATGAACGACAGGTCAGCGACCGTGAGGTCCACCACCCCGCCGATGATCTCCGGCGTCAGGGCGCGCACGTTCGTGCGCTCGTGCACCACCACCCGGGGATCGTTACGCAACGCCCAGGCGAGCTGCCCGTACCCGACGTCGACCGCGACTACCCGGCTGGCCCCGGCCCGTAGCAACACGTCAGTGAAACCGCCGGTCGACGCGCCGGCGTCCAGGCAGCGCCGGCCGGTGACGCGGAGCCCTCGCAGGCTGAAGTCGGCGAGCGCGCCGGCAAGCTTGTGACCGCCGCGGGAGACGAAATCGTCCCGTGGGTCGTCCCCGAGAACCCGGACCGGGTCGGCCGGATCGACCATGGCGGCCACCTTCGCCGCAGCCACGCCGCGCACCTGAACTCTGCCGGCGGACACCAGCTCCGCGGCCTGCTCACGCGAACGCGCCAACCCTCGGCGGACGAGCTCAGCGTCAAGCCGCATTCGACGGGCCATCTCAACGGGTCCTTCGCGTGGTAGACGGGTCGTTCGCGTGGCAGTTCGCCTCAGGCGTCGTCGATCGTGGCCAGGGTGTCCCGCAAGGTGCCGTGGGCGGCCTCATACTGCGCGATCTGGTCCGGCAGCGGGAGATCCGCGGCATTGGCCATCGCTCGGACAGCGGCATCCACGGCCGGGTGCCCCGCGGTCTCGGCGGGGCCGGCGCCGACAATGGCCTCGCCCGACCAACGGCCCGCAGACTCCGCGCCATTCACGCGCCCGAGCCCTTCACGGAGGTCGCCCCGTCCGCCGCTGGCGACGGTGCGCCGCTGGATGGGCCGCCCTGGGCCGGCGCTGCGGTCCCGCCGGGCGAGGCGCCTCCCGCCGGCGTCGCCTTCTTCGCGGCCTTCCGTACAGCCTTCTTCACGACCGGGCGGGCCGCAGGCGCCGCCGCTGAACCGACAGTCGGCGTCGAGGACCGGACAACGGTGGCCGCGCCGGCTGCCGTCGCGGCCTCGACCCGCAACTGCGCGACCTGGGACTCCAACCGGTCGACCCGCCGGGAGAGGGCATCCACGTCATCCGCGCCGGCCAGACCCATCCGCCCAAGGGCGCCCTCGACCTCACCGCGAATGGTGGTGAGGAGGGCGCCGCGGCTCGACACGGCCGCGGAGATGATCTCCTCGCTGATGGCCTGAGCCTGAACGGCCGTCGCGCCACCGACGCCAACAGCCCGCGCGACCAGATCCTGCGCCCGCTTCCGGGACGCCTCGGTGACGCCGGTCAGCAACTCCACGTACGCGCGCCAAGTGTCCTGCATCGTCTCCGCCTTCCACCGTCGCCCACGATCCCGCATCACGCTACCCGGCCGGGGCCGCCCGCCGTAGCACCAGGCGTGGCCCGGGGACGCTGGCGTCCGGAGCCGCCGAAAGCTCGGCGGCGGTTCCCTAGGATGCCGGCAGTCGTGGAGGCAGGAACAGAGCACCGAGATCAGCGCCGACAAAACGGGGGCGCTGCGCCGGCGCGGCGCTGGCGGCGTCCTCCTCGGAGGCGACTCCGGTCAGCACCAGCAGGCTGTCCATGCCAGCCCGGACGGCGCCCTCGATATCGGTGTCCAACCGGTCGCCGACCACCAGCGGGCGAGTCGCGCCAGCCCGCCGCGCCGCCTGCTCAAACAGGCCGGGCGCCGGCTTCCCGATGACGATGTCGGGCTGCCGGTCCAGCGCCACGGCAAGGGCCGCCACCAACGCCCCGTTGCCAGGTAGCGGGCCCCGCGGCGAGGGGAGCGTCCGATCGGTGTTCGTGGCTACCCACGCCGCTCCGGCCCGAACGGCCACGCATGCCTCGGCTAACTCGGCCCAGGACACCTGCGGGCCGTAGCCCTGCACCACCGCGACCGGAGCTTCGGCTGCCGCCGCCACCACGGCAAGGCCGACCTCAGCGCACTCAGCCCGCAGAGCATCGGCGCCGACGACAAGGACCGGAGCGCCGGCAGGCAACCGCCGGGCAAGCTCAGCCGCGGCGGCCCGGGCCGCGGTGTGCACCTCGCCGGCCCGGGCCGGCACCCCCATCCCTCTGAGCAGGGCAGCGACCTCAGCCGGTCGCCGAGAGGCGTTGTTGGTGGCAAAGGCCGCCGCGACGCCCTCGGCGTCCAGCTGTGAGATCGCCTCGGGCGCGCCAGGAATCGGCTGCGCTCCGAGGAAGACAACGCCGTCCAGGTCGAAAATGACAAGATCGTAGTCGTCCACCAGCCGAGTCATGGTCAGCGAGTCGGTGTTCCGCTGTCGTTCCCTGCGTTGTCGTCGCCGCCCGAGCCCTGTCGCTCGCCAGAACCCTCCGAGGACGCCGACACGCCACCCTCGCTCCGGGCGCCAGCTTCCACGTCGTCGTCGTGTTCCGCGTCATCGTCGGAGTCGGCCCGGTCGTCCATCGGCTCGTCGGCCTCGGAAACATCCTCGGCGTCAGGGGAACCGTCGGTGTCCGATTCTTCGTCCTCGTCCGGCTCCTCGATGCTCACACCGTCAAGCTCGAGCAGCCGCTCGGCCGCGTCAGTGACCAGGTCCTCGTCGATGCTCGCGGCACGAGCGAACCACTCACGGGCCTCCTCAGCCCGCCCAGCGGCCAGCAGCGCGTCGGCGTACGCGTAACGCAACCTCGGAAGCCACTCCCCGTCCTCCGCCGTCAACTCGCGGACCTGGAGCATGGCCACGGCCGCGTCACGCTGACCCATGTCGCCGCGAGCCCCCGCGGCCACGATCAGCAGCTCAATCGCGGCTGGCTGGCCCACCGCGTCACGATCAGCGTTGCGGTAGAGATCGACGGCCCGTTCCGGCCGGCCCAACGCCCGCTCGCAGTCCGCTAGCACCGCCAGATGGGCCTGGTTGCCAGACATCCGGTGATAGGTCCGCAGCTCGGCAATCGCGGTCTGCCACTCGTCAGCGTGATACGCCGCAAGTCCGACAGCCTCACGGACCGTCGCTATTCGTGAGGCCAGTCGGCGAGCTGCCAACGCATGCGCCAGCGCCTGCTCAGGGGCCTCATCGATGAGCTGACCGGTAGCGACCAGATGGCGCGCCACCGTCTCAGCAACCGGCCGGCTCAGCGAGAGAAGCTCAGCCCGCACATCACTGTCGAGCTGGTCGGGCGTGATCTCGGCCGGAAGCTCTGGCGCCACCGGACCAGCGGGCTCCCGGCGGTCGTCGCCACGCGAACGATCGCCGGACCGGAAGTCGCCACGCGGCCGGTCGTCGCGGCGCGGCCGGTCTTCCCTGGGCCGGTCCTCCCGGGGACGGTCGCCGGAGCGGTTTCCACGGTCGGCGAAGCTGGGACGTTCGGACCCTCGGTCGCCGCGGAATCCGCCGCGGTCGCCGGTGGGGCGGTCGCTGCTGGGGCGGTCGCCGCGGTAACCGCCGCGGTCGCCGCTAGGGCGGTCGCCGCCGCGGTAA
>NZ_BAAARY010000025.1:0-23897 GCF_039532605.1 Pilimelia columellifera subsp. columellifera
GGCGGCGTTTGGGCATCAGGATGTGCCGTTCGAGCGGCTGGTGGAGGAGTTGAATCCGCAGCGGTCCCTGGCACGCCACCCCCTCTTCCAAACCATGCTCAGCCTGAACAACACTGAACCGACCGTCGCCGAGACGCCCACGTCCGCCCTGGTGGTCGAGCGGGAACGCGTGGCCGCGCGGACCGCCAAGTTCGACCTGCTCTTCTCCCTTGCCGAGCGGCATGATGCGGACGGCCGCCCGCTCGGCATCGAGGGTGCCGTGCAGTACAGCGCCGACCTCTTCGAGCCGGCGACCGCGCAGCGCATCGTCGACAGATTCCTACGCCTGCTCACCGCTGCGGCTGCGGACCCATCGCAGCAGCTCAGCCGCCTGGAGATTCTGGACGCAACCGAGCGTGACCGGGTGGAACGCGGCTTCAACGCCACTGAACGACGCGTTGAAGTCCGCGGCGTCGTTGCACGGCTTACCGAGCAGGCCCGCCGCACGCCCGACGCAGACGCCGTCCGGTTCGGTGACGAAGTCATCACGTACCACGAGTTGGACGCTGCTTCGAACCAGCTCGCCCGCCTCCTGCTGGACCACGGCGTCAGCCCGGAGCAGGTGGTTGGGGTGGCGCTGCCCAGGTCAGTGGCTCAGATCGTTGCGCTCATCGCGCTCAGCAAGGTGGGCGCTACGGCTCTGCCGGTCGACGTCCGGCTACCCGCCGACCGGCTGGCGGTACTGCTCTGCGACGCCGGTCCGGCACTGGTGCTGACCACAAGTGGATTCGCTGAGCAGAGCTGGGCGACGGCGCCGTGTGTGCTGCGCCTGGACGATCCCGCCGTGCGAGCCGCGCTGGCCGCTCATGCCGAGGCTGCGGTCGACGACCTGGAGCGGGGTGGTCCACTCCGTCCCGACTGCGGGCTCTACCTGTTGTACACCTCCGGCTCGACCGGTACGCCCAAGGGCGTGCTCATGCCGGTCGGCGCCATCGAGAACCTGATCGACTGGCAGCGGGACACCTTGCCTGGTGGTCCCGGGCTGATCACCGCGCAGTTCGCTCCGATCGGTTTCGATGTGGCGATGCAGGAGATGTGGTTCGCGCTGACTACGGGCCGCACTCTGGTGATCTGTCCGGAGGAGGTGCGCCGCGACGGCCGGGCTTTGGCGCGGTGGTTGGCTGACAAACAGGTCAACGAACTGTTCAGCCCGAATCTGGTGGTGGAAGCCGTCGCTGAGTCGGCGGCGGCGGAACAGCTGCCGCTGCCGGCTCTCACCGATGTCGTACAGGCGGGCGAGGCACTGAGACTGACGGAGGCGACTCGAACATTCTTCGCCGCTGGGCCGGGTCGCCGCCTGCACAACCAGTATGGGCCGACCGAGTCCCATGTAGTCACCGCCGCCGTCCTGCCGATCGCCGTAACAAACTGGCCGGTAGCGCCCGACATCGGAAAACCCATCGGCAACGCCCGCGTCTACGTGCTGGACGACGCCCTTCGACCGGTCCCCCCAGGCGTTACCGGTGAGCTCTATCTGGCCGGGGCCGGCCTCGCCCGCGGGTATCACGGCCGCGCTGACCTGACGGCCGAACGGTTCGTCGCCTGCCCGTTCGGTCCGGCCGGGCAGCGGATGTACCGCTCCGGCGACCGAGGACGGTGGACGGACCAGGGGCGCATCACGTTCGTCGGCCGGGCGGATGCCCAGGTGAAGGTGCGGGGCTTCCGGGTGGAACCCGGTGAGGTGGAGGCCGTCCTGGCGGAGCACCCCGCGGTGAGCGGCGCCGCCGTGGTGGCTAAGCCCGGTCCCGCGGGCGGTCAGGTGCTCGTGGCGTACGTCGTCCCGGTCGCCGGCGCCTCGGCGGAGGCCAGCGACTGGGCGGAGCACCTCGGCGCCCGACTGCCGGACTACATGATGCCCTCAGCATTCGTGCCGCTGGAGGCGTTCCCGCTGAACCGCAACGGCAAGCTGCAACAGTCCGCTCTACCGGAGGTGGATATCGCTGGCAGCCGCCTCGATCGCGGACCACGGACGCCCGAGGAGTACGTGCTGAGCATTCTCTTTGGGGAGTTGCTGGGTCGTCCACCGGTCAATGTCGACGACGACTTCTTTCTCCTCGGCGGCCATTCCTTCCTCGCCACCAAGCTCGTTCGGCAGATCCGGACGCGGTTCGGCGTCGAGTTGTCGGTACGCAGCGTGTTCGAGGCGCCGACGGTTGCCGGGCTGGCTCGTGCGGTCGGCACGGGAGCCGAGGCCGACGCGTTCGCCTGCCTCCTTCCGCTGCGCAGAGGGGAGGATCGGCCGCCGCTGTTCTGCCTGCACCCGGCTTCGGGGACGAGCTGGAGCTATGCCGGCCTGCTCGCGCACCTGCCGACGTCCTATCCGATCTACGGAGTGCAGGCTCGTGGCTTCGGCGGCAACATGGACTTGCCGCAGTCCGTCGAGGAGATGGCTGACGACTACGCTGAACAGATCCGCGCCGCCTATCCGACGGGGCCGTACCGGCTGCTGGGTTGGTCATTTGGCGGGCTTCTCGCGCATGCAGTGGCGGTCCGCCTCCAGCAGGCGGGAATGGAAGTGGACAACCTATTGATCGTGGACGCTTATCCGAATCCGGGGGTCGATCTGCCGGACCGGGCGGACCACGAGATCATCGCGTCTTTACTGGCCGAAGACTTTACCTTCGACCCGTCGGAGTTGGCCGCTGATCCCGATGCCGTCCTGAGCCGGTACGCCGAGCACCTCCATCGCAGCGATCATCGGCTTGCCGCGCTCGGCGATCAGGGACTGAAGGACAGCATGCGGGTGTACGTGAACAATGCCCGTCTGATGGCGGCGCACCAGCCGCAGGTCTTCGCCGGCGACCTCACGTTCTTCACTGCCACCTTGAAATCCGAGGACCAGGCCGTGCCACCGGATCAGCGTGACCACTTCGTCGCCACGGCCTGGACGCCGCTTATTAAGGGACGAATTACAAACCATGACATCGAATCGACACACGGTACGATGTTCACCAATTCCCTTTCCGTGGCAGCGATCGGACGCGTCGTAGCCGCAGCCCTCGCGCAGACGGAAAGCACCGAGTAAAGGAGTTCGACTTCGTGAGCACCAATCCTTTTGAGGATCCGGATGGCACGTACCTCGTACTGGTTAACGACGAAGGCCAATATTCGTTGTGGCCGTCGTTTGTCGACGTTCCCGCTGGCTGGAACGTCGTGCTGACGGAGACCGATCGCCAGTCTGCCCTGGACTACATCAACGAGCACTGGACCGAGATGCGCCCGAAGAGTCTGGTCGCTGCAATGGAGGCCGAAGCCGCGCAGCGGTGACGCGGCGTGCCAGGCCGGTCGATGCTGCACCGCCGCGGCGTGGGCCGGGGTCGTCTGAAGGAGGTTTCCGAGTTGACTCGCCCACTCCCTACTCCGGTCCGCCGCGCGGCTGTGGCAGCGCTCGCCGCGGTCACCGCGGTACTGTCGTTGACACCACCACCATCGGCGACGGCTGCGCCGCAGCGAGGCTTTCATTCCGTAGTCCGGGACACCGAGTACGGGATTCCGCATATCGTTGCGGCTGACTTCGGCGGGCTCGGTTACGGTTACGGATACGCCGCAGCCAAGGACAACATCTGCCTTCTGGCCGACGGTTATCTCACGGTTGACGGGCAGCGCTCGCAGTTCCACGACAGCCGGGCGGCCGTCGATACCGGATTCGGCCGCGCGTCGAGCACGCTGAACAGCGACATCTACTTCCAGGACCTGAAGGACCGACGGGTCGTCGAGGACCTCGTACGACGGCCCGCACCACTCGGTCCGACGCACGAGGTCCGGGACATGGTTCGCGGCTACGCCGCCGGGTACAACCGCTACCTGCGTGACACCGGCGTCGCCAACATCGGGGATCCGGCCTGCCGCGGCGCGGAATGGGTCCGTCCGATCACCGAACTGGACGTTTACCGGTACGTCCATGCGTTCACGATCAGCGCTGGAACCGGCAGTGTCATCGACGGCCTCACCACAGCGCAGCCACCGGAGTCTGGCCTACCAGCGCCCGCCGCTTCTCCGGCGCCGGTCCCCGCCGGTGGCGTCTGGTCACCGGAAACGCGGGCCGAGCTCGGCAGCAACGGTATCGCGATTGGGCGAGACGGAACAGGCAAGGGCGTTCGCAGCGTCTTACTGGGCAACCCGCACTATCCATGGCAGGGCGTTCGTCGATTCTGGCAGAGCCACCTGTCCATCCCCGGTCGGTTTGATGTGGCGGGTGCTGGCCTGCTCGGCTTCCCTGGCGTGATGATCGGTCACAACCAGAACATGGCCTGGTCCCATACCGTCGCAACACCCACCACAATCGGGCTGTTCGAGCTACCGGTCGACCACGCCAACCCGACCCGCTACCTGGTCGATGGCGCGTCGGAGGCGATGACCTCCAACAGGGTGACCGTGCAGGTCCGCCAAGCCGACGGAACGATGAGCCCGGTCAGCCGGACATTGTGGTCCACCCGATTCGGACCGGTCCTCGCCGGCGTTCCGGGCCGGTCTCTGCCCTGGGCGTCGACGGTGCACACGATCCGCGACGCCAATGTTGCGAACATGCGGGCGCTCAACACGTGGTTCGAGCTCGGTGGAGCCCGTAACACCGCCGAGGTGGACAAGGCCCTCTCCCGCAACCAGGGCATCCCATGGCTCAACACGATCGCCACCGACCGGGACGGCCACGCCTACTTCGGCGACATCCAGGCCGTGCCGAACGTCTCCGATGAACGGCTGGCCAGTTGCAGCACCGCGCTCGGCCGGAAGATGTTCGCGGCGAATGGGATCCCCGTGCTCGACGGCGGCCGGGCGGAGTGTGGCTGGGCCACCGATGCGGACGCGCTTGAACCTGGGCTCATGGGCCCCGCCCAGCTGCCTCGCCTGACCCGCACCGACTTTGTCACCAATGCGAACGACAGCGCCTGGCTCACCAATCCCGCGGCTCCGCTCGTCGGTTTCCCGACGATTCTGGGGGCGAGTGGCACTCCGCGCTCGGCTCGCACTCAGGAGTCCATCGTTGCCGTGCAGCGGCGAATCACTGGAGCCGATGGACTGCCCGGACGGGGCTTTTCGGGAAAGTTTATGCGGGGTCTCCTCTTCTCAGACCACAGCCGGGTGGCCGAATTGACTGCCGCCGATGCAATAACCATGTGCACGGCATTCCCGGACGGCATGGCACCCGGTAGCGCCGGGCCGGAAAAAGTCTCGGCTGCCTGCGCGGCTTTGGCCTCGTGGGACCACACCTTTCGGACGGACAGCCGCGGTTCGTTGCTGTACGCCCGCTTCGTGCAGCGCCTCGGTGGGGCGGCGGTGCCGGGCGGCCCCTGGGCCGAACCGTTCAACGCGGCGGACCCGGTGAATACCCCTCGGGGGCTGGCCCTGGCGAAGGTTGAGGTCCAACGTGCTTTCGCTGACGCGGTCGCCGACCTGCGGCAGGCAGGTATCGCGGCCGACGCCCCGCTCGGCGACCATCAGTCGGTCACCCGCCGCGGCGTCGTCCTACCGATGCACGGGGCGCCGCACTCCCTAGGGGTACTCAATGTTGTTTCCCCCGTGTGGAAGCCCGGCGCCGGGAACGTGGACATCATGCAAGGCTCGAGCTTCATCCAGACTGTCGAGTTCCCGGAGAGCGGCGGGCCCCGCACACAGACTCTGCTGACGTACTCCCAGTCCGCCGACCAGACGTCTGCGCACTTCGCCGATCAGACCGCGTTGTTCTCCGCGAGCCGGTGGGTACCGGCGGGGTTCTCCGCATCGACCGGACAGCACGTCAGCGTGCTGTCCGAATAGTACGCGAACAACCAGCTTGTCAAGGAGAGGACCGAAGGTGCCGCTGCTGCCCGTCGCAGATCGCCAGATCCGTTACGAAGACCGGGGCTCAGGCGAGCCCGTTGTCATGATCATGGGATCGGCGGCGCGCGGTCAGGCATGGCACCTGCACCAGGTGCCATGCCTGACCGCCGCCGGATTCCGGGTGATCACGTTCGACAACCGCGGGATTGGCCCCGAGAGCCCGGTCGCGCCCTTCACCATTGACGATCTGACCCGCGACACGGCGGGGCTCATCGAGGAGCTCGGCCTCGGCGAGTGCCGCGTAGTAGGCACCTCGATGGGCGCGTATGTGGCACAGGAGCTCGCGCTCAGCCACCCGCACCTGGTCCGACAGGTGGTGCTGATGGCGAGTCGGGCACGCACCGACACCATTCGCGCCGCGCTGTCGCGGGGCGAAGCCGAGCTCCTGGACTCCGGCGTCGAGCTCCCGGTGTCATATCGGGCGGCTGTGCGGGCCATGCAGACGCTCAGTCCGACCACCCTGGACGACCACCGCGCGGTGCGGGACTGGCTCGATCTGTTCGAGCTCGCGTCGGAGGGCGGGTCTGGCATCCGCGCCCAGATGGCGCTCGAGTCGATGCCAGACCGCCGCACCGCCTATGGCAGCATTTCCGCACCTTGCCACGTGCTGTCCTTCGCCGACGACCTGATCACTTCTCCGGCGCAAGGCCGCGAGCTGGCCGCCTCCATACCGGGCGCGACATACGAGGTAATTCCCGATGCCGGCCACTACGGCTACCTGGAGCAGCCGGAGGCGGTCAACCGCAGCCTGCTCGCGTTCTTTGCGACTACCGGCAGTTGATCCGGAGGAGCAAGGGAGCGATCAGCGTGGCGCCGGAGATTGGAACGCGGGTCCCAGGACGGTGTCAGCACCTTCGGCCGACGGTATTTCGAACAGCCGCTTCGCCTGGACCTGCAGCTGGCCCATGAGCGCGACCGCGCCGTCCATCTCCTCCGGATGCCCGTTGAAGACCCGGTTCAGAGCGCCCAACATCTTGGTGTACGACTCGTCGCAGCGCAACGATTCGCGGCGGCCGACCGACCCGTCCAACAACCGGTACGAATCCGCGTCGTCGACTACGGGGTAGACACCGGTCGGGTCGAACGGGATCTCCGCTCCCTCGTAGACCCATTTGTTCCCGGAGCGGATGAGCTGCCGCCCGTTGACGATCTCGGCGAACCGGTAGTAGTGCCCCAGCTCCTCCGGGTCGCCAACGCTGTCACCGTTCAGGTCGTGCGGGCTGGCCTCCCCCTGCTCGATGATCTGCAGGATGCCCAGCAGGGCGGATCGCCGGTCGGTGACCTGATAGAGCGTCCTCGGCGCGTCGGGCCAGCCGACCTGCCGGTCGCGGTTGCCGGTAAAGAGTTTGCCATCGTCAAATTTGATGATCGCCCGCGCGATCTGGTTGTAGTACCAACCGATCGTCATTGGCTGGTACTCAGCCTGCGTGAAGAAGTTCTGCATGTCCTTCATCGCGCCGGCCTCGGCTTTTTGTACCCGTCCGGCCTTGTCGACCTGCACGCTGTCCTTCGGGATCACGCTGCCGCGAAACTGCTGGCCGCCGACCGTCGGGTGAACCGGCTGCTCGATCGCCATGAAGACATTCTTGACGTGGTCCAGTGAGAGGCGGCGGAGCCGGACCTTGACGTCGGGGAGAACCGGCCCGGGCAACTTCCCTGGGTAGGTGGGCACCAGTCCAGGCCGGCCGATCTGCGGCGTCCCACCGATCGCATTGAGGATGTTGCACACCTGCGCCATGTGCTGCATCTCCTCAAGCAGCACCCCGCGGATCAGCTTCCGGATCGCCTCGTTGTATCCGGGTTTGATGGAGAAGAGCGCCGCGCTGTACAGGGGAATCGTCGCCTGTTCCAGCAGAAGGGCCTGCTGCAGAACGGCCTTGAGTTCCTGGCGGGAAGTAATCTCCAGGATGGGCGGAACCGGCTTGGTGTCCAGCCACTTCACGATCATGTCTCGCTTTCCAGGTGAGAGGTCCCGGCTGACGGGCATGTGGGTTGGTGAGTCAATAGGTGCCAGGAGCGTGCGCTTGATGTAGGTCTTCTGCTCGACCACATGCCGGTAGTTCCCAAGATCGAACAGGCCCCCCATGACGGGGTAAAGGTTCGCGTACTGCTGGAAAATGGGCCACACATCGCGGTTCCAGGTCGGGCGCTTCGGCGCGTCGTGGCTGCTGAAGACAAGAATCGCCACTCGGGAGTCGGGCTGATTGGGACGATCCGCGCTGCCCAGCAGCAACGCGCTGGTGACACCCTCGATGGCGGCTTCGGTCTGCGGTGCCTTCGCGGTCAGCCGCAGGCTCGCCCGACCGCGGGCGTCGGTCGTCAGCGTCGCCGGGAAATCCACAGTGGAGGTGGGCTTTGCGGCGGTGACCGTCACGGTGACCCCCGCTGCTGGACGGCCGAACTTCGTTACGTGCACGTCCGTGGTCACCGTGGCATAGGGGTCAGCCGGATAGAGGCGGTGGACGGTCTCATCGGCGTGGACCCAGATACCGTCCGTCGCCTCAGCCAGCAGCAACTGGGGTGGGTTCGCCGAGTTCACCAGGGCCAGCCGTCGGCTTTCGATGTCGACCAGCTGATCCGCCTTCAGCGGCACCGCGGCGATCCCGGCGCGACCCTCCAGGAACGACGAGTCGGTCCCGGGAACCGGCGCGAGCACCTCCGGAGTGCCGTCCTCCTTGAGGACAGCCAGCTGGACCACGCCGAGGTCGGCCAACGGCCCACCCTTGCTGCTCGTCGGCCAGCTGTTCGCCAGGTCGATGAAGACCGTGCTTGCTTTCTCGTCGACGCGGGCCGAGGCGTCCCACATCGAGTTGCCGCTGACCCGACGCAAGCGTCGACCGGCGACGAACCGGCGCGGCTCTCCGGAGTGGTACGGCCCGATGCAGCCCACCATCCGTCCGTAGGTGTGCGCCGGGCCGTAGTCGACAAGGTCGACGGCGTAGCCGTCGAGCACGAAGCGGATCGACAGCAGGTTTTCGTCGGTCTTCGCCCGCAGATCCCGTAGGAGCGGGGAGGAGAGGTCGTCCGCCCACTGCAGGTTCTTGAGCACCGAGGTGAAGCCAGCGCTGGCGTTCGTGCCAGCGGGGAGCGGGATGCCGGGGCCACGCCGCCAGAGGTCCTCGATCCAGGACGGCTCGAGGTCGGCCTGGAGGAGTTCAGTGTCGGTGCCATCGACGATAGACAGCCGCATCCCATAGATCCCGGGCGTGGTCTGGTCTCGCTGGTCGATGTCCACCATCTTCGCGTCGACGCGATGCCCGGCCTGGCGCAGGACAGCGCCCACGACAGGGTCAGAGCCTGGCTTGTCCAGCAGCGTGCCATCCGGACGCAGTCCACTCCGGATGTGCATGTCCGCCAGCCGGAACGCACCAGAGCCGCGCGGATTGAACAGGCCGTTCTCGTCGATCAGCTTGTTGTTGGCGAAGTAGACGGGGCGCTGGAAGCGCGGCTCGAAGTTGTTGTTGTCGTAGTAGTGAACGACATTGTTGACAGTCGAAATGTCCGCCTGGAACGTGCCGGCGAAATTGAGTCGCGGGTATCCCACGTAACTCATGGCGCATCCTTCTTGGGTATTGGGGCTCGGGAGTCAGTCAGCTGCACGGGCTCGGTCACGGTCTGTGGGCCGGCTCCCGATTGGCGAAGTAAAAGATGTCCTGGATCGCGATCGAGAGTTCGTCCGCCTCCGGGCGGTCCGGTGCCGACGTCGCCCGAGTGGACAACAGCTGGCCATGACGGCGACGCGTGGCCGAGGAGAGTGACAGCAGGCCGGGGTCGGCGTACCGGATGGCTCCGCCGGCGTCGCGGCGCGGGACAACTCGGCTGTGCGCGTGGACGCTGGCGCTGAACGGCAGGTCGAGGCGGCCGGTGCTGAACGCGGCGCAGATGCCAGCCAGGAGGTCCGGTTCGGCCAAGACCGGCTTGATGAGCTCCCGCACCTCCTCCTCGATCCAGGACAGCTCCTGCTCCACCCGCTCCTCGGACAGCTGAACGAAGTCGAAGAGCTGCGACACTCCCACGGCGGTTGTCCGGATTCCGCGCCCGTTCGTCACCGCGTCCGGCACACCGTGGGCTTCGTGCTCCGTCTTGTTCACGACCTTGGCCGCCCCGCCGAGGCGTGCCGTCAGGCTGCCGTGGAGGATCAGTCCCGACGCCCACGCAGGATCCGTGGGGAACACACCCATGAACTGGTGCAACACCGGGAAGACCTCTACGCCCGAGCCCACGTAGCGCTGCGCCAGCGTGCGAATGGCGCGCAGCGCGGCGACGTCCTGGTATATCTCTCCACCCTGCGGGTAGGCGATCGAGATGCATCGGACGCCCTCCTTCGCTGCCGCGATCGCCTCCAGGAGGGTGATCGCGATACAGAGCGAGGGCGGCATCAGCACCGCCGTCAACGTGCCGAACAGTTCCCGGTCCACGATGACGCCGTCCTTCGCGAGCGCCCCGCAGGTGGCGTCGATCTGCCGCCAGGTGCGGAGCGACTCGTCCAACGGAACGTCTTTGCAGTAGGGCAGGTTGTATCCGATGCCGCCGCCCTCGAACGAGGTGATCCCGGCGGCGAGCGCGGTGGCGAAGAGCTCCCGGCCATCCGGGGACCCGTGCCGGATCTCCAGCGGAACCGATACCGCGTCTGCCAGCTCCCGCCCGCGCCTCCACCCGTGCGCGACCAGGGGGTAGCCGTTCAATCGGCCGGCGTCCTCCGCGAGCAGGCTGGCAGCTGTATCGAACTGCCGCAGCCGGGTGTAGGAGTCGATGGTTACCGACAGCACTGCCGGATGCGACTTCTCCAGCTCCTGGAGCAGGGTGATCATCTCGCGGTGTCCGCCGACCCCGCACCGAGGCTGGATCGCCGGCACGCCGGCGCGATCGGCCGCCCGCAGAATGTCCACTGTCCGTGGACCGGGCCGGTCGTGCAGGTGTGCGACCGCGCCACTCCAATCCGGCAACTGTTCGGCCACCGAGGCGCTCAGCTCAAGCGCCGACCAGTCAGCCACGCCGCAGTTCCAGCTGCTGGGAGGCGTACAGCGTGTCTAACAACGGTAGGAGCTCCGCCACGTCGGTCACGATGTGGTCCACACCCAGCGCGAGGAGGTGTTCATGGTCGGCCTCCTCCTTCTGTGCACCGACCGAGAGGTTGCCACCCAGGATCACCGGCGGCTGGAGTCGGCCCTGCCGACGCAGCGCCGGCAGGTCACGTAGGTCGGTGCGCGCGTGCCCGTTCACGCTGCCGATAAGGACTGCCTCGGCTGTCGGCTCGGCGTCAACGGCGTCCGCGAACTCTTCGAGCGGAGTACAGACGCCCAGATTGATGACACGGAAGCCGTGGCTACGCAATTGCCGACAGATCAGCTGGTTCGCGACCGCATGGGCGTCGCTGGCAGTCACGCCGAGAATTACGGTGCGTAACCGACCGGGATCGGCGCTCATCCTGCTGCCTCCGCGGGGCGGGCGTCGAACCGCATCGGGAGTCCCTCGAGAAACCGGAAGTTGATGCTGTCCAGCCAGGAGAGCTCACCGTCCAAGCGCCAGTTCGACGTTCGGCTGACGAGGCGGTGCATGGCGATCTCAATCTCGGCTTGCGCCAGCACAGCTCCCAGGCAGTAGTGAATGCCATGACCGAACGAGAGGTGGTCGGAGGCCTTTCGCGTAAGGTCCAGGCGGTCGGGCTCGGCGTACCGCAGCGGGTCGCGGTTTGCCGCACCGAGCACCAGCGAGACGGAGTCACCAGCGCGGATCAGGCTGTCGCCCACCGCGAGGTCCGCCAGCGCGATACGCGTAGTGAACTGCACCGAGCTGTCGTAGCGGAGGAACTCGTGCGCCGCGTTCGCCGCCAGCTCGGGGCTCTGGCGTAGGAGTTCCGCTTGTTCTGGATGGTCGAACAGCGCCAGTACGGCGTTGCCGATCAAATGGGTGGTCGTCGCCTGGCCTGCGTCGATAAGCAGCAGAAAGTTGGCGAAGATCTCGTCATCGGTGTAGTCGCCCTGCTGCAGCTGGGGGCCGACCATTTGGGTAAATAGGTCATCACCTATGCCAGCCCGACGGTCATCGGCGTTCTCGTCGAACACGGCACGCAGCGCGGCCAAACGGGGCATCTCAGCCGCCGATTGCGAGAAGAATTCCGGAAGCAGGCCTCGCCAATCCTCGAGTAGGTGCTCCCCGTGTCGCGGAACTCCGGCGATGAGGGCGACGACCGTACGAGTCAGCGGTTCGGAGAAGTCGTGAATGACATCCATTCGCCCTTTCCTCGCCGCACGATCCAGCAGTTCGTCGGCGACCTCCTCAATGACCGAACGGACCGTCCGTACAAGCCGCGGAGAAAGGTTCGGACGCACCAGTTTCCGCAACCGGGTGTGCTCGGGTGGCTCGGTGAACAGCATCATCCTCTTGAGAATCGCCGCAAGCGGAGCCATCTTCTGACGAGACTCCGGCGGCAGCTGCGCATGAAACTCGTCGATACGAGCACCCGAGAGCCGATGGTCCTTGGATAGGCGTGCCACCTCAGCGTGCGAGAGCACGACCCAGGTCCGCATCAGGTCATCCCAGTACACCGGTTTGCGGGCACGCAGCTGGGCATAGAGTTCGTAAGGACGTGCCATCCATTCCGAGTCGAACAGATCCAACAGGCTGTTCGCCTTCGTAATTGTCACGACCTTAAACCCCCCCGTTGCGGCGGCGCGAGAAGACAGCGCATTTATACCCGCCAGTCGTCGCAGTGTCTACTACGAACTGCCCCATTTTAGGCAGCTCTAAGGAGGAGCCATTCTCATTCATCCACCGCTAAATGAGGAGGACAGCTCAGGCGCATGGTGCTAGCGTGACCGGGCCGCATCAGCGATGTGTTCCGCAAAACAATCCGAGTCGAGCCCATTGGACTGCATCGGATCCCTGCGGTTACCGATGACCGGGAGCTTAGTTCGATGCGCTTTCTATTCATTCCTTTTCCGATGCACGGGCACGTCAATCCGATGATTCCCGTCGTCGCCGAGCTACTTGGCCGAAAGGCCGAAGTGGACGTGGCGGTCGACCCGCAGTTCGCGGCCGGATTTGCGGACGTCGGAGCGCGTGTCCACCGCATCGAGACGCCCGTTCTCGGCTCCGTTCCCGAGGGGCTGGACCGGCGCGGTAGAGCAGGCCGCCGGCGCCAGAATGCGGACGTGCGAAAGCGCCGCGGACAGCTCGTGGACGACCTTGTCGGCCGGTGGTCGACCTGGCAGCCCGATGCCGTGGTCACCGATCTCTATGCGGAGTGGGGGCCGCCGCGGCGCGCCGGACACAGACCCCACTGGCATCTTTTTCCGGCACCTACGCGATGAATCGGGCGATGGGAATCGCGGGAATCCGGAGATCTGCCGGGCCGGTCGTGGCAGCGGCACTAGTCGCCACCGGTCTGATTCGGATAATCCATCCGGCCATGCGGGATCGCGCCGACCTCGCGTTGATCAACGTGACCGATGATTTGCAGCCGGACCGGGCGGGGTTTAGCGACCGCTTCCGCTTCGTGGGGCCGCTGTTGCGTCCCGACGAGCACACCGACGTCGATCTGCCCTGGGAACAGCTTTCGGCTGGCCCGGTGCTGTTCGTCTCTTTCGGGACCGTTTACCAGCGCAGCACCGACTTGTACCGCCGTATCGCCGAGGCGTTCCGGGAAACTGACTGGACCGTGGTGATGGCGACTGCGCGGACCGATCCGGCGCTGCTGGGCCCGCTGCCGCCGAACGTGTATGCGCACCGCTTCGTGCCGCAGCATCGGGTGCTGCAGCACAGCGATGTCTTCATCACCCACGCCGGCATGAACTCTGTCCTCGACGCAGTGATGTGCCGTGTACCCATGCTCACGCTGCCCTCCTCGCTCGACCAAAAGGGAGTCGCTGAGCACCTGTCGAGCCTCGGAATCGGTTCGACATTCCACAGTGGCCTCTCGGCTGAGGAAATTCGCGCCGCCGTGCATCAGTTGGCCGGCGATGCGGCTCTGAAATCCAGGCTTGACCAGCTGGCCGATGCGATGCCCGAACCGGCTATCGCCGCCGCCAACGCCGCCGATGCCCTGGAAGACCTCGTCCGAGAACGCCGCCGCGGCATCGCGGCACCTGCCTGAGGCGACATTGTTCTCCCGCCAGCACTCCGGAGGTCACGCATGGCGCGCTACCTGTTCGTCCCCTATCCGATGCACGGCCACGTCAACCCCATGGTGCCCCTGGTGGCCGAGATGGTCGCGCGCGGCGAGACCGTTTTCGTGGCCGTAGCGGCGCTGCATGCAGCGGCGTTCCGCGAGGTGGGCGCGGACGTGACGGAAATTCAGACGTCCGTGGTGAGTGACTTTCCCGAGAACCCGACGGTTGAACAGCGGCGGCAGACCCGCAAGGCTGGCCTGCGCATGCTCCGTGAGCGTCGCGGGGTGGTGCGGACGCTACGCCGGCACTGGGCGACGTGGCGACCGGAGGTTGTGGTTTCCGACATCGCCGCCCGGTGGGGTGCGGCTGCCGCTCACCGGGAGGGAACTGCGCTCGCCTCCTTCAGCGTGACCTACACGGTCACCGAGGACATGATCGTGGGTAACCTACGCCGACGCTTCGGCGAGCGCCGGGTCCGCCTGATTCGGCGCCTTGGTCTCTTGCCGCAGTTTCATCCCGCCCTGCGGTACCGCGCCGGTCTGGTGCTCGTGAACTCCACGCCGGAGCTTCAACCTTGCTGGGAGACGTTCGGCGACCGCTACCACTTCGTCGGTCCGCTGCTCCGTGACACGAGCGACTTTGGTGAAACGGATCTGCCCTGGGCCGCGATCGAACGTGGGCCCACACTTTTCTTCTCGCCCGGCACCGTCTTCGGATGCGGAACGACGTTCTTCCGCACGCTGGCGAGCGCCTTCGCCGGAACGAACTGGACGGTTGTCCTGGCGACGGCAGCGACTGACCCGAGTGACCTGGGCGACCTACCGCCCAACGTCGTAGCCCGCCGATTCGTGCCGCAATCCGCCGTGCTGCGTAGCTCGACCGTCTTCATGACCCGGGCGAGCATGAATTCGGCACTCGAAGCCGTCCAGCAGCGCGTACCCATGATCGCGGTACCGCGCGCCTACGACCAGCGGGGCATCGCCAAGCGCCTCCACGAGCTCGGGGTCGGTGTGGTGCTCGATCAGAAGGCCGGAGCGTCGGAAATCCTTCAGACAGCCAACCGGCTGGCATCCGACCCTGAGGTGGCCTCCACCCTCGCGCGGCTCGCCGAGCCGCTGCGGCTCGGCGACCCAGTGGCAGCAGCGGCGGATGCCCTGCAGAACTTCACCCCGACAAGTCGATCGGTTTCGGCCCGATAGGTTCGCGAGGAGAGCACCGCATGTCTGGAATAGAGAGACGCCAGTTCCTGCGCGGTCTAGCGGGTACGGTCGCCGTTGCGGTAGCCGGCGGCCGACTGCTTGAGGCCGGCCCGGCTTGGGCATCAGCAGGTTCCCGCTCGCAGAGCGTGCACGAGGCGGTGGTCCGGGATGCCGCGATGCTCTGGACACGTCCACCCACTGGCTGGTGGAACGCCCCGTTCGTCGGCGACGGGGTGGTTGTCGCACAGGTATACACCGCAGACCACGGCACCAACCTTACGTTCGCGGTCAGTCCGGCGGGCACGAGCTGGGAAACCCCAACGAGCCGCTTCACTCTGCCGCTCGCCGGAACCGTTACCGAGGTGCGTTGGGAGCTCAACCCGTGGGATGCCGAGCTGACCGGCGTGGTGACCACCACGCGCGGCAGCCTGCTACTCACCGCCACGGTCCCGCGCGGTAGCGGTGTCCTACTCGTCAGCGTGCAGGGACGGGCGGGAGAGCAGCGGACGTCGCCGTTGTCCGGCGGGTCGGACGGCTTCGGGTGGCACGACCGGCGGGACGGTAGCCAGCGTTGGATCGTCGTGGGCCAGCCGGGCCACTCCCCTCGCCGGATGCTGGCGGCGGATCTCAACAAGATTCGCGCCGATCACCGGCGATGGTGGCACGACTACTACGCAGGCAGTTTCGTGTCGGTACCCGACAAGACGCTGCAGCGTTTCCACTGGCTGCAGGTCTACGCTGCTGCGAGCATCGCGCGAAGCGACCCTGCCGGCGGGCTGGATACGCCCGCCACGCTGGCCGCCACGAACCACCTGGAGCTTCACCCGGCGTCGAATGCGGCCGCTGAAGGCGGCTGGCCGCAGAGCTTTGAGCACCTGTTGTCCGCGATGCCGGGGGCGGGCCTCAAATCGGGTGATACAGAGAATCCGATCATGGCCTGGAACCTGCCGGAAATTTGGGCGAGTTACCGCTACAGCCTCGACGACCGGGTGCTGCGTGACGTACTGCAACCGATGCTGCGAAGCGCCGTCGGGCACTACGCGAATTCCCTGGTCGACGGGGAGGGTGGCCGGTTGCACCTTCCGTCCACCTATGCGCCCGGCTTCGGCGACGTCGAGGACTGCACCTACGACCTGTCGCTACTGCGTTGGGCCGCGACACGCCTGGTCGAATCGGCCCGGCCTGGCACTGCCGGCTACGGGGAGCTCCACCGGTGGCGGTCGCTTCTCCAGCGACTGGTGCCGTACCACACGGACGACAGTGGAGTGCTTATCGGCGCTGGCGTACGGCTCCCGTTCTCCCAGCCCAATCCTTCGCATCTGCTCTGGATGCACCCACTCGGGGAGAAATCGTGGCGGCGTGCCGCCGACCGGCAGCTGATGCGCCGCAGCCTGGAACATTGGTCGAGCATGCCGACGGCATGGAACGGGCGCTCGTACCTGTCGGCCGCGGCAATGGCGGTGACCACCGATGCACCCGAGGAGGCTCTGGGCTGGCTGCGGCAAGTGACTGACGGCGGAGCCCATGCCGACTCGCGCATGCTCCCCATCGGCCTCTACCGGGAGGGTCGCGGTCTACAGACTGGCGGATCGTTCGAGGCAGCTCAAGTCATGTTGCGGATGCTTGTGTCCGGCGACGAGATTGTGGAGGTCTTCGGGGGCCTGCCCAAATCCTGGCACGACGTGTCGGTGAGCGGGCTGCGCGCGCCAGGCGCGTTTGTCCTGGACGCCTCCCGCAGTGCCGGACGCACCGACTGGGTGCGGGTACACAGCGACAGCAAGGTCGACCGGTCGCTGTTACTCAGGCATGGCATCGCCGGACCGGTAGAGGTGCGCGACGAGGCGGGCCGGCGCGTGGCGACCGACCTGGTGGGGCCCGGTGTGCTGCGGCTACGGCCCAGAGCCGGCGCCACGCTCGAGGTGCACCGAGTCGGGTCCGACGGCAGCACCGACGTTCGCAACGTGACCGCACTGTCGGCTGGTAGGCGTTGGGGGTACACCGCAACCTCTGCGGAAGACACCGAGTTCACCAGCTGATGACCCCGATGCAGTGGGCGCAGCACCGGCTGGCTCCCATCGGGCCGGCGCCGGACGCGCCCGATGAAGAAGGCGAGCGGAGCGCAGGGCTCCGCTCGCCGGTCAGTTGCGTGCGACTACTAGGCCGCCGGCGTGAGCGGCGTCGCGTAGCGGGATGCACGCAAGTTGTTGGCGGTCTCCATCCGGTTCACCAGGGCCACGCCGAGTGGCGTGAGACTGTGTTGGACGGTGTTCTGCCGACGATGTGTGGTGATCAGTCCGGCTTCGCGCAGCACGCCGGTGTGCTGGCTGACAGACGCGGCCGACACACCGAGCCGCCGGCCAAGTTCGGTCGTGGTGGACGTTGCCGACAGTGCTCCCAGGAGCCTGCTGCGGGTACGACCGAGCAGCGCCGCGAGCGCGCGCTCGGTGCGCTCGTCAGAACTCCACAGCCGGTTCGCCGCCTCCATGGTGATCGACGGGGTATACACCAGCACTGGCGGCAAGCTGGGGTCGTTCGCCGGTACGAAGACATCCGGCCGGTCGAAGTAGAACAACGACGGAGAGATGAGTAGGCCACGCTCATCGATCCGCAAAGTCCGGTCGGAGCCATTAGCAATGTGCAGAACCGGCGCTTCCCAGGAGATGAGTGGGTGCTGACTGCGTAGGAAACCATCGATGCCTGCACCGAGGAGAATGTTGCCTCTCGCTGCGCGGTCGCTTTCCAGGAAGCTGGACATCGCCCGCGCGTACGGCGCCACCGCCAAATCGTGGAAGCGGCGAAGGTTGCTGCTGAGGACGTCAGGCCGGTCGCTGGTCCGACAGAGGGCTGCTGCCTCCGTGTCAAAGGCGGGAACCGGAATTCGGAACAGCTCCGCCGTGGGCGGAATAGAACGGGTTAGCGACTGGACCACTGCCGCCCGGTCGCCAAGTTTCAGCCGGACGTTGCGGCGCCATCGATCAAAAAGTAGCGCCCCGGCGCTGCGCGCCAGAAGGCGCGCCGCGAATACCGTTTCCGAGACCGGACAATAACTGGAAAATAGCCGGACTCGTGCGAGCCCTTCGGTGGAGAAAACAATTCGCATGAAGCACCCCCGGCCAGTAAAAATATTGCTGGGTGCACGTTACCCATCGACACCAACCGACCGCTACCCCGTTTGATACAACGCGGAGCAACCGGCGTGACATCTCCCCTGGCCGACCCTCATGCCCCGTCACCTAGCTGGGAATTTAAGGCGGACCTAAAGCCCGATCGGCACCTAACGAGCGCCGCCTCGATGTGTCGCCCCGAAACGTTTTATCGCCACAAGTCGGTAAACTAAAGATATTTCCTATTGTTCTGTTACGCCGCTTATAGGCGAAAAATGGCTTTATATACACGTGGCCTAATTGAGGCAGAGTGGACCGACGTGAGCCCCCACCCTCGCCGGACAAATCATCCGACACCCACCGGTGGCAACCAAAGGGTCGAGGCAACGTCCATATCGACTTATAGTTGACAGCTGCCCGACCGCCTTCCGATAACGAATTCGGCGCTTTGCAACGGGCCCTTCGGTGTCCTTATCAAGGTTCAATTGTGGCGTCGACAGCCGCGCGATCGGAAATACCAGGCCAACGAACGCCAACACAAACCAGGCCGCTTTGTCGACCTAGCTGCATTCACCAGGGCGCAATATCAGACGCGTAGCGAGAGTCACCGTCGCATCGCAGCGACCGGACCGCAATAGTGACGAGCCGCATTTCAGCACCCGCTTAAAACGTTGCTCAAACCCAAAGCCTGCAGCGATTATCAGCGTGGGCATCCAGACCGAAGACGACGATTCGGTCCACGCCCCGGTGCGGGGCGTGGACCGAATGCAAAAGTGGGAGTTGAAATGATCCTGGAGTCGACCTGTGCGCAGCGGCGCTTCGTCGCGGCGGTCAGCGGGACAGCGGTGTTAGCCCTGGGAGGCTTCACCGTCGCGGAGATGACGAGGACGCCATTTCTGTCTGCTGACGTCTGGACCAGCGGTACCGCGCCGGCATGGCTCGCCGCGGTAGGCGTCGCGCTCCTACTCGCGGACGTCGTCCTGCCGGTTCCCTCCAGCGTTGTCATGATCTTCCTCGGCTCGGCGCTCGGCTTCCCAGCGGCGGCCGCGACGTCCTGGCTAGCCGGCACCGGGTCCGCACTGCTCGGCTACGTGATCGGCCGACGGCTCGGTCGGCGCGCCAGCCCGCCAGCCGCCATGGCTCGCCGACTCAGCACCCACGCGGTCCTCACCATCGCGCTAACCCGTCCCTTACCGATACTCGCCGAGACCGTCGCGGTGGCGGCCGGCATGCTTCCCGGCATGACGTGGCGCCGCGTCACGGCAGGGGCGATGCTCGGCTCAGTGCCGCCGGCCATTCTGTTCAGCCTGGCCGGTGCTTCCGCCCACGATCGGACCGGCATGCTGCTAATTCCAGGCTGCATCCTGCTCAACGGCGTGGTGTGGGCTGTGGAGCGGGCGTACCACGGCCGCGCAGCAGCGACCGCCTGAGCGGCCGCTGAGTCACCGCCCTAACAGCCGGTAGCGGGCCTCCGCGGCATCTTTGGCTTCCTGCCACCACCAACTGTTGTCGCGATACCAATCAACTGTGGCCGCCAACCCGGCGCCGAGGTCGTCGTACTGCGGGCACCAACCGAGCTCCGAGCGGAGCTTCGTAGTGTCGTTTGCGTACCTCAGGTCGTGGCCCGGCCGGTCGGGGACGTGGTCGAAGGCGTCGGCGGGCTGTCCCATGAGATCGAGAATGATTCCGAGCACATCCCCGTTACTCCGTTCGTCACCTGAGCCGATCAGGTACGTCTCGCCGAGCCGTCCCCGATCAAGAATCAAATGAACCGCCGAATTATGGTCATCTACGTGCGTCCATTCACGGACGTTCACGCCTGAGCCGTACAGCTTCGGTCGGGAGCCCGAAAGGAGATTGGTGATCTGGCGCGGGATGAACTTTTCGACGTGCTGATAGGGGCCATAATTGTTGGCACAGTTCGAGATCGTCGCCGCCACTCCGTAGGAGCGGATCCACGCCCGAACCAGCATGTCCGAGGCAGCCTTCGTCGCCGAGTAAGGACTCGACGGGTCGTACGGCGTCGACTCGGAGAAGCGCAGCGACGGGTCTAAGGGCAGGTGGCCGTAGACCTCGTCCGTCGAGATGTGGTGCAGCCGGCGATCGTGCCGACGGACGGCCTCCAACAGGGTAAACGTGCCCACCACGTTACTCTGCAGGAACGGACTCGGGTCGTGCAGAGAGTTGTCCACATGGGACTCTGCGGCAAAATGGACTACCACGTCGGCGCGCCGAACGAGACGATCGACGAGGGCCGCGTCGCACACGTTCCCGTGATAGAGCGGCACCGAGTCGGCGAGAGCAGCCAGATTCGTCTTGTTGCCGGCGTAGGTCAAGGCGTCCAGAACCTCGATATCGTACTCCGGATGACGCTGGGCGGTGTATTCAACAAAGTTTGCCCCGATGAAACCAGCGCCCCCGGTAACGAGCATTTTTGGCATGTCCGCATGGTACGGACAGTTGCCGCCAGTGTCTCCCCCCAGCAATTCGTCCGGGACCGACTAAATGCTTGGTAGCTCTGTCTTTAATCTATCTCGAAATGACAATCCTGCATGTCTGGTCAGACGACCCAACGCATCCGTCCGGGCGGAGTCCGGCGGCAAGTGACGACGAAGGCTAGTCCCACGGGAAGGCTGACAGCGCTCGTCAGCCAGCCCGCGCGACCCGCTAGAGGAGGGTGTAGACGTTGTCACTGACGCGGCTCTGGCGCGGCGGACGCGTACCCTTGAACCAGGAGATCCAAGCCTGAGGCAGTGACGCCCGGTCGAGGACGAAGTCGTCGAGGACCAGACAGTCGATGTCGGAGCGAAGGAAGCAGAGCAGCGCGTCAACCGGCGTGTGCACGATCGGTTCGCCGCGGAGATTGAAGGACGTGTTCAGCAACAACGGACAGCCGGTTTTCTCCGCAAACTCCTTGATCAGGCGGTAGAAACGGCCATTCTCCTGCTCCGTTACCGTCTGGACTCGGGCAGAATTGTCCACGTGGGTAATCGCCGGCAGCGGCAGCGGCGAGATGACCTCGCAGGTCTCCAGCATGAACGGCGACTCGTGGTCCAAGCGGAAGTGCTCGGCTGCATGCTCGGCCAGCACCGCTGGGGCGAACGGACGGAACCCCTCCCGCATCTTCACCGAAGCGTTGATCCGGTCGCGAGTGTCGTCCCCGCGGGGGTCGGCGAGGATGGAGCGCCCTCCCAGCGAGCGGGGGCCGAACTCCTCCCGGCCGTGATACCAACCGATCACCTTCCCGGACGCCAGCCGCGCCGACACTGCGTCAAGCAACCCCGGCTCATCGCCGCGGAAGTCCTGGACGGCGTGGGCCGGGTAGGCGCCGAGCAGGCGCGCGATCTCGTGGGAATCCGTCGCCGACCCCAGCAGCGCAGAGCGCTGCCGGCGCGGGTGTGGTCGTTCGCCGGTGAGACGCTGATGGGCCACGGCCGCGCAGCCCAGGCTGCCGCCAGCGTCACCTGCCGCAGGCTGCACGAACACGTTCGCGAACGGACCCTCCTCGACGATGCGCCGTACGGCGACCACGTTGAGCGCCACGCCGCGGCCATGCACAGGTTCTCGCTGCCGGTCATCCGATGGGCCCGGTCGACCATGCGCAGGAGGGTTTCCTCGGTCACCAGCTGAATGCTGCGGGCGATATCGCAGTGAATATCATCGATGCGTGACTCCGGCGTGCGCTTGGGGACCCCCAACAACTCAGTGAACCGGTCACCGAGCATGCCGTCGGCCCGGTCGAAGGCGAAATAGTCGAGGTCGAGGGTGAACCGGCCGCTGTCATCGATATTTACCAACTTGCGGATCTTGTCGGCGTACCGCGGCGTCCCATAGGGCGCCAAACCCATTACCTTGTACTCGCCCTCGTTGACCTCAAAGCCGAGGTAGCCCGTGATGGCGCTGTACAGGAGGCCAAGCGAGTGCGGGAACTCGAGCAGGGACAGCGTGGCGCCGTCACCGAGGCCCCAGCTGCTGGTCGCCCACTCACCGACCGCGTCGACGGTCAGTACGGCGCTGCGCTCGAAGCCGGAGAAGTAGTACGCACTCGCGGCGTGCGACAGGTGATGGTCCACGATCTCCACCGGACCGTCCCATCCCAGCAGATCCCTGATCTCTCGCCGCGACGGTCCGCGTCCAGACGGAACAATGCCATCTCGCTGGCGTCCGGGAAATGGGGAAGGCCGGTCCACAGCTGTCGGTGCAGCTTCTTGGTCGGGTCCTCGTAGTACGCGACACAGTCGACGTCGCTGATCCGAAGGCCGGCCTGGTCGAGACAGTCCCGCACCGCGTTACGGGGCAACGACGGATCCTGCTTCTGTCTCGTGTACCGCTCCTCATGAGAGGCGGCGACCAACTCGCCGCCAACCAGGAGCGCAGCAGCGCTGTCATGGAAATGTGCGGCAATTCCCAGTACGACTGGCCCGGCAGCCCAGGAAATCCGTGTGTGGTTCATCTCATCGCTTTCGTCGGGTCCGCCGATGGTGGCGGCAATGGAGCACTTCAGTCGTGGTGGACGGCTGGTCTTTGCCCAGCGTCGTCACATTGCCGAATGTGGTTCGGCCATTGCCACGGCGATCATGCGGTCGCCGGTGTACGGCTCGCGTGCGTGGCTGGCCAACATGTTGTCCACGACGAGGACGTCGTCGCGTTGCCAGTCAAAGCGAACCTTGGCGCCTTCGTAGCACTGCCTGAGGTGATCGACGACGTCGTCCGGGATCCGGCCGCCATCGCCGAAGTACGTGTTCGTCGGCAGAGCGTCCTCGCCGAAGAGCGCGAGCAGGCCCTCCTGGACCTCCTCGGGCAGGGTCGATACGTGGAAGAACGTGATGTGGTTGAACCAGAGCAGATCACCGGTACGCGGGTGGCGGTGCATCGCGTCCCGGACCACCCGGGTCCGCAGGCCATCGTCACCTCGCCACTCGGGAATGAGACCGTGGCGCCGGCAGTACGCCTCGACGCTCGCTCGGTCGCTGGCGTCGAAAACCTTCTGCCAGGGCACGCCAAAGTTCGTGTGGTAGTTGCGAACAAGGCTCCATCGGCGCCGCTGGAATTCCTCCAACACATCCGGGTGGATCGCCGCCTGGACCTTTCGGACGTCGGCCAACGGTGTGGCGCCCTGCGTCTCAGGCGGGCGGACGCAGTGGAAATACAGCGCCATTGGCCAGGAATCCTGGTACGAGCACTCGTTGTGCAGAAAGATCTCTTCCTCGGCCGGATGGTCGGTCGAGGTGTAGATAGATCCTTCGATGGCCGTCCGGGGCGACGACGCCTCGGTGTAAGCCAGCGCCGGCCCAGACAGAGCTTCCACCGCCGTCTGAAGATCCGCCACGCCGCCGACCTCGAACCCGCGAAGCAGCAGCGCGCCATGGGCACTCAAGGCATCACGGAGTTCACGCCGATTCTGGTTGATGGTGCCGACGAGGTTGTTCGGCGACTCGGCCGTTACGACGAAGGGCAGGCTGGGCCTGGTTTCCATCTGCTTCTCCCCTGCAAGCAAGTTGCGGACATCACGGCGTGTCGCCGGACAATGAGCCTTTCCGGGCAACGGTGCGGTGACTGTGTGTCACGTGGTGCGGTCGGCTTCCATGTGTAGGAGCACCAGTGCGGCGGCGACGATCTGGCCGATC
>NZ_BAAARY010000026.1:0-21161 GCF_039532605.1 Pilimelia columellifera subsp. columellifera
GCATAGACCAACCATCCGCAGCCACGTGATGCACCACCACCACCAACACAAACTCCCGCTCACCGACCACCAACAACCGCACCAACAACGGCAGCTCACGGAGCAGGTCGAATTCGTGCCGGGCGAGAGCCTCGAATGCTTTGTCGACCCCGTCGGGCGCAACCAGGGTCGGGCTCAGACCCGGCACGGCTACGTCGGCCGGAACGATGACCTGGTACGGCCCGTCGGTCCCCTCGGCCAGCAGAGTGCGTAGTGGTTCATGGCGGTCGGCGACATCACGGAAGGCCGCCAGGAGCGCGTCCTGGTCCAGATTGCCGTTGAGCCGCAGGGCAGCGCAGATGTTGTCGGCGCTGCTCGGTCCGTTCAAGTGCTGGATGAACCACAGCCGTTGCTGTGCATAGGACAGAGGCAGCTGCGTGGGACGGGTGGTGACCCGCTCGACGGCGGGCCGGCCAGCCCCGGCACCGCGAAGCGCCGCCGCAAGCGCGGCGACAGTTGGCGTTTCGAAGACCTGCCGGATGGAGAGCTCCGCATCCAAGGTGCTGCGGATGCGACTCACGAGCTGATTGGCCAGTAGCGAGTGTCCCCCGAGAGCGAAGAAGCTCTCGTTGATGCCGACCGCGGCCACCCCGAGCACATCGGCGAACAGCTCGCAGAGAATGGCCTCCTGCGGGCTGCGCGGCGGACGGCCTTCGCGGTCGGTGCGGTAGCTCGGGTCGGGCAGTGCACCCTGGTCGAGCTTGCCGTGCGTGGTACGCGGCAGCGTGTCCAACAGCACCACAGCGGCCGGCACCATGTGGGAAGGCAGATGCTGCTCCGCGTACTCGCGCAGCGCGTCGGCGTTCGGCGAGTCCTCGCCCGCCACCACGTACGCGACCAGCCGCCGGTCCCCTGAAGCATCTTGTCGCGCGACCACCGCAACCTCGGCCACCTGCGCGTGGGCGCGGAGCGTCGACTCGATCTCGCCGAGCTCGACCCTGAATCCGCGAATCTTCACCTGCGAGTCGGCACGGCCGAGGTACTCCAGCCCGCCGTCAGCGGTCCACCGGCCAACATCGCCCGAACGGTAGAGGCGACTGCCGGGCGCACCGTACGGGTCGGCGACGAACCGCTCGGCGGTCAGTGCCGGCCGGTTCAGATAACCCCGCGCCAGTCCGTAGCCGCCGACGTAGATCTCACCGCTGACGCCCGGCGGTGTCGGCTGGAACCGCTCGTCCAGTACTCGGACGCTGAGATCCGTGAGCGGACGGCCGATCAGGCTCCGCGCCCGGGCGTCCTCGGCCAGGGCCGGCGCGACGGGTAGGTGGGTCACGTGAACCGTGGTTTCGGTGATCCCGTACATATTCACCAGCCTGGGCCCGTCCGGGTGACGGTCCAGCCAGGAGCGCAGGCGGCCGAGGTCAAGCGCCTCGCCGCCGAACACGACGTAGCGTAGGTCCAGCCGCAGGGGCGGCTGATCGCCTTCGTTCTCCGCGTCCACCCGCATCAACTCCGCGAACGCGGTGGGTGTCTGGTTGAGGACGGTCACCCGTTCCCGCGCCAACAACCGGCGGAACGCCGCTGGGTCGCGCGTTTCGTCGTGTGACACGACGACAAGACGACCCCCGTACCGCAGGGCGCCCCACAGTTCCCACACGGAGAAGTCGAACGCGTAGGAGTGGAACAGTGTCCAGACGTCCCGAGGTCCGAACGCGAACAGCCCGTCAGTCACCGTGAACAGCCGGTCGACGTTGGCATGGCTGACCAGAACGCCCTTCGGGCGGCCCGTCGACCCCGACGTGTAGATCACATACGCCGGGTGCGCCGGCCGCAGCGGTCGAACCCGCTCCCCGTCGCCGACGACAGTGGTGGGGAAGCGGTCCGCTTCCGCGTCGTCGAGGACGATAACCGGGGCACCGGTCGGCGGGATCAGGCCCGCGGTAGCGGCGGTGGTAACAACCAGCGCCGGCCGCCCATCCTCGACGATGAGGCGAATGCGTTCGGCCGGATAGTCCGGATCCACCGGTACATAGGCGCCGCCTGCCTTGAGGACGGCCAGCAGCGCGACGACCAGTTCAGCCGAGCGCGGTACCGCCAGGGCAACCAGCGACTCGGGACCGACGCCGTGGCCGATCAGCAGCCTGGCGAGCTGGTTCGAGCGGGCGTCGAGCTCGGCGTAGGTGACCTCGACGGTGCCGTCGCTGACCGCCACCGCGTTCGGCAGGGCGCCGGCCTGCGCGGTGAACGCGTCCACCAGCGTGCCGGCGGCGGACTCGGATTCCGTCGCGTTTCCCCACTGGAGCACCCGGGACCGTTCGACGGCACCAAGGATGTCGAAGTCGGCGACCCGGCGCTCGGTGTCCTGCGCCACGGCGGACAACACCCGGGTCAGGGCCGACACCATCCGCCGAGCCGTGGCCTCGTCGTAGAGATCAGTGCTGAACAGCAGCGCACCCTGCAGGCCGTCGGGCCCGCCGGTGTCGCTCCGGCGCTCGCGCACGCCGAACAGCAGGTCGAACTTGGCCGCGCCCGTGCCGACCTCGTGCGGGCGTACATCCAGACCCATTGACTGCCCGACCTGCGCGGCGGCGACGTCCTGGTCGGAGTTGTCGAAGGCCAGCGCAACCTGGAAGAGGGGGTGGCGGAACATCGAACGCATGGGGCTGAGCACCTCCACCAGGCGCTCGAAGGGAAGGTCCTGGCTGCTGTAGGCGGCCAGGTCCGTCTCTCTGACGCGCTCCAGCAGTTCGGTGAAGGTGGGATTGCCGGAGAGGTCGGTACGCAGTACGAGGGTGTTGACGAAGAACCCGATGAGGTCATCGGTCCCGGAGTCGACCCGCCCGGCGATGGGCGAGCCAACGGCAATATCCGAGCCGGCACCCAGCCGATGCAGCACGGTGACGAGCGCGGCCTGAACGACCATGAACAGCGTGGCATGGTGCGCGCGGGCCAGGTCCCGCAGTGCCGCGTGTACGTTCGCGGACAGTTCGAATGTGATCCGCTCGCCCCGGTACGTGGAGACTGCCGGCCGCGGTCGGTCGGTGGGCAGGTCGAGTTCCTCCGGCAGTCCGGCCAGGGCGCCCCGCCAGAACGCGAGCTGGGTACTGAGCGGCGAATCGGGCTGCGACTCATCGCCGAGCACCTCTCGCTGCCACAGTGTGTAGTCGCCGTACTGCACGGGCAGTGGCGCCAGCGCGGGAGCACCGTGCACGCGATGCGCGTACGCGGACCCCACATCCCGGGCGAGCAGCGGAACGGACCAGCCGTCCGCGGCGATGTGGTGCATGAGGAGCAGTAGGACGTGCCGCTGGGGCGCCACCTGGAACAGCCGCGCCGCGATGGGTATCTCGGTGGCCAGGTCGAAGCGGTGCCGACTCGCCTCGGCGAGGCGGCAGGGCAGCTCCTCCTCTGTGGTGACCTCGAGCGTGACCTGCAGTTGCGCGTCCGCCGGATCGAGGATGTGCTGGTACGGTCCCTCGCCGTCCTCCGGGAAGACGGTGCGCAGTGACTCGTGCCGGGCGACTACGTCCGCGAGAGCGGCGGCCAACGCTGTCCGGTCTATGCCGCCGGTCAAGTCCAGCGCAAGGGGCATGTTGTAGGCGCTCGTGTCCTGGTCAAGTCGCTGCAGGAACCACAGCCGGCGCTGGGCGAAGGACATCGGCAGCCGCGCCGTACGGTCCATCGGCGCCAACTTTGACCGGACGCCACCACTGCGACGCGCCACGGCGCCCGCCAGCCCGGCCGGGGTCGGCGTCTGGAACAGCTGGCGGATGGTGATTTCGGCGTGGAACATCGCCCGCACCCGGGAGGCGAGGCTCGTCCCGAGGAGGGAGTGTCCGCCCAGCTCGAAGAAGTTGTCGTCCGGCCCCACCTCGGGCACCCCCAGCACCTCAGCGAACAGGCTGCAGAGGATTTCCTCGGAGGCAGTGGCCGCCGCTCGGCTGCCGGCGGCGCGGTGCTCCGGCGCCGGCAATGCCCGCCGGTCAACCTTGCCGCTCACCGTGAGCGGTAGAGCATCCAGCGCGACGAACGCGCTGGGGATCATGTGCTCGGGCAACACCTCGGCCAGCTGGGTGCGCAGCGCCGCCGGCCCCGGCAGGGCCGAACCGCCGACGACGTAGGCGACGAGGCGCTTGTCGCCGGGGCGGTCCTCGCGCAGCAGCACGATCGCCTGTCGCACCGCGCGCTGGGTGGTCAGGGCGGCCTCGATCTCGCCCAGTTCGATCCGGAAGCCGCGGAGTTTCACCTGACTGTCCACCCGGCCCAGGAATTCCAGATCACCGCTGCGGTGCCAGCGCACGCAGTCGCCGGTGCGGTAGAGCCGGGTGCCGGACGGACCGAAAGGATTGGCGACGAACCGCTCGGCGGTCAGGCCGGCCTGACCCAGGTAGCCGCGGGCGAGACCGGCTCCCGCCACGTAAAGCTCGCCCGGCGCTCCGACCGGGGCAGGCCGTAGCCGATCGTCAAGCACGTAGACCCGGGTATTCAGGGATGGCCGTCCGATGAGCACCGCGCCGGAAGTATCCGGCCGGCATCGCCAGCTGGTGGCGTCGACCGTGGTTTCGCTCGGGCCGTAGGCGTTGTACATGACCCGCCCCGCCGCCCAGTCGCCGATCAGGTCAGGGGTGGACGCCTCGCCCGCCACCACGACGGTGAGGTCGGATGGCACATCGGCCGGCGACATCGCGGCCAGTGCCGCCGGCGGCAGGGTCGCATGCGTGATCCGGCGGGCGGTGAGGAACTGCGCGAGCGGCTTGCCAGGGGCGCGCTCATCGACGGTGGGCACCACGAGGGTGGCACCGGAGAGTAGTGCCATACAGATCTCGGACACCGAGGCGTCGAACCCGATGGAGGCGAACTGAAGCACGCGACTTTCGGGGCCGACCCCGAAGGTGGGCACCTGGGTGGCGACCAGGCTGGCGAGTCCGGCATGGGTCACCACCACGCCCTTGGGCCGGCCAGTCGAGCCGGAGGTGTAGATGACGTACGCCGGATGCTGTGGCTGCAGCGTGGCAGCGCCACTTTCCGGCCCCGCCGGAGCGGAACCGGCAGGCGGCAGCGGCTCGTCGATGCAGACGACGGTCCCGTTGTGGGCCGGCAGCCCGGTCGCCGTGGCGCGATCCGTCAGCACCGCCATCGGCCGGGCGTCCGCCAGGACGGTACGGATGCGGCTGGCGGGATAGTCGAGGTCAATCGGCAGGTAAGCGCCACCTGCCTTGCCAACGGCCAGAACGGCGGCGATCAGGTCGAGCGAACGGGGCAGGGCGATGGCGACCACAGTCTCCGGCCCCACCCCGGCATGTCGCAGGCGCCGCGCCAGTTCACCGGCGCGCTCATCCAGCTCGGCGTAGGTGAGGGTGGCGTCGCCGAACTCGGTCGCCGGACGGTCCGGGGTCCGGCGTACCTGCTGTTGGAACAGCAGCGGGAGGGTGGCCTGCGGCACGTCCGCGCCGGTGGCGTTCCAGTCGTGTAGGAGCTGTTCGTATTCACTGCTCTCGGAGATCGCCAGCTCGTGGAGTCGTCGGTCCGGGGCTGCGGTCACCTGCCGCAGCAGGTGCTCCAGCCGGTCGATCAAGGAGAGCGCCGTTTCGGCGTCGAAAAGATCCGTCGCGTATCGCACTCCGCCCGTGATGCCACACGCACGACCGTCCGGTGTGAACTGCTCGCCCAGGTCGATAGAGAGATCGAACTCGGCGCCGCCAGTGTCGGTATCGAGCAGCTCCACACCCAGGCCGGTGAGTTCGCCGATCGTTCGCAGTCCGTCGTGCTGGAACGTGTTCTGGTAACTCAGCATGGTCTGGAACAACGGATGCCTCGCGGCCGAGCGCTGTGGGCGCAGCTCGTCCACCAGACGCTCGAACGGGATGTCCTGGTGGGCGTTTGCCTGCAGATCAGCCTCACGCACCCGGACCAGCAGCTCGGAGAACGTGGGATCGCCGGAGGTGTCGGTGCGCAGCACGACTGTGTTCACGAAGACCCCTACCAGGTCCTCCAGTCGACTGTCGACGCGTCCGGCGACCGGCGATCCGATGGGAATGTCGGTACCGGCGCCCATGCGGCTCAATAGCGTCGCCAACGCCGCCTGTAGGACCATGAAGACGCTGGTGCGGCTGGCCCGAGCCAGCCTGTCGACGGCGGCGTGCACCTCGGCGGGGAGGCCGACCTCGAGGCGTTGTCCCCTGCGGGTGGCCACCGACGGTCGGGGCCGGTCGGCGGGCAGCGTCAGCTCGTCGGGCAGGTCGGCCAGCGCCTCCCGCCAGAACTCCAACTGCCGGGCGAGGGGGCTTTCCGGGTCGTCGGCGGCCCCGAGCGTCTGTCGCTGCCAGAGCGTGTAGTCCGCGTACTGGACAGGCAGTGGCTGCCAGCCGGGCGCTATGCCGTCGCGGCGCGCGGCGTAGGCCACGGCGAGGTCGTTGACGAGCCGTTCCATGGACCAGCCGTCGCCGGCGACATGGTGCACGAGCAGCAGGAGCACGTGGCGCTGCGGGGCCAGCTGGAAAAGTTCCGCCCGCAGTGGCAGGTCCCGGGAGAGGTCGTACCGATACCGCACGGCCTGGGCCAGCTGGTCGTCCAGAACGGCTTCGTCGACGGTCCGCGAAGGCAGCTCCACGTGGGCATCCTCGGGTGCCCGGATCACCTGGTGCAGCGTCCCGTCGTGCTCGACCAGGACCGTCCGCAGCGCCTCGTGGCGGTCGAGTACGTCGCCCAGCGCCTGTCTGAGCGCGTCCTGGTCCAGGTCGCCGGTCAGCCGCAGCGCGGCCGGAATGTTGTAGGTGGCGTTGCCGCCGTCTACCCGGTCCAGGTACCACCAGCGGTGCTGGGCGAACGAGGCCGGCAACTGCTCAGGGCGTTCGGCCGGCGCGCACGGGGCGAAGGCGCGGTCGCCCTGGGTGACCACTGCGGCCACCTCGGCGACCGTCGGCGTGTCGAAGAGCTGGCGGATCGACAGCTCGACGCCGAAGGTGTCGCGTACCCGGCCTACCAGCCGGGTGGCGAGCAGCGAGTGTCCGCCAAGCCGAAAAAAGTCGTCGTGAACGCCGACCCGGTCGAGATGGAGTACCTCACCGAAGAGGCCCGCCAGGATGTCCTCTGTGGCGGTCAGCGGAGCCCGGTCTACCTGCTTCGGACCGTAGTGAGGGACGGGCAGCGCCCGTCGGTTGACCTTGCCGTTGGCGGTCAGCGGGATGCGATCGACGACCACGATGGCCGCAGGCACCATGTACTCGGGCAAGCTCCGGGCCAGCGCCTCCCGCAACGCCGCCGGTGCCGGTTCAGCCGCGGGGGCGGCGGTGACGTAGCCGACGAGACGCCGGTCACCCGGCTGGTCCTCGCGAAGCACCACGACGGCCTGGGCCACCTCGGGCCGGGTCAGCAGCGCAGCGGCGACTTCGCCCGGCTCGATGCGATGCCCGCGGACCTTCACCTGTTCGTCCGCCCGGCCGGCGAATTCAAGCAGACCATCAACCCACTGGGCGAGGTCTCCGGTCCGGTACATTCTCGCGCCGGGCGGTCCGTAGGGATCGGCGACGAATCGCTCTGCGGTGAGACCCGGGCGCCCGTGGTAGCCGCGGGCCAGTACGGACCCGGCGATATAGAGCTCGCCTGGTACGCCCTCGGGCAGCGGATGCAGGCCGGCGTCCAGCACGTAGGCGCGGGTGTTGGCGAACGGGCGACCGACCGGAACCGGCCCGTCGCCGATCCGTTGGCCCGGCTCGATGCGGAAGTCGAGGCAGTTGACGGTGGCCTCAGTCGGCCCGTACGCGTTGATGACGACCGCGTCGGGGTGGCGCTCCCGCCAGCCGCTGAGCGCGTGTCCGTGCAGCGCCTCGCCGCCGAGCACAAGGCAGCCGGTGGGGGAGGCCTCGTCCGGTAGGGCGTCGAGCAGTTCGAGGTGGCTCGGCGTGAACTTGGCGAAGCTGACCGGACCGGTGGCGCCGACGCTCTCCTCGGTGAGGTCGCCGATCCGTACGCATCCGCCGCTGACCAGCGGGGTGAACAGCGCCGTAACGGTGAGGTCGAAGGAGATGGGCGAGTGAAGCAGGGAGCTGCCCGCCGCCGCTGGGTACGCGTCCCGGCCACGTTGGAGGTAGCCGCTGAGTGAGCGGTGCTGCACGATCACGCCCTTGGGGCGGCCGGTGGAGCCCGAGGTGAAGATGAGGTATGCGGGTTGATCGGAGCGCAGTGGGGCGCCGCGGGTCGCATCGGTGACGGGGGCGGTCGCCACCGCGTCGATCAGCGGTCGGACCGTCGGGTCGTCGAGCGCAATGACGGACGTGCCGGCGAACAGTGGGGCCGAGTCGCTGGTGGTGATGGCCAGAATGGGCCGCGCATCGTCCACCATGACTGCGGCGCGGTCTGCTGGCAGGGCGGGATCGATCGGCAGGTAGGCGGCGCCTGATTTGAGTACTGCGAGGAGCGCCACGACCATGTCCACGGACCGCGGGAGCGCCACCGCCACGTAGCGCTCCGCGCCGGCGCCGCGGTCGATCAGGTACCGCGCCAAATGGTTGGCGCGGGCCTCCAGCGCGGCGTAAGTCAGTTCTCGGTCCTGGTCGGCCACTGCGGCCCGGTCTGGCGTGGCTTGGGCCTGCGCAGTTACCAGATCGGGCAGGGTCTCGGGCGTCACCGGTGTGAGCGGGCCGGTGCCGGCCGCCAGCAGCGCCGATCGGGCGACCTGGCTCTGCACCGCGCTGCGGCCGACCGGGCGGTGCACGTCAGTGAGGAGTTCGCGAAGCAGGCAGAGGAAGCCGTCGCGGTGTCGGCCAGCAGCTTCCGGCGCGTATCGCCCGGGGTTGGCGTCCATGTCGAGCCGGATACCGCTTGCCGCGTCCGCAGTGCCGTACACGTGCAGGGAGAGATCCTTGATGCGGCCTGTGGACAGCTGCCGAGGGACCACGCGATGTTCAGCGAAGTGGACCGTCTGGTCAAAGGTGACCAGGTTGATCACTGGTCCGGTGACGGCCAGATCGCCCGCCCGGCCGAGGGCCGCGTGCAGGTCTTCACCCCGGAACCTCTGATGCCGGATCGCGCCACCCAGCGCGACACCGGTCTGCCGGACGAGGGCGCTGAAGGGCTCGGCGAGTGTGCTGGTCAGCCGCAGTGGGACTTCGTTGGAGACCATTGCGGGCGTGTCCAGTGCCGCGGAGCTGCGGGCAGATACCGGAAGTCCCAGCACCACGTCATCGGTGGCCGTGATGCGTTGCACGTAGGCAGCGAAGGCGGCAACGAGGACGATGGTCCACCGGCTCCCGCACGCCTGGGCCGCGTCCTGCAGACGACCAACGTCATCCTGGTCGAGCCAGATCGTCTCCCGAAGCTCGCTTTGTCCGGGCGCCGCGGCACCGCCTGCGAGCTGCGTCGGCTCCTGGACGTCCGCCACCGCGTCGATCCAGTACGCCCGATCCCGCTCGTACCGGGGCGATGTCCGGTAGGCGGCATCCTCGGCCAGCACATCGACGAGGCTGCCGAAAGTGGCTGCCGCCGGTTCGGTGCCCGCGTAGAGCGCCGTGTAGATGTCCGCCACGCGTCGGAGGTAGAGGGTCTGACCCCAGCCGTCCAGCAGGATGTGGTGGTACCGCAGATAGAAGATGCTGTGGTCGTCCGCAAGGGTCAGCAGCGCGTGTCGATATGACGGGCCATCGGTGAGGTTCGCAGGGTTGGCCAGGTCCGCGCGCATCCAGGCTTCAGCGTCGGCAGCTGGGTCAGCGGCATCGCGGAGATTCACGACCTGCAGCGGATCTGGGGAGGTGTCAGTGAACTCCTGCCACAGGTCGACGCTTTCGTAGCGGAAGCGGGCACGCAGCGTCGGCGTCTCGTCGAGCGCCCGCACCACGGCCTGCGCCAGAATGTCGGCGTCGACCGGGCCGCGTAGCTCCAGGCACACTCCACAGTGGTACAGCGCATCGGTCGGAGCGAGTTCCTGAGCCACCCAGACGCCTTGCTGTGCGGCGGAGAGCGCCTGCCGCGGGAACTGGCTACTGACCATGCTCATGGTGCACTCTCCTGGTGTCACGGCGTACGGATCCGAGCAGGGGCCGTACTGGTGGGGCGCCGGCAATGGCGGAAGCGGCGGGGCAGCTTCAGCGGCGGTCAGCCGCCAGCCGCTTCTCCGTTATGGGCGCCGGTAAGAACGGCGACGAGATCGTTAACGGCGGGGTGGTCCCAGAGGAGGTCCGGGTCGAGGTCGCGACCGATCAGCTCTTCGAGGTCGCCGATGAGGGCGATACCGCGGACTGAATCGAGCCCGAAGTCGCTCAGCGGCCGGTCGGCACGGAGCCGCTCCGGTTCAAGCTGGAGCAGGGATGCGGCCTGCGCAAGGATCCACGGCGTGAGTAGTTCAGCGGACAGGTTCGGTGCTACGTGCATGCGGTTCGGCATCTCACACCCGCTCGGGACGACGGGATGGGGCATCGGAAGCAGTTCGGACCGAAACGACGTCCTGGTAACGCGGGTCCACGTCGACGAACTCGGCGGCCAGTTGGCCGGATCGCACCAGCTCCGCCATCGCGGTGCGTTCGGTTTTGCCGCTGGTGGTGCGGCGGACGCCGCCGCGGCGCACCAAGATGACTCCGCTCGCACCGACGCCGAACTCCTGGGACAGTGTTCGGCGCATGTCGGCGGCCAACCGTGCCAGGCCTGCCTGGTCGCGCGGGTTCCGTACCTCGTGTACGGCCACCAGCACATCATCGGCAGCGCCATCCGACGCGGGCAGGCTGAACACCGCGCCGACGGCACCCAGCTCCTTGTGTTGGCTACGCAGCTCGTGTTCGACATCCTGGGGGTACAGATTGCGGCCCCGCATGATCACCACTTCCTTGAGTCGGCCCGTCACGTAGAGTTCACCGTCGTGCACGGTCCCGAGATCGCCGGTGCGAAGGTAGGCACCGTCGCCCTGCGAGGTCACCGCCCCGAACACGGCTGCGGTCGCCCCCGGCTGACGCCAGTAACCCTCCGCGACGCTGGGCCCACGTAGCCAGATCTCGCCGATCTGACCAGGCTCGAGTACGTCTCGGGTCGCAGGGTCCACAATGCGTAGGTCGTAGGTGGTGGCCGCGCCGTTGCTGGGCAGCTCCCGGGCGGCTGCCGCACCATGGGCAGGCCGGGCGCGGTGTTCGACGAGTTCAGCCGCATCGAAACGGGTGACGCTGAGGGCGCGCGGCGGCGCCCCGGACACGAAAACCGTGGCTTCGGCCAAGCCGTAACACGGGCAGCAGGCCGTCGCGGAGAAGCCGGCTTCGGCGAATGTCTCGGCGAACTTACGCATGGTTTCCACTCGGACCGGCTCCGACCCGTTTGCGGCGTACCGCCAACGGCTCAGGTCCAGGCCGCGCATCTGTTCGTCGGTCGTGCGTTCAACGCAGTAGTCGTAGGCGAAGTTGGGGGCCGGCGACCAACCGATGTCGTATCGATCGATCATCCTCAGCCAGGCGACCGGGCGCTTGAGGAAGGTGGTCGGGTCCATCAGGACGCAGGTACTGCCGCCGAAGAGCGCTGGCAGTACCTGCGCCATCAGCCCCATGTCGTGGTACTGAGGAGCCCATCCGCCGAACCGGATGCTCGCCGGAATCTGGAGACCTTTCAGCAGGCTGGCACTGTTGTGCAGCAGATTGCCGTGGGTGACCATCACGCCCTTCGGGTCACCAGTCGATCCGGACGTGTATTGCAGCAGGGCCAGGCTGTTCCGATTCACCCCGGGTAGTCGCCACGCGGTCGCATCGGAGTCCGGAATGCTGTCGGTAGCGAGCACCTCCACCGCCGCCAACGGGCCGTTTGCCGCGAACTCCCGCACGACGCCCAGCTGCGCCGTCTCGGTCAGGACTGCGCTCACCTGGGCGTCGCTGGCAATCGTTCGCACACGGCGCTGTTCGTGCTGGTAGCGACCGGGCAGGGGCGCTGGCACGGCGACCATTCCGGCGTACAGACAGCCGAGAAATCCGACGACGAAGCGGACCGGCGAGTTGAGGAGCAACACGCGCGATCCGACCGGCATGCGCTGCTGGAGCCAGGCGGCCACCGCTCGCGCTCGCAGGTCGAGTTCGGCGAAGGTCAGTCGTTCGTCCCGCTGCTCCTCCGGGTCGGCTACCCAGATCAGCGCCTCGGCCGACGGTCGACGGTCGGCCCAACGACGGACCGCCGTGATGGCATCGGGCAGATCGCCGATGTCTGCGTCGCTGACCATGCCGCCCACTGTCACCTGCGGTCTCCTCTGATAAGCCGAACGGAACAATTTGCCGGGACCGGTGAATTCACTTCACCAAATTCACACCGGAGAGAATGTGTCCAATAGGGCGGCCGCGAGAAAAGGTCTATCCGGATGCCGGCTGCGCCATAGTAACGATCCGTGCTCGAGCCGGTCAAGCGAGTGTCGGCTTGACTACATAGTGGATGGCTTAGCGTGTGATTGAACAACGAGCTGACGTGGTCGAGTGTGTTCGATGCATGATGGACGGACTTTACGCGACACTGAATAAGGATGACCGCCATCACACCCGCTGGTACCGTGGCCGGCACCTCTAAGGGAGATTTGGCAATGAAAATAACTCCGAGCACGCTGCCAGGCATGTTCCGGTTGGAACCTCAGCATCTGGCCGATCGGCGGGGCCGTTTTCACGAAGCCTGGCGCGCCGACGAGCTGACGCAGACGCTTGGTCGGTCGTTCGAGGTCCGGCAGGTCAACTTCTCGGTTTCGCGGCGGAATACGCTGCGCGGCATTCATGGCACCATAACGCCACCCGGACAGGCCAAGCTGGTGACCTGCGTCCGTGGTGCGGCGCTCGACGTGGTCGTCGACATGCGCATCGGCTCACCCACCTTTGGGCAGCACGAGGTCACCCTCCAGGACGCCGGCTCCGATGTGGCGGTCTACATGGCCGAGGGGTTGGGGCACGCGTTCCTGGCACTTACCGACGATGTGTGTATGAACTACTTGTGCTCCACCGAGTACGTGCCAGGGACGATGGTCGATGTGCAGGCGCTCGATCCTGAGCTGGCCATTCCATGGAACCTGACGGCGCCGCCGGTAATGTCGGACAAGGACGCCGCGGCTCCCACCCTGGCAGAGGCCGCCGCGGCCGGGCTCTTGCCCACCTTCGCGGAGTGCCTGGCGCTCGCGGAAACCGGCTCGCCCCCGGCCGGGCGGGGTTGAGGGATGCGCATCGACGGGGGCCGGAGCCGCGAGGACGTCCATTTCGACATGCTCCAGGCCTCCGCCGCCCATTCAGATAGCACGATCCTTCCCCTCGGGGAATTCGATTCGTGGCTGACCGATCGGGCTCAGAAGCAGCCGTACCACGTCACGCCGATTCCGTTCGCTGAAATGGTGGGTTGGCATAGCGATCCGGACACTGGCAATTTGGTCCATCGGACGGGACGCTTCTTCTCTGTCGAGGGTCTTGACGTCCAAACCGATCGCGAATGGGCGGGGCACTGGCGACAGCCAATCATTGTGCAGCCCGAAGTTGGCGTCGTGGGCATTCTGATGCGGCGGATCGGTGGAGTTCCACATCTGCTCCTGCAGGCCAAGATAGAGCCGGGAAACATCAACGGGATTCAGCTTTCTCCGACCGTTCAGGCCACGTGGAGTAATTACACCGGTGTGCACGGTGGGCGGGACGTTCCGTATCTCGAACATTTTCTTGGCCCAGGACGTCAGCCGGCGGTCGTCGATGTGCTCCAGTCCGAACAGGCGGCGTGGTACCTCCACAAACGCAACAGAAACATGATCATCGAGGCGAGGGAGCCGGTCGAGGCTCGCGATGGCTTCTGCTGGTTGACCCTGGGGCAGGTGCGCCGGCTGCTGCGCCGCGATCACTTGATCAACATGGATGCGCGCACGGTGCTCGGCTGTGTCCCGCCGCCTCGGTCCCCAGCGCGCATCGAGGCGGGTGGGTCGTTCCTGGCCCAGCTCCGCGCCTCAATGAGCGGTCAGGGTCGCTCCGAAACCCCGACGGACGAGCTGCTGGGCTGGCTCACTGACATCCGCTCCCGCCGACGCCTCGTGCAGCGGCCGGTGCCGCTGCGAGCGGTGCGCGAGTACGGATGGCAGTGGGGCGCAAACGAGATCGCGCACAGAGACGGTAAGTACTTCCGCGTGATGGCCGTACATGTGGAGGCCGGCGACCGGGAGGTCCGCTGGTGGGACCAGCCGTTGATCGCGCCGGCGCAGCCGGGCGTGGTCGCGTTGATCGTTAAGCCGATCAACGGGGTGTTGCACGCGTTGGTGCAGGCCCGCCTCGGAGCGGGCGCTGCCAACGTAGCCGAGCTGGCCCCGACGGTAAATTGTCAGCCGGACAACTATGCCGACGCGCCGGAGGCGTTCCGGCCGCCGTTTCTGGACGAGGTGCTGGCGGCTGATCCGCAGCGCATCCGGTATGACGTGGTGCTCTCGGAGGAGGGCGGTCGGTTCTACCACGCCTGCAACCGCTACGTCGTGATTGAGGCCGAGCCCGATTTTGCCGACGCTCCGGGCCCGTACCACCGATGGCTGACGCTGCACCAACTCTCTGGCCTGCTGCGGCACTACAACTATCTCAATGTGGAACTGCGCAGCGTGCTGGCAGGGGTACACACCCTCGACGACCCTGGAGAGTGCTGATATGTGCGCCGCACGACGTCCGTTGCGTTTCGGGATCATGGGTTGCGCGGATATCGCCCGCCGCAAAATGCTGCCCGCACTCACCAGTGAGGCCTCGACGGTCGTGACCGCCGTCGCCAGTCGCGACATCGCGAAAGCGACCGAGGTCACCGGTCAGTTCGGTGGCGTCGCGGTGCAAGGTTACGACGACCTACTCAGGCGCACCGATGTGGACGCGGTGTACATTCCGTTGCCGGCCGCGCTGCATGCTGAGTGGATCGCCCGTGCACTGCGCTCGGGTAAGCACGTACTCGCCGAGAAGCCCCTGACCACCGACTTTGCCCAGGCGCGGGAGCTGTTCGAGCTTGCGAGGCAACGCAACCTGGTCCTGTTTGAGAACTTCATGTTTCTCCAGCACTCGCAGCACGCCGCGGTGGCGCGCATGGTGGCTGAAGGTGCCATCGGTGAGCTGCGTGGGTTCGTCAGTACCTTTACCGTTCCGCCCAAACCGCCCGGCGATATTCGCTATCAACCGGAGATCGGTGGCGGGGCCCTCGACGACATCGGGGTATATCCCGTCCGCGCGGCCCTGCATTTCCTTCCTGGTGAGATCCGCGTAGCCGGCGCCGTTCTACGGCGCGGAGCGGACACCGGTGCGGTGGTCGCCGGCAGCGTGCTCCTGCATGCCCCCGACGGGGTGTTTGCTCAGCTGCAATTCGGCATGGAGCACTCCTACCGTTGCAGCTACAGCCTGGTGGGCAGCACCGGGCGCCTACTGCTTGATCGCGCATTCACCCCGCCGGTCGGTGTTTCACCTGTGGTCCGGCTGGAGCGTCAAGATCACCGAGAGGAGATCACGCTGCCGCCCGACGACCAGTTCCGCAACGTTGTGCGCCTGTTCAGTTCTGCCGTTGCGGCTGGTGATCTGTTGCCCGAACTCTCCGCAGCTTCGCTGCGCCACGCCGAGATAGTCGCGGCGGTCAAGGAACACGCCACGGTCTGCTCCATCACCGAACCGGAAGGGCACGAAAAGTGAAGGGCATTGTCCTAGCCGGGGGGACCGGCACGCGTATGCATCCGATCACCATCTCGGTTTCCAAGCAGCTGCTCCCGGTGGGAGACAAGCCGATGATCTACTATCCGATCTCGGTACTGATAGCCGCGGGTATCCGCGACATTCTCGTCGTCACCCGGCCGGTGGATCAACGTCTGTTCCACGCTCTCCTCGGCGATGGCTCCCACCTCGGCCTCAACATCACCTATGCCGAGCAGGCACAGCCGGGCGGCATCGCTGAGGCGCTACTGCTCGGCGCAGATCACATTGGGAACGATGACTGCGCGCTGATTCTCGGCGACAACATTTTCCACGGCACCGCGTTCGCTCGACTGCTCCAGAAGGAAGCAGCCCAGGTGGACGGCTGCACGCTGTTCGGATACCGGGTGCAGGACCCGGAGCGGTATGGCGTCGGTGTGACCGACGCCGACGGCCGCCTCGTCGCCATCGAAGAGAAGCCACGGCACCCCCGTTCCAACCGGGCCATCACGGGCCTCTACTTCTACGACAACGACGTTATCGACATCGCTAAGAACATTCAGCCGTCGGCCCGCGGCGAGCTGGAGATCTCCGACGTCAACGCGGTGTACCTGAGCCAGGGGCGGGCCAAGCTGATCGACCTCGGCAGAGGCTTCGCGTGGCTCGACACCGGAACTCCGGCAGCTCTGCTTCAGGCGGGTCAGTATGTTCGAACCCTGGAGGAGCGGCAGGGCGTGCGGATTGCGTGCCTCGAGGAGCTGGCACTGCGGATGGGCTTTATTGACGCCGATGCCTGCCATGCGCTCGGGGCAGCCATGGTGAATTCCGACTACGGTGACTACGTCATGAATATCGCCGCCGAGATCAGCGGTGGCGACCGTACTTCATGGGTGCACCAAGGCGTGTGAGTCCTGTGTAGGTGGATTCGCCGCCTGCGCTATGGGGTCGCCGCTCAGCAAGCGAGCAGCGACCCCATAGCCTGCGCCAGCTCGCACGGGGGAGCAAGCCTCGGCAACACGGGCAAGGGCGTCCAGCACCACTTCAGTGCTCGCGAGCGCTGACCGGGCCGTCAGGCACCCGGAGGCATTCCTGCCCGCCCCGAAGACACTCTCAAGATGGGCCCAGCCACCGCATCTGCCCAGGGTCGGAAATGCCGGGTGCGACCCAGGTCATAGGTTCCGTCCGCTCCCGTTATAGTTTGGACGCCATGCGACCCGCCTCCCCCGGAAGCGTTACCCGGCCCTCGGGAGCCGGCGTCCGCAGCACCATCCTCGACGTTGTCGTTGCAGTACTCCTCTCCTGGCTCGCGGCGGTAGCCCCCCTCGATCCGCCTGGACCGGCGTTCGCCGGCCCGACGTTGGCATCCTGGCTGGCCGGTATCGCGGTGGGCCTGCCGCTGGCCGTGCGCCGTCGCCGGCCGCTGCCCGTCCTGTTCGCGGTAGTGACGGCGGCCGTGGCGGCGACCGCCTGTGGCATCGTCGGCTCTGGGGTCATCTGGGTGACCTATGTGCCCGTCGCGGTGGCGTCCTACACCGTGGCGGCAATGCGCCGGCCGTTGGTAGCGGTAGCTGCTGTGGCCGCTGCGCTGGCGGCGACCAGCGCCGCGATTCCATGGTTCTACCGTCGGTACGGCTCTTCCTCGGCGGCCACCGCGAACAGTGAGGTCCCGCTCTGGTGGGCGGTGGAGTTGGGCACGGTGACGGTGATCGTGACTGGGGCGTGGGTAGCGGGGTGGGTGGTGCGCTGGCGACGTATGGTCCGCGCCGATCTGGCCCGGCGCATGGCCCGCGACGCGGTAGCCGCCGAGCAGCTCAGGATCGCCCGCGAACTGCACGACATCATCGGCCACAGTATGAGCCTGATCGCGGTCAAGGCATCAGTGGCCAACCACATCGCTGCCGAGCGCCCCGAGGAGGTGCGGCTAGCTCTGGGCGTAATTGAACGCACCAGCCGCGACGCGCTCACCGAGATTCGCCGTCTGCTCGGCGTTCTGCGCTCCGACTCCGACGCAGGGGCTGAGCTGAGCCCCGCTCCGAAGGTGGCCGACCTGGCAGATCTCGCCAGTCAGCTCCGTTCGGCGGGCCTGGCTGTGGACCTCCAGACGGACGGCATCAGCGACCTACCTCAAGGTGTCGACCTTGCGGTTTTCCGGGTGGTGCAGGAGGCGCTGACCAACGTTATGAAGCACTCCCACGCTGAGCATTGTCGGGTGACGGTGCGCGATGTCGGTGGCTCGATCCACATCGAAGTCTTTGACGGTGGTCGGGGTCACCGGTCGCCCACCCGACGCGTCGGCGGTGGCGGTGGGCAGGGTGTCATCGGCATGCGCGAGCGTGCGAGCATGTATGGCGGCTGGCTGGAAACTCGCTCGCAGGTAGGAGGCGGATTTCAGGTCGTCGCCGAGATTCCGTATGCCACGGCTGAGGAGACGATATGACCGAGGACCAGTCCGCACCGGTGACGGGGTCGACCATCAGCGTCCTACTCGCCGACGACCACTCACTTATGCGGGAGAGTTTCCATGCCCTGCTCGATGCGACACCGGGGTTCGCTCCGGTGGGCGAGGCGCGCACCGGAGCTGAGGCAGTCCAGCTGGCACGGTTGCACCAGCCGGACGTGGTTCTCATGGACGTCCGCATGCCCGAGCTTGACGGGATCGAAGCGACGCGCCAGATTTGCAGCGACGCCGCGACGGCCTCGGTCCGCGTGCTCATGCTGACCACATTCGATCTGGACGAGTACGTGTACGCGGCCCTTCAGGCTGGCGCGAGCGGCTTCCTCGTCAAGGACACGACCGCGACCGACCTGTTGGTGGGTATCCGGGTCGTAGCGTCCGGCGAGGCGCTTCTGGCGCCGCGCATCACCCGGCGCCTGATCTCAGCATTTGCCCAGCAACCTCGACCCCAGGCCGGCACCGCGATCGGTCTTAACGCGATCACCGAGCGCGAACGAGAGGTGCTCGTTCTGATTGCGAGCGGCCTGTCCAACACTGAGATCGCCGCGTCGCTGTACGTGGCTCTCGGCACCGTGAAGACCCACATCGGGCGGTTGCTCGGCAAGTTGGGGGCCCGTGACCGGGCTCAGCTCGTAATTATCGCCTACGAGGCCGGGCTGGTGCGCCCTCAGGGACGGACCGCGCCGGAGGCCGCATCGCGCAGGTCGTGACGGCGTCGAATTATGGTCGACCGATTCGACAAAACGTACCGGTCGTAACCGGCACGTTGACTTTTCACTCTTCAGTGATCGATGTACGACCCTGGTATGACGGCGCTTTCTGACCACAGACAGACGCAGGTCGTCCGCCCGACCTGGAACCATAATCCCCATGATCGTTGTAAGGGAGCTGACCAAGCGGTACGGGTCGACATTGGCGCTCGACAAATTGTCATTCGAGGTTCAACCGGGCGTCGTTACTGGCTTTCTTGGCCCTAACGGTGCCGGTAAGTCAACGGCACTGCGAATACTCGTCAGCCTGGACCACCCGACCTCTGGCGAGGCGCTGATCGGCAATCGCCGATATGACCAAATTCACCGGCCGATGCATGAAGTAGGTGCCGTGCTTGACGCGGGCGCCGCACATCCCGGCCGAACTGCGTTCCACCACCTGGAGAGCTTGGCCCGAAGCAATGGCATAGGTAAGGCGCGCGTCAAGGCAGTGCTCGAAAAGGTGGGGCTGGAGAGTGTTGCGCATAAGCGGCTCGGCGGCTTTTCTCTCGGGATGCGTCAGCGCCTCGGCATCGCCGGCGCGCTACTCGGTGACCCAGCTGTCATTCTGCTGGATGAGCCCGTCAATGGTCTGGATGCCTCCGGCATCCGGTGGATTCGCTCCACTCTGCGGTCGCTGGCTGCGGAGGGGCGCACTGTCTTGCTCTCCAGCCATCTCATGAGCGAGATGGCGCTCACTGTGGACCACGTTCTCATCATCGGTCGGGGTCGGCTGTTGAAGGCAACCTCGATGGAGGAGATGCGAGACCGCTTCGCACGAGACGTCCTCGTGCGGACTCCACGAGCTGGTGAGCTGGCGACCATCCTGACTGGGTTGGGTGCCTCCGTCACGTCTGATGGCGGGGAAGAGCTCGTTGTCGTCGGCGTGGACGCAGTCACTATCGGCGGTGCTGCCGCGGCGGCAGCGATTCCTCTACACGGGCTCACCCCCCGCGCCGCCACGCTCGAGGACGTGTACCTGGAACTGACCAACGACGCGGCGGAGTACCGAGCCGCTCCGGAGAAAGCGGCATGACCATGACTACGCTTCAGGAACCTACGCTCCAGGAAAAGCCGACCGTCCCACGTGTGATCGACAGCGTGAGCCCGACTTCAGGCACCAGGGTCTTCCGCGACACAGTCGCGGGCGAGTGGATAAAGCTACGGACGCTGCGATCGACCTATGCGTTCCTGGTCGGTGGTCTTGGCGCGACGATGCTCGGCTCACTGATCCTGTACCTGCTGATCCAGTCTTACGACAAGGCGACGGCTGCCGACAAGGGAAACTTTGAGACTGCCGATCCCAGCGTCGTGTCCATACCGTTCGTTATGTTCTTCGTGGGGTCGATCGGCGCGATGCTGATCACCAGCGAGTTCACGACCCGGTCCATCGGGCCCGGTCTGCTGGCCGTCCCCCAACGACGACTTCTCCTGGGTGCAAAGGCGACGGTGGCCGGTACGGCGGCTCTCCTGGCCGGGCTGTTCTTCGCGTCATTATCGTTTGCCAGCGCGAAGATGTTGGTCGGCGACCGTCCGGCACCGATCAACCCCTGGCCGGTCTGGACCGATGCTCTGCCGAAGGTTTTCTGCGCAACCATCATCGTGATGGTGACCACGATCGTGGCGGTGGGCCTCGGCACCTGGTTCCGTTCCACCGCGTCGACCCTGGTGACACTGGGATCCCTTCTGCTGGTGGCGCCGGCCTTTGCGCACTTCCTGCCGACGGTTTGGCAGCTGCGGTTCGGTTCGATCCTGCTCCCGAACCTGATTCCCCAGCTCGCCGGCAGTAACCATCCGTACGTGTTGTCCCAAGGCGGGGCGGTCGCGGTGACGGTGGGCTACCTGGTGTTGGCACTCGGTGCCGGGACGATCAGCTTCGTCCGACGCGATGTTTCCTAAGCAACCACAGTAGAACTCATCTCGAAGGGGGCTCGATCGGCAATGTCCCATCTTTCTGGCCAGCTGCTTGCTGCGAGTGACACCGGTACCACGATCGCGGGCATAGGTTTCTGGATCGCCCTGATCGGCGTGTATGTGGCGCTGATTCTCTTCGTCCTGAGCAAGATCCTTCGCGCACCGTTGACCCAGGAGCAACGCACTCGCTGGGTGTGGTTCGTCTTCCTCGCGCCCATGCTCGGCATCATCTGCTGGTTCACTGTTGGCCAGCCGAAAGTTGGCGGCTCCCCTGAGCGCCGCTAAAACCCAATACGACAGGGACCGCCAAATTTGGCGGTCCCTGTCGTGCCGACGTGGCGCTCGTTCATTTCGTACGCTGGGGGCTTCCCCCAGGATCGTGGACACCGGTTGTTATGCGGCGAGGGCGAGAGTAGCTGATCGTTGTTCGTAGGCGATCGGGCTCTGTTGGCCGAGGGC
>NZ_BAAARY010000027.1:0-17041 GCF_039532605.1 Pilimelia columellifera subsp. columellifera
CGCATTCGTTGCTGCTGCATGCGCTGTCATCTGCTACCGCCGCGCCGTCCGCCTCGACCTGTTGACCAGCAACAACCCCAACTGACACACGGTCTTAGGTGGGCGACGGAGGCCGAGCTGGTCGCCGACGCCGCAGAACATGGACGGGACGCCGCGTCGGTGATCAATGTCCCGGCGAGGATGGAGGACTCGTCGCGGCGCCGCAGAGGGCGAACTCGTTCGGATCGATGTTGCTCAGTTGGCTGCGGCCAGTTGCTTCCTGAGGGATGCGTTGGCCTGCCGCGATGATGACGCCAATAGGTGCGCGCAGGTCAGGCGGGAACCAGTTGAGGATGGCGTGGTCGGCGGCGATGATCCGGGCACGCGTCTTGGGCTTGACCGGTGCGCCGACCTCGAGCAGCAGGCGGTACAGGTTCGACGCCGGGGTCAGCGGACCGAGCCCGAGGGCTTGGGCGTGATGGTTGCCGTCGGCAGCGATCTCGATACCGCGCAGGTCAACGTCTCCGTAGTAGGACAGGGGACGGGACCAGTCTGCTGGCATGGAGGCAAGGATTTGCGGGAGCTGGCTGCCTCCGGTCCAGATGACGGTGCCGACGGAGCCGTTGGCAGGCAGCCAGCAGGCGAGACTGTGGGCGGTGGTGTGGTTCTCGACCAGAAGTGCGGCGGGGCCGTCGCCGACCTGCCATTGGACCGGGGGCAGGGGTATGCGCTCGCAATGCAGGTCCGCCAGGGTAAGGCGGTTCGCGGCAAACAGTCGTCCCCGAATGAGGGCGTCGAGGGCCTTCTCCTCGCGGAGCAACTCCCAGGAGCGCTCCCGCATCGGGACGATCTCGGGCGGCTGGTGCCCCGCGAGGTAACGGTTCGCTGCATGGAGCAGGGCGAGTTCGTTGTCGGTGGGGCGTTCACTGGCGACGAACGCGGCGGCCCAGGCGAGTCGTGCGTGCCAGGCGGTGGTAACTGGCGCCGGGAGGGTGATCGGAGCCCGTTGTGCGGTGAGGCGCTGCACCCAGTTGGGTAGTGGCGGCTGGAGGGTGTGGTCCCAGGCAGTCCGGGTTGTTGCTGCTGGTGTTCGGATGAGGCCGGCGCTGGTGAGTTCGTCGAGCGCGGCGGCGAGTCTGCGGCGTGCGTCTGGGTGGCCGGCGAGCGAGAGATCCGCGGCATGGGCTGCGGTCCGCAGGACGTTGACCGGTATCCGGGTCGTCCGGTGGTTGGTGACGGCTGTGGCCAAGTGACGGGCCAACGGGCTCGGGCCGGTCACAGCAGGCTCTCCTGGAGGGGGAAGGTGAGCCTTGCGGTGGTGATGGCGGCGGCGACGTTGTCTTCGTTGACGTTGCGTTCGCTGACCTGGGCGTAGGTGCGATAGTGGTTGTGGGTGTTCTTCATCCGGATGACGTTGGGGAAGCGGCCAATGGCGCGCATGTCGGCCAGGCCGGACAGGAAGATGAGCTGAATACCGTTGGCGGCGGCGACCCGTCGTTGCAGATCCAGGAACGCTACGTAGTTGACGGTACCGAGAGGGTTGTCCATCGGTAGGACACCCAGACCGGGATGATCGGTGCCGCGGCTGGCCGCGCGTAGGCGGGCGAGCATGCAGAACAGCAACAGACTGATGGTGACCTTTTCCCCGCCGGACCATTTGCCCATCCGTTCGACAGGTTCCCGTTCGTCGGCGAGGTTGGTGGACGGCTTCAGGACGCGTGCCATGAAGTTGCCGGGACCGCCGACGGCGGCGGAGACGGCCTGCCAGATCAGGGCCTTGCCGTCGGGCTGCGTCTTGGCTTCGCTCTGCACGAGGCCGTCCACGAGTGTGCTGATGCGGCTGCGCATGACCGGAGGGCTGGTATCGACGCCGCGCTTGGGGCCGACGTCGAGGAAACGGCGATTCTTGAGGTGGTCGCCGATGCCAGCCGGGAGCTGCGCCTGCGTCTGTGCGCGTTGCAGCAACTTGAGGCACGTTCGGGCTTCTTCGCAGAGCGCGGACACGACGATCTCCTTATCCTGCTCCACCTCATCGATCTGCCCTTGAAGATTCGCTCTGTAAAGGACGATTTCTGCAATGAGATGGTCGGCTTCCTCAGCCAAGCCGGTGGTGTGCTCACCGCCGCTGAACCGAGCCTTCACCTCAGTGGAGACGGCAGCGAAGCGCGCCTCGCCGGACCAGCGGCTGATGACATGGCCGCGCTCGGTGACGGCCGCGCGGGCAGTGGCGACACTCCGGTCTGCTTTGGCCAGCTCTCGGCGCGCCGCGTCGGCCTCGCTCATGCCGTCGGTGATGGCTCCCGCATAGGCGGCGGGCGGTATGGCGGCGTCCGTGACTTGGCAGTCGTTGCTGATGAGGCTGGCGGCGAGGCTGTCGAACTGGTCGGCGTCATTCGTCAGACGCTCTATGCGCGCTTCCAGACGGGCGAGAGCCTCGGCAGCGGCCTGTTGCTGTGCGCGGTGGCACTTCTGCCTCTCTTCGGCTCCTGCCCGCAGGTGTAGCGCGTGGTCGAGGTCGGCAGGTTCGGTGACCGGCAGCATCAGCTCGGCCCGAAGTGGGCGATTGCGGCCGGCCTTCTGCAGTGCCCTGTCGGCGTCCTCCGCGTCGCTACGCTTGACGGCCCGATCACCGAGCGCCTCGGCGTACTGCTCCTCGGAGGTCGCTGTGAGTTCGGCGGTCATAGCAGGGTCGGCCGCGGCGGGTGTTGCCGCAAGGTCATCGGCCAGGTGTCGGACGTCCTGGTCTGCCGCCGCCATGGCGGCGGTTAGACGGGACATCTGCCCGGCCAGGCCCTCGATTTGGGCGGCGATCACGTTGCGCGATGCTTGAATCTGATAGGCCGTGCGGGCGGTCCCGAACGTGCTTCGCGCCTGCGCAAGGGTGACGGCCTCGGCCTCGGCGGTCGCCTCGCCCGCGGCGTCGGCGAGCTGAGTGGCCTCCCGAATGAATTCCGCGACGATCCGCCGGTCACGGCTGACATCACCATTCGCACGCTCAGCGGCCGTGCGTAACTCCCGTTCGGATGCCGCCGCGATCGCCCTAGCAGCCTCGAGGCCTTCGCGTGCGGCAGGTACCTGGGCCAGTTTGTTACGCAGTTCCGCGATGGCGGGCAGTTGGTGGGTCAGGCCGCCGAGGATATGGACGCGGGAATTCATGATCCTTTCCCTCTTAATGGTCTCCTCACGTTGTCGGCTCAGCTGCGCCGCGCGGACATTGAAGTCGCCCAGCTGCGCGGTGAGCACGCTGTGCCGCTTCTCTGCCACGTCGATCCCTGCGGTGATGCGTTTGTGCTCGGCGGCGAGGTGCTCAAGGTGGCCCGGAGGGCAGATAGTGGCCAGGAGCGCAAGTTCGTGGATCAGCTGCTTATCGCGGTCACGGGCGAGTTCAAGCTGCCGCAGGTGCTCGGCGCGAGTCGCGCTGGCCGTCTCCCGGCGCTCGACCTCCGCGGTGGCAGCGTCGCGGTCGAAGAGTGCTGCGGCTGGCGCCACGACGAAGCCGTCCACCTCGCCCGGGCCGGTGTCGATGGCGACCTGCAGGGCGCGGGTGGTGGCAACCTGAACGGTGGTGCCGGGGGTTAGCGCAGCTGCGTCCAGGCGTTGCTGAGCGACGCCTAGGTCGTCCGCGTCGTACACCAGCACCCTCCCTGTCACGCTGATGTGAGACAGCCTTCTACCAGGGGATACTTTCCTGGACGGTCTTGAAGGAGAGCGCATCAGCATGTCGTCGAAGCCCCACGAGAGCCCGGATCTGGACGCCCGGCCCCAGCGGCGGACGTTCACCGCAGAGTTCAAGGCGCGGATCCTGGACGAGTACGACACGGCACCGGATGCGGCGGCTCGTGGGGCGATCCTGCGCAGGGAACGGCTCTACGGGTCACACATTCTCGACTGGCGCAAGGCCCGGGACGCCGGAGCCTCGGCCGGCCTGACGGACCGCCGTCAAGCGGCCGCGCGGGCGGCGAAGAAAGCCGAGAACGCCGAACTCGCCCGCCTTCAGCGCGAGAACGCCCGCCTGAAGGCCGAGTTGTCGAAGACCCAGACCGCCCTGTCGATCATGGGAAAAGCGCACGCGCTCTTGGAACTGCTCTCCGAGAGCGCGGACACCGTGCCGACGCCGAGCCCGTCCTCGCCCAGGCGCAGCAGGCGCTGACAGCGTTGTGGGGCATCACGCCCGCCTGCCGGCTGACCGGCCTGTCGAGGGCGACGCTGTATCGGCGCCGCACCCCGCCAGCACCGCCGAGGCCACGCACGCCGCGTAAGCCGCCGCCGTCGGCGCTGTCGGAGGCCGAACGTGAGCAGGTGCTGCAGCTGCTGAACCGGCCCGAACACGTCGATCTGGCGCCGGCGCAGGTATGGGCCCGGGAACTCGACGAAGGCCGCTGGTGGTGTTCGGAGTCCACCATGTACCGGATCCTGCGCGCCGCCGGTCAAAGCGGTGAACGCCGTAGCCAGGCCACGCATCCGGCCCGCACCAAGCCCGAACTGGTGGCCGAGGCGGCGAACCAGGTCTGGTCCTGGGACATCACCAAGCTCCGCGGCCCACACAAGGGCGTCTGGTTCCACCTCTACACGGTGATCGACATCTGGTCCCGCTACGTCGTCGGGCACCTGATCGCCGCATACGAGGACGGGCAGCTCGCCGAAGCGCTCATCGCCGACGCCGCCGCCCGCGAACGCGTCGACCCCGATCAGCTGACCGTGCACGCCGACCGCGGCGCCGCGATGACCAGCAAGACCCTCACCCAACTCCTGACCGATCTGAAGATCGGCCGTAGCCACAGCCGACCCAAGACGTCGAACGACAACCCGTACATCGAGGCCAGCTTCAAGACACTCAAGTACGACCCGACGTTCCCCGAGCGGTTCGGGTCGATCCAACACGCCCGGCAGCACTGCGAAGCCTTCTACACCTACTACAACCACGAACACCGGCACTCCGGGATCGGCTTGCACACCCCCGCCTCGGTCCACCACGGCGCCGCCGGACAGATCCGCGAACAGCGCCAACGCACCCTCGACGCCGCCTGGGCGGCGCATCCGCAGCGGTTCGGCCGCCATCGGCCGCAGCCGCCCCGCCTCCCCGACCGGGCATGGATCAACAAACCCGACAACCACGACACGGACCAGTTCACCGGCCCGTCGGCGACCACGCAGCCAGACAGTAAAAGCTAAACAAAATCAACAAACTGTCTCAGTTGACTTGACAGGTTCCGGCAGGCCGGCGACCAGGGATGGCGCATTGGTGATGGCGCGTTGCCATAACGCAGGTGCGACCGCGTCGGCGAGGTAGTGCCAGCCGGTAGCCGCGGGAATACTGTGCTCGCGCAGGACGTCGGCGGCGCGGGTCAGGTCTAGCGATGCCGGGAGAAGGCCGGGTTGCCCAGCGAGTGATTGCAGTGCTCGCCGGTCGTCGGCGTCCTCGACGGAAAGATCGATGCGCTCGCGGTCGATCTCAATGATCGCATCAGTCAGTGCTTGCTGGAGAGCGCCGTTTTCGGCGACCGGGTCAACGGTGTCGGCCTGGGCCAGCAGAGTAAGTCGGTTGTGGCTGCCGAGCCGGCTGATCTGCTCAAGCAGCTCCTGGAGCTCGTCGTTGAGATTGCGCAGCGCGGTTTTGATGTTGGCGATCTGGGTGCCCAGCTCGCGGTGTTCAGCGTCGATGGGCGAGCGCGTTTCGGCCAGCGCGTTCGCCGCGTTCGGTATTTCCACGTCCAGCTCGTGCAGCAGCCGGGTCTGCTGGCCGGCGCACGCGGTGTGCGTGTCGGCTAGATCGGCGCCGACCGGCAGGTGCTCGTCGGCGACTGCGCTAGCCACCGATGTCTCGAACACGGTGATGCTTTGCCTCAGCTGGACGCACTCGGCAGTCAGGGCACCGAGTTCACGATCAGCCTCTGCGACCTTGTCCTGGGCCTTCCGCCGTTCCTTCTCGGCAGCGGCGGCGGTCGCCTCGTTCGTGTCGATGGTGGCTTCGAGATCGCGCCGGGATCGGTAGAGCACCGCGATCAACTGGGCGGCAGCTTGCTGGTAGCGCTGACGGACGGGAGCGGCGTCGGCTTTGTCGCGTGTCTGCTGCTCGCGGAGGCCCTTGAGCTCCGCTGACAGCTCCGCGTGCTGGACCAGGATTGGAACCAGGTGCCACGCTTGGCGTAGCTGGTCACGCTCGGCGACGGTCTTCTCCGCGTCTGCGCTGACGGCCCGGGCGGCCTCTTCGAGTAGATGCGCCGCCCACCACTGGTACTCGCGGTGTAGAGACTCGTAGACGTCGGCGTTGTCGGCGGCCTGCTTGTGACGGTCGCGTTGCTCACCAGCGTCCGCGCTGTGGCGGGCAACCTGAATGCGTGCGTGGGCGGCTGCCGCTGAGAAGGAAGCGGCCAAGTTTCGCGCACGATGGCCCTGCGTGGCGCGGCCCTCGTCGGCTTCGTGGAGTCGCTGGTGGTCTTCCTTGAGGAGTTTGAGGTGTTGGACGGCTTCACTCGTGAAGTCGAGTTCGGTGCGCAGGCGCGGGTGGCGGGCGATGCTGGCGCGGTGCTTGCCCAGCATGGTAGACAGCCTGCGGGATGTTGCAGAGTCGCCGACCAGGCTGAGTAGGTAACGCACGAACTCGTCGGTCGTAGAGAACTTGAACTGCTTCTCGATGCCGCCCTCGCTGGCGTTGATCTTCAGGATGGCGGTGAACAGAGCGGGATCAAGGCCACGGTCCTGTAGAGCGCTAGTCCACTTTCCTTGATCTTTGTAGTCGATCACCACGGAGTCCGCCTCGGGCGGCAACGCAGCGATCGCATCAGCGAACGCCTTCAGTGTCGTCGGGTGCTGGTTGCCGTCATGGAACGGCAGGACCTCGATCTCGGCAGCCGGGCGCGAAGGGGTGAACGCGTACCAACGCTGTTGCAGCTGCTCCCAGGAGGCGTTCGGGTCTGCGGGCTGGATACGGTCGGTCCATTCGTAGACGGCGCCCGTGACCATGCGTCGTCCGTCCGGGTCCTGCCACTCGATGGCGATATGGGCAGTGTCGGCGCCCAGCACGCAGTCCTCGAGGTGGCGGCCGGTCTCGGCGGTGGCAAGGTAGTCGTTACGCGCGGGCCGGATCGATGCGCAGATCAACGCGATCAGTGTGGATTTGCCGCCGCCGTTACGCATCCACAGGATGGTGTCGAGCGGGTTCCCGGTGCGGCTACCGAACTCCAGCCACACGTCGCGGAAGCGGGCGGCGGGGGCGCCGATGCGGTCGAGGTAGATCCTGCGGATCCTCCACAGCCTGGCAGGAGCGGGCATCAGTTGGTCTCCGATTCGCGTCGGGCAGTGCGCAGCGCTTCGAGAGCTTCACCGCCGCCGACGTCGGCGACCAAGAGCCGGAAGCGGTCGGTGAGCTGGTACGTGGTGGCGCCCATGGTCGGCGCTGGGCGGGCCGCTCCGCGGTCGACGAGCCAGCCGAGGACCTCGCCGATGGCCCACTGCGTGCATCCCTTGGCAGGGCCTGCCTGGTTCGCCTTGGGTAGGAAGGCACTCATCCGGTCGTAGAGGTCGGCGGCCCGACGTGCCTGTGCGTCGTTGCCGTCTTCGCCAGTTGTTGCGGCCACACGCGCAATTGCCGAGCGGATGAAGGCGTCCAGGTTGACAACTTCGACGATCTTTACGTCGGTGCTGTCCAGGTCCCGCGGGTGGGGGAAGGCGTACGCGGCGATCGCAAGGGTTACTAGACCGGCCACCAGCTTGTCGTCCGGGCCCATGTTGGTGCTACGTAGGTCGGAGGTGCGGGTAGCGAACACGCTGCCGGGTTGGGTGGTCACCACGATGCCGGTACGCGCCGGAGTGCCTAGTACGGCGAGACCGAGTCCGCTGGCGAGTACCTCGACCAACTCGCTGAATGCCGCCTCGGTGCGGTAGCGGTGCAGCAGCAGCCCGTAAGGGTTTCCGTCAGTTGGACGGGCGCCGTGGCGCAGCCCGAAGGTCACCAGTTCAGCGGCGCGTCGGACGTCTTCCAGGGAAATACTCATGAGGCCGCCTCAATCGCGGAGATCATCAACTGGTTGCCCCACACCATGGGCCGGTCGATGGTGTGGGCTGTGCGCTCTGCTTCCAGGGCCGCAATCAAGGTGTCGATGCCGGCAGAGGGTGAATCTCCCGGTTCGGGCAGGTCGGGAGCGTAGGCCCACAGGGCTGCAAGGGTGACTAGTTCGATGAGGTCCTCGACCGCTCCGTCCACCTCGTCGGGGTCGACGGCGGTGGCGGCGTCGACCAACTGGGTGAGCGGTACCGGCCCGTGTTCGGCCTGGCGCAGAATCTTCGTGGCTGCCGCGATGACTTTTGGCGGGTATGCCTGGGCATCGGCCTCGTCGGCGTTGCCGGGGTCCTCCGGGGCGTACCCGACCGGCGTGACCTGCCGGGTCGAAGCGAGCAGAGTGTCCACCAGATCACCCAGGTGTAGCACCCGCGGGAGCCGGAACCCCAGAATCCGGTCGGTGAACGCCTCGCCGACGGCCTGCGCATCGGCGGTGGTCATCGTCAGGATCGGTTCGAACAGCTCCCGTTCGACGTTGAGCAGCCGTAACCGCACGGGCCGGCTGAACACCTGGCGCAGTTGCGCCTGCTGGAGCACCTCCCGTGCGCCGGCGGCACGAGACGCGAGATCGAGGTGCACGTCGCGGATCCGCTGCAACGTCTCGACCAGATCACCGGACGCGCGTCGAACGGCAGCATCCGACTCCGCATCGATACCGGACATGACATGACCGATCACCTGGCCGTCCGCTTCGATCCGCGCCTTCACGTGCTTGCGCGCACGGGCCAGCCGTGCAGGAACATCCACCAGCCAGTCGGCTGAACGTACGTCGCGGCGAGTCGACTCGATGATGTCTGCGAGGGTGGCAGCCATCGCCACCGATGCACGCTCGGCCGTCTCCGCGGTGCGGCCGGCAGCCTCGAAACGGCGGTCGTCCAACTGGCGACGCAATACCACCGACAGGGCCTCCTCAGCGTCATCGACATCGAGGTTCAGACCGTTGAGGTAGAGCATGACCGCCTGCGGCGACGCCTGCACGACCGCGCCGGACGGGCTGTCCTGCAACGACAGCAGCCTGAAGGCATACTCCTCCCGCCGGTGCGGCGTTGAACGAATGTCATGAAAGACGTATACGAACTTGCCTTGATTCTCGGCATCGTTGAGCAGACCCCGAACCACCCACCGCGCAGTCTCAACCGCCGCCGCCGAGTCCTCCCGGCCGTCCATCAGCCGAGCGAGCCCGGCGACGGTATCCACCAACTGCGCCAGAGTGATTTGCCGGGCGAACCCCATCGAGGCGACCGCCACGTCGATCGCGGCGAGGGCCAACTGCCGCAGGTCGAAGACGTCATCGTCGATACCGGCATGTCCCGCGTTGCGAACCAGGCGAGCCACCGGGTCGGTGAGAACTAGCGCTCGCCACCTTGCCCGCACCGACGCGTCCCCGGCAGGCGAGCGAATCTCGATTGTCGACGGCTCCGACGACGCGTCCTCGACCGTGAAAAGATCGGGGTGGTGCTCATGTACTGCCAAGCGGTCCTCCTCAACGACCGAGCTAAATCGACAGTCTGTGGTCCATCGAAGACAGACGGTTGCACACGGGTGTGACAGCCCCGGCGTCATACGTCATGTGGGGGAGTAGCCTAGATGGCTGGGTAGGCCCTGACTGCCCCGAAAGCTCACAGCCACAGTCCGCACGGTGAAACGGACGCGCCGACAACGCGTTCGACTTCGCAGACATGTTCGACCGCCTCATGGTCCTCAACATCGACCGAGCCGCCATGCGTGACCGGCTGCTGACCCGAGCCGGCGGCAACGACTACGGCCGCACGCCCGACACCCTCCATCACGCACTCACCAAGCACGCCGCATTCGCCGAGCCTCCGCAGGCCGGCCCGCGTGGGCGTGCGCTTCACCTTGTAGGGCGCGCTGGCCGGTTCGGTCAGGCGCGACCGCTAGCCTGTGCGCCCCGTGACACCATTTCTTACGGCCCCCGGTTGGCGATGTGGTCGCCGCAGTCCTCGTCGCAGCCCGCTCGGCGAGCTGCCACTGCGGATCTAGATGGGGATAGTGGACGGCAGCGACCATCTCGCGGGGTTGGTCTCGCCTCCGCCCGCGAGCAGGGTTCGGGCATTGGCGTCGAGCCGCCGGATGTTGATGCCATCGAAGGCGTACGACGCTGAGTAGATTCGGGAGACCTGTGCGCCATCTTCAGGCCATCGGTGGTGGGGCATCGTGGTTTCCTTTGCCGCCAGAATGGTCCACATCAGGCACTGTTTACTAGCCGCGAGTGCCGAGCCGAGAAGGCCGGCCTCGACGTGGACGGTATCCGGGCCGGTGCCGCGCGCGGCGAAGCTTTCTGCGAGCGTCTGGGTGCCGCGGCCCCACTGAAACTCGCCCGTGCGGTTGAGGTTGAGGGCGGTGCAGAGCGCAGTGGAGGGCATGTAGGTGTAGAGGTGTTTGCTGTCAGACCGGTCCCAGTCGCTGACGCCGCCGTAGCGGGTCGTTGTCACCGTCAGGGCTCCCGGGGTGGCCCCTTCTCCCGGAGTGCTGTTTCGCCCTTCTAGGTTAGGCCAGTCGGCTTCGTACGGGTGGTCGGCGAGCAAGAGCCCGGTTGGGCTGCCTGACTCGGGCATCCAGCGACCGTGCCAGTTCTTGCCATCGGCCCACATCTCCCATGCCGGCAAGTCCTGGGCGTCGATGAGGTACGAGCGAATTTGCGCCCACACAACGTGATGGGGCTCCCGGTCGGCGGCCTTCTCGGGCGCCTGTGGTTGGGACCAGTGGTAGTCCCCCCCCGAGGGTTAGCCACGTTTTCCCCGCGGCGTCCTTGCACACGAGCTGGCGATCGAGCTCTGGGATGTGGTTGTCGTTGCTGGCCCAGCCAGGGTCAAGGTGACTGGGAAAGTTCACCTCTGCAGGTGCGTACCACTGCGGCGGAGTGTCTGCGTAGACCCGGTTCTCGGTGCGGCGCTGGAGGACGGAGGGGTCAATGTCGTGGCCCCGGACGTCGAGCGGTGTCTCGTAGTGGGTTCGGTCGTCGTCACGTTGGCTCGGGTTGAGCTCGAATCGGTCTGTGATGCGGCCGACGAGTTGCTTGAACGCGATCCAGGTGTACTTCAGTGCGTAACCGTCATGCTCTTTCTCGTGTGCGGAGCGCATGCGTGAGATGTTTCGGTCGATACGTTCGAAGCGTTCCGGGGTCCAGCCGAGGGTGAGTGCCTGTTCGAAGAGGATCAGCCCCAGCTGGTCCGCGTTGAGGTCGTTGCCCAGTTTGAAGGTCGAGACTAGGGATTCGACTTCGTGCTTGCGGAAGTCGTCGAAGTCGGACATAGCCAGATGGTGCACAGCGTTGTATCGGTAGTCCGGCGGGCCGGTAAGCTCCCGCGCTTCCCGTTTGCTCTGCTTTGGCGAAATCCACTGTGATGCGTAGGGCGGTTGGATGCGTGCAGCGACGTCGGCGATGTCTGGCTCCCAGTCGACCTTCAGAGCTGCGTCGATCGCCCGACGGGCATAGTCGCGGCTCAGGTAGTTCTCCGGCCAGTAGTCGCGCGCGAGGGTGAATTCCGCGACGGCCGTTGCAACGCTCACGACGGCGTTCCGGTCGAATGCGCTGGGTGATGCCGCACCCCACCGACAGCAGACGCTCCTCGACGTAGTCGTCGTTGACATCGATGAAGCGGTTCAGGATCGGGCCGTACAGGTGCGGGGCGCGTTCCAGTAGCGCGATGAGTGCTTTCGTGGCGTTGTCCCGGGTTGGCCGGTGGGTCGAGCACAACGCCCAGCACAGCGCCAGCGAGGCAAGGCGGCGGGTGTGGTCGTCGGAGTGGTAGCCCGCATCAGACCACGCCCACTCGATCAGGGCGTGAAGGGGGCCATTGGACTCCTGCTGCTGATCGCAGAAGTTGGACCAGGCGGTGTCCCGTTCCGGCATCGTCAGGTCAATGAGCTGGCCGTGAAGCCACTCCGCGTTCAGCGAGTGGCCGGGGACGGTGGCGACATGCAGCAGCGCGCTGTTCGCGTCGTCCGCGTAGTAGCGGTGAGCCCGGAGCCCCTGGACCAGTTCCTTGGTGCGGTCACTGACCGCGTCTGGTCGGCGCCAACTGACGCTGACAAGGAAGTCGCCGTATGCTGAATAGTCATCGACCGAGATCTCGAGAAGGTCCACGAGCTCGACGCCGTGATGCTCGGGAAGGAGAGTTGCGAGGGCCTGAAGAATCCCAGCGTTACTGTGCCAGCGCTCGGCCAGGGTTTGTATCTCGCTCTTCAGGCCGTCAATGCCGTCGGCGATGATGAGGCGGGCTCCGGCGATGTCGCCCAGCCGCTCGTAACCGAACCGGATGTAGCGCTGCCCCTTGACCGAGAGCTCGGAAAAGACCGCCTCCTTCAATAGCCCGTTGAGCAGGCTGCGACTCCACGTGCGCTCGGGAAGCAGCGACGAGGTGATGTGGTCGACCTCATCCCATGGCAGCCGTCGCCCGCGTCCCCGCATGGCGGCGGCCACCTGCTCGACGGCACGCTGGACCAGCCCGGCACCGGGAGCGTAGTCGCAGCGGTCCTCGGACGAGAGCCGCGTGTCCATCGCCTCGAGGAAGCTGCCGTAGATCCAGGAGGCTCCCAAGCCCTCCCGAGGAAAACGCGTTTCCCCGTTAGTCTCCAACGCCGTGCAGAGGAGCTTAAGGAACAGTGGATTGGTCAGTTCGGGGTCCAGCATCGGGAACGAGGGACGCTCGATCTTGTACCAGTCCAAGAATGTCCGAACAGCCTCCTGCGGGACCTCCTCGAACCCTGAATGCGGGAAGGCCGGCAGACGGTACTGCAGGGTGTCGGACAGTGTTTCGGTGAGGAACTCAGTGCGACACGTGAGAACCACCCTGATGTGTTGGTGCTGCGCGGCGTCGTTGAGGAAGCTCTGCAGATACCTGTTCCATAGGCTTCGATCATTCGGTTCGTTCAGCCCGTCGATGAGGATCAGGCCGACCTGTTCAGCAGCCTGACATGCGGCCTCAAACGTAGCCAGCAGCGCACCTTCGGGATTTCGGAAGCCGATGATACGGCCGAGATCCGCCTCGATCGGCCCGGTCTCGAATTGTTCACCGAGGACGATGATCGTCGGGAGGCCATTGGCGACGCGTGCCTCAGCGAGATCGCAGAGTAGGTGAGTCTTGCCGGCGCCACCCGGACCGGTAATCAGAACTGCTGCCGCTTCGAAGGCGCGCCAGGATCTTCCTTCCATGAAGGAGTTCAGTTCGCCCAGAGCCGCGCGGAGTGCCGACACTTGGCTGTGGAGGCTGCCGGCGCTGTTGATGTAGAGGCGGTCATCTGTCAGGCAGTGTTCTCGGAGCAGCTCGGCGACGCCTCGAAGGGCCCCTTGTGTAGGGAACACCGTGGAACTCAAATCCGGAAGCGTTCCCGTCGCTCGGCCCGCCACCTGGGCCGCTTCGCCGAGTTGGCCGTCGAGATCCTTCAGCGCGACGTCCAGCGCTGATAGCGCTGGCTCGAACAGGTCCGGCCGCTCGTCGGGCTTCGACAGGCCAAACGTGCCGCGCCCCCGCCGCAAGGCCGCACGTCTCGTGCGCACCGCCACCTCGAACGACGGCCGGCGGGCGAGACCCTCGAACGCGGCCCCGATGGGCAGTTCTACATTGAGCTTGGGGCTGTAGCGTCCACCCGCATCTGCTGCAGCCGCCGCAGCGATACCCCTAAATCGCTCCTGCGTGAAAACTTCAAGATCGAACCAGTATCGTAGCCGTCCAGCTTGCGACGGCTGCAGAAGGCACACGTTGAGTTCGGCGGCACCGAGGTACACGAACTCGACCGTCATGCCGGCCTCTGACGCGGCGGCCTCCCAGGCGGCGACGTGCGTGTTCCACTTCGTCCACGCGCTCGCCGTCCTCTCGGTGTCACCACCGGGACGGTCGTAGGGCAAGATCACGTAGTAGCGGGCCAACACGGGTTCCTGCTGCAACGTCCGCCGGACCGACTTGTCGATCTGACGCCACTCAGCGTCGCCCAGCCTGAAGAGGTACTTGGTCTGCCAAGCCCAGACCTCACCGCTTGGAAGCTTGCCGCGCCCTTCCCGCCCACCGTCGGGGTTGCCCAACCGCGTGAGGTCGGAGCCGGCGGGCCACGTGACCAGCCCGCCGGCCATCATCAGCTGACTACCGAGCTCCTCGAACCCGTCCTGGCGTGAGCCGGTGGGTGCCTTGCCGCGGATTTGCTGCCAGTTGATCTCGGGGAGCTGAGGCACGGAGGCTCGCATTCGAACACGCGACGTAGCAAGAGGCTGGGACGGTGAGCTGCCGAGAGGATCAGTGGTGGCCGCCTCGTACTAGCGTACGAGCCTCGCCGGGTCCTGGGTGGGGGAGACACGCCGGCCGGAGAAGCGCGTGGTACCCAGATCCGGGTGAGGTAGGGGTCCTCTACCCTGCGGTCCAGAGAGCGACGCTCCGCGAGCGGCGTTCCCCTGCGGGTCACGCTCGGGAGACTGGTTATCAGTCACCCCAGAGGCGGATCTCGATGTCCGTGCAGGCGCCCAACCGGGTCCGGTAATCCTCCCAGCCGGTGATCCACCGCGCGGGTCGTCAGGGCCGAACTGGCGGGCGGTGAAGGTCAACCATGACGCCCATCCCGATCAGTGTGATCCGGTGTGCGATGGCCAGCACCTCTCGTCGACGAAGCCGGCCACGGATGTGGGGCGTGTTCGTATCCGGTGTTGTCGCGGCCCGGCCCCTGCCCCGGGCCGGGTTCCGGGACCGCGACGCGGTGACCACACGGGCGTACCGCAACGACCTGCGGAGCGACCGGACCACTGTGTGAACGCAGTGTCCTTCGGCGCGATTGGCGCGGGTGTCGTGATCGTCCAGCAGTCGGCGGTGTCCGTGGTTCGTGGAGGAGGTGAGCGGCCGGCCTTGGTGGCGTTTCCGGGGCCTCTCGATGTCTTATGCCGGCATCTCCCGAGCACGCGGCTGCGCCCATGGCGTTGCCACGTCCGGCGGCAGGGGGACCGTGGCGAGGGTTCCGGCGGTAGCTGTGTGGTGCGGCCCGACATTGAGTGTCTCGGCGTGGCAGTTGTTGCACTGGCCGTGAGGTTGGCAGCCTGCTGCCGTGACGATGTTGCGGACGTGCTGGTAGGCGTCGTTGGGGTGGTCGGCCTTGACCGCGTACCAGGTGCCGGCCTGGGCATCGCAGGGCGCGGCGGCAGCGTGCTGCGGCCGGACGGGCTGACACAGCAGGTCGTCATGATGGCGGATGAGGAAGGTCTGGTCGAGGTGGTCGATCATGTCTGATTGGGTCTTGTGCTGCGCGTACCAGGCGGCGGCGTCGGTGATGGTGCCCGGCCCCCAGAGTAGGTCTGTCGGGTAGAGGGTGGCCTCGACCCGAGAGTCGTAGGAGCGTAGGGCGGGGTCGGCGTAGCCCTCGTCGGGTCGAAAGACCGCACGGAGGATGATGCACTGCCATGGCCGGTCGTCTGGATCGACTGAGTCTGCCAGGGCCTCGGCAGTCACGGTGATCCGCTCGCTGCCGTCGGTCGACCATGCCATCACGACGACCTCACGTCGGGTCGGTGCGGGGTACAACCGTCCCCCTGGAGTCGACGCGCCCCACAGCTGGTTGATGATTTCAGCGAGATCGTGCAGAGTCCGGGCCGCTTCCACCGGGCCGTACAACTGGTAGCCGGTAGGGTGCGCGACGAAGTTCCGTAGCTCGACCAGCGCTCGTTCGATCCCGTGGTTGCGTTGTCCCCGCAACAGGCCGGCCTTGCGCGCCCAAGTGCGCAGGTCGTGGAGCATGCCGTCGCGGAAGGCCATCGTGGCACCCCTCGCCAGCCGTAGCCGCCAGCACTGCCGGCCGCGTGGTGGCCGGTTGGCCCGCAGGAACGAATGGACGTCGACGTAGCGGGCCACTGCAACGTGGTGCTCGGCGCCGATGTGGTCGATGAAGGTAACGGTCCCGCCGTGGAAGTCGACGAAGCGATCGCGAAGGGCCTGCTCGATGACAAGGAGGGCGTGGTCGCCGACGAGGGTGTAGATCTCGTAGCACAGCACGCCGTACGCGAACACGGTCCGCAGGTGCTCGTAGCTGTTACGGGTACCCTCGGCGACTCGATCGTCGAGGGTGAACCGACCGGCAACTTCCTGCTGGTACTCCGCGGCGTCCTCAGGCCGCAGTTGCAGACCGACGCCGAGCCCGCCGGGAAGACACCGCAGGGTCCGTTCGTCGGCCCGCTGCAGTCCTTCGAAGGATCTGATCGACATCCTGATTGGTCCTTTCCAGCGAGAGAGCAGCCGACCAGAATACGACACACTCGGCTCACCGAAAAGGCACCGTCCAGGATGTACGCCGTCCACAGCGGCGCCGACGCGCTGGCCTCCCCGCGGCGACACCCCGTACGGTGAGGCGCCCCGACCCTGACCTGATCCTGATCGACCTGAAGACGCTCGTCGTGCATCGGCACGAAGTTCTCACCGTGACCAAGACCAGTCCGACACTCGGACCATCCCAGTCGTGGTCCTCACCACCTCCGCCGGGCTGGCCGACATCACCAGCAGCTACAACGCCCATGTCAGGCTAGCTTGTGGTCGGTTATTATATCTGCGCGCCGACCTGCCGAAACCTTGAACCGCGGGTGATCAACGGTCGTCACTTCTTGTCAACGCTTCGCAAGGGTTTTCGGGGGGGTAAACGCGGGGTGATTGCCCGTGGCCCGCATGGCCGGTCCGCCGGAAGCGTCACGTAGCGCAGGTTGGTGCCCTGCCGGGGGCACGTCACAGAACTGCAAAGCACGACGTTGCTGGCCGACCACTGATCGTGGAAGCCAGTTTCGCGTTCGAGTAGACGATCGAAGATGCCCCGGGCCAGTCGGCCGGGGCATTTTCTTGTTAACTCCTTGAACGTCGTCTGGGCCGTCGGATCGCGGCTACGTGTACGGCCGGTCGGTAGGGAGAAAATGGCGTCGGGCTCGCTAGTATCGCGTGTCTGAGGTCTTTTGACGGTTGGCTTTGGTGAGGATGTCGGCGGCGGTTTTGGTCCAGCGGAACGGTTCGCAGCGCTGGTTGTAGC